>DASXAK010000101.1:0-29154 GCA_036406715.1 Bryobacteraceae bacterium | reverse complement strand
CACCGCCGCCACGGGTGAGGCGAAGGTAGCGGACATGCCGGCCGCCGCGCCTGCTACCAGCAGCGTTTTCCGTTCGGAACTCGAGAGATGGAATAGCTGCGCAATCATCGACCCGAATGCGCCGCCGGTCATGATGATCGGCCCTTCGGCGCCGAACGGTCCGCCCGAACCAATCGATATCGCGCTCGAAAGAGGCTTCAGGATCGCAACTCTCGGCTGCACTTTGCTGCCGTTGATTAGAATTGCCTCGATTGCCTCTGGGATCCCGTGCCCACGGATGCGCTCCGACCCGTACCTTGCCATGAACCCGATAACCAAAGCGCCGCCCACAGGCACCAACACTTCCCACAGCCCCAATCTGTTGGTCGCCGGTGAGACGAGGGCCGAGCTCCACCGCCCGTAGAAGAACAGGTTCGTGAACAGCCCGATCAGACGAAGGAGCGCCAGCGCGACATAGGCGCTGACAACCCCGATACCGACCGCCAGCGCGGATATCGCGACTACTCTACTGGTGGTGGTGAAATCGCCCAAAGACTCGAGGCCGGAGGGCTCCCGGCGGTCCTTGAGGCTGCGAATCGCTTTAACGAGACTTGAAAACATCCTACTCCTTCTTTAACCGCTCCAACAACGCACCGAGGGCTTCCACCAGCGCGGGTCCGGAGTTGCGTAGTTCGGCGCTGTGCGTGACGGACAGTCGCTCGAGCTTTTCAGCACCCAGCGCCGTCAGACGTACTTGCACCTGGCGGCGGTCATCATGGCCCCGGACTCGTTCGATCAACCCGCGCTCCTCCATGCGGTCGATCAATCCCACCGCGCTGTGGTGCCGCACGAGAAGATGATCCGCCAACTCTCTGATGGTCGGCCCGTTCATGCCTTCCAGTGAACGAACCGCCAGCAGAAGCTGATGCTGCTGCGGTTCGAGGCCCTCCTGGCGCGCTGCCGACTCGCTGAAGTGGAGAAAATGACGAATGCGGAACCGAAATTCACCCAGTGCCGTGTAGTCGCTGGAAGTGAGGCACGGCGCATCCGGCATCTGTTATATCGTATCACGATATTATCGTCCGCAAAAAGCTTGCGAATGCCTCCGCAAAAATCGTGATACAGATTTTTCCGAATGTAATAAGATTTCTCTTGATTCGGGAGTGTTAGCTTGTTTACATTAGAGAACGCCGTAAATACCCGACCCTGACTAGGAGAAATCTGGTAGATGACACAGCTAACGCTGCCCTCCCCCGCTTCTGCCGAACGTAACCGATTAATATTGGTGGACGATCTTCGCCGCCAAGCGCTCGCGCGACTCTATGAACGCCGACAAACCGTGGAAAACCTGATTCGGTCGCTGGAGGATTACCAGCGCACCAAGACGGGGACCCGGTGCGAGTGCATAGATATCAGCGCTCCACGGAAGTGCTCGTCAGGTTTCTCTCAATTGCAAATTTGACCAGTCCGACCAGGTCGTGGACATTCAGCTTGCGCATGAGGCTGGCGCGGTAGGTGTCCACAGTCTTGGGACTGATCTCGAGCAGGTCGGCGATGTCCTTGGCGCGCCGGCCATTGACGAGGAGCGAGAAGACCTCCATCTCGCGCGGGCTCAAGGTCGCGAGCGGGTCGGCTTCACGCCGGCCTTCGCCTTGGGCGAACAACCCGGCGCCTCGCAGCAGGGGGGAGACGTAGACGCCGCCATCGCGGACGTAATTGATGGCGTCGAGCAGATGCCGGGAAGGGCCATCCTTCAGTAGATAGGCATCGGCTCCAGCGCGCACGGCCTCGGTCACGGTGGACTCCTGGCGGCTGATCGAGAGAATGATGAGCTTGGTGGTAGAGCCGGCCGCCCGCAGCTTCCGTACTACCTCGACGCCGGTCATCACCGGCATATGCATGTCGAGCAGCGCGAAATCCGGTTTCAAATTCAGAATCATGTCTACGGCCGAGGCGCCGTCCGAGCACTGGCCGAGCACGCGCATCCCTTCCTTGGCGCACAACGCCGCGATTCCTTCGCGCACGATGTTGTGGTCGTCCGCGAGAATGACGGTCGTTTCAGGCAGTTCGGACATGCTCCTCCCGGCGTTCTATGACTCCGCAGGTTGAAATGGCGCCGTAATCTCCAGTGTAGTGCCAGCGGGTCCGCTTGCAACGGTCAATTTTCCGCCGAGGCTTTCGGCTTGATCGCGGATCGAGCGCAACCCAATTCCGCCGCTGACGCTGGCGGCTGCGAACACGCGCGCGGCATCAAACCCGACGCCATTGTCGTGAAAGGTCAACACTACCTGTCCGCCGCGCTCAGCCAGCATCGCATCAACGCGGCTGGCCCGCGAATGACGGATAAGGTTGGACAAAGCCTCTTGCGCGGCTCGATACAACAAGATCTTGATTTCAAGCTCGGGCTCATGCGGCAAAGGACCTATGTGAAATGAGGCTTGAAAACGTTGCGGGATTCCGCTAAGTTCCCAGAGCTGTTCCAGTGCCGCCAGAAGCGAGAGCCGCTGCCACTCGGGCGGGTGCAGCCGTTTAGAGACCGAACGAACCTGCTCCAGAGCGTCGGTCGTCAGCGCAAAGATGCGGTCGAGGGCCTCCCGCGCGGGGTTGGCAGTGCCCGGTATCTCCGCCGCGATGGTTTCGGCTTGCAGACGGATGGCTGAGAGCTGCTGGCCGACTCCCGTGTGCAACTCGCGTCCGAGTCGTTCCCGTTCGAGTTCGATCTGCCGCAGCGCCCGGATTCCGCCCGGACGCCGGAGGTGCCGGGCCTGCCGGGCCAGCCGCCGCTCCGCGTTGAGCAAGCGAAAATACTGCAACGATAACCTTCCCTGCAACCGAAGTAAAACCGCTTCATTTTCTTCCGGAGCCTTCTCGGCCGGCTGTATTGGCCGCGCTCCGACCAGCACTGTACCGCCCAGTTCCAGTAGTCGTGTATACACTAACTCTGCTGGCCGTTCTTGTGAGTGCGAGTTCGAGGCATGCCAGTGGGGAATCGTTCCGATCAGGCTGGCAGATGCGCCGAGCGTGGCTCGAGTGTACTCGCTCATCCAGAGCACACGTCCACTCCGGTCACATTCCAATAGAAACGGATACGATAGGCGACGGCCGCGAACCGCCCCGGATTGCCCGCCAGGGCCCAATAATATCTCCCTTGGATGAAGGATCTTGCTTAGAAATAATGCCAGTTTGATCCCCAACCTTCAATGAGCGTTCGTACCTAGTACGTTGGTTACTAAATGTAGTACTTGCATCAAGATCCGCCCGTGTATTATAAGTGGATCACGGATGGCTAGTGTCCTCAGCTACGTGCCGCGAGCGGCGATATTTATAGCCGGCGTGACCGTCGGAGCGCTGACGAGCGCCCGTCGTGGTGAATCCTCTGGCGCCGATGCCGGCGCGATCCGGGATCTGAAGAAGTCGGTCGCCGACCTCGAAGCCCGCTTAGGCACGCAGGAAAAGACGCAAGCCGACCGGTTCGGACAAATCGAGACTCGCCTTGACGAGCATGCCGCCAAGCTGGCCAATATTCCGTCCACGGCTCAAATCGTCAGCGCCATGGAGCAGTTGCTCTCTAAAACTATGTCGTCCCTCGATGACAGGCTGAGCACGCAAGCGCACTCGATCGAAGTTTTGAAGACCACCGTTTCCCAGACCGACAGCCTGCTCGAGCGGGTTCTTGAATCGCTCGATTCGCTCCAGAACTTTTCCGAAGAACCGGCGGAATCGCTGCTGGAACGGCCCGCGGTCTAACCCTTCAAATCCCGAAACGCTTCCTCGACATCCCGTTTGGCATCCGGACCAATTGCGCTCAGCGGCACGCGCGGCGGACCTCCGTAGTAACCGTTGAGGTCCATCGCATGCTTCAGACCGGGGATGCCGTACTTGGCGGTGCGTGCGGCGGCGCGCCCGACGCGGTCCTGCCAATCGCGTGCCGCCTCATCCTCCCGAGTGCGAAAGGCTTCCCAAATTGCGATCGCGGCATACGGCGCGGGGTTGGAGAACGCGAGGATCCCGCCGCTCGCGCCCATCATCAGGGAAGGCAGAAGCACCTGCGCCGAGCCGACGAGCACCTGAAATCCCTTGGGCGCCTCCCGGACGATCTCCATCACGCGCTGCAAATTCCCCGAGCTATCCTTGATGCCGATGATGTTCGGATGTCCAGCGAGCGCCACCACCGTCTCTGAAGGGAGGTCGACGCCGGTCATCTGCGGCCAGTTGTACAGCAGAACCGGAATGCGCGACTGGTCCGCGACCGTGCGGAAGTAGAGCATCTGCGCTTCCGGTTTGGTCATCTGGTTCTTGAAATAATGCGGCGTGCGCACGAGCGCGGCCTTGTAGCCCAGCTCGGCCGCTCGGTTGGTCAGGCAAATGGTTTCCTTGGCGCTCTCGACGCCGCTGCCCGCGATCAGCAGTTTCTCCGGCGCTGCGTATTTGGCGACCAGCTCCCAAAGCGTGCATTTCTCCTCGGAGCTGAGAAAAACATCTTCCCCCGTCGAGCCGCACACCACGTATCCCGTCAGGTTCGTTTTGTTCCACTTTTCCACGTTGTGCTGGACCTTGGTGACGTACAGGTTTCCGGCATGGTCGAATGGAGTGGCGATGGGTGGGAAAATACCTTGTAGTTTCATGCGCTGAAATTTCACGATAGCACCCCATGTTCTCTCTGGAAATCGAATGCCCGTCCGACGAGCGCGATCTGCTGATTGCGGAATTGTGGGAACTGGGCTCGGCGGGCATCGTCGAGCTGGATGAGGAGCGCGTGCGCGCTTTCTTCGAAGACGGCGCGGATCGTGCGATGATCCTCGGTCGCTATCCAGGCTCGACCGCGCGTAGCGAGGAGCGGCGCGACTGGGTGCAGGAAGCCCGGGATCTGCTGCAACCGCTGCTGGTGGGCCGGCGTTTTTTCCTGGTTCCCGAATGGCGGAACGACTCCACGCCGGCGGGCCGCTTTCGGATCACTGTCAATCCCGGGATGGCTTTTGGCACGGGCGTTCACGAAACCACGCAGCTCTGTCTGGAAGGGTTGGAAGACTACTGCCGGCCTGGAATGACGGTGCTGGATGTAGGCGCCGGTTCGGGCATTTTAGGCCGGGCCGCGCGGCTGCTCGGCGCCTCCCGTGTTTACTCCTGCGACATCGATCCAGTCGCGGTGGAAGTTGCGGGCGAGGGGTTCATCGGCTCCGCAGACGCGGTCCGCTCGGAGATTGCCGACCTGGCAGTCGCAAACATCAGCCCGGAAGCAATCATCCAACTGGCTCCCGATCTGCTGCGGTCGCTGCGCCCCGGTGGCATTCTGCTCGCCAGCGGATTCGAATTGCAGGAAGTCGAGGCGGTTCGACTCGCGTTGCCGGCCATTCGCGAGGTTCGCAGCAAAGGAAGTTGGGCCCTGGCCGTCGTCGCCACTTAGCAGCTTGGCAGGCCGGAGGCCTGCGCTACGGCTTCTTCGTATTCGCGGATCAGGCGCTGGCAGAGATCTGCGGTCGACGGAACATCGTGGATATCGCCGACGCCGTGCCCCGCGGACCAAATATTCTTCCATGCCTTGAGTTCACCTTCGGCGGAGACGCTGAGGCCGCCGTGGTCGGGTAAGCGGTCGGGGTCGCGACCAGCCGCCACAATGCTCGCGCGAAGGAAATTGCCGTGGACTCCGCTGATCGCGGGCGTGTACACGATGTCTTTGGCGGCGGCGTCTACGATCATTTGTTTGTATTCCGGCGGCGCGAGGCTTTCGCGCGTATTGATGAAGCGCGTGCCGAGATACGCCAGGTCCGCGCCCATCAGCTGAGCGGCCGCGATCTGCCGGCCGTTGCTGATGGCGCCCGCCAGAATGACCGTTTTCTGAAAGAACGACCGGATCTCGGTAAGAAACGCAAATGGGCTGAGGGTGCCGGCATGGCCGCCTGCTCCGGCCGCGACAGCGATCAGGCCGTCCACGCCTGCGTCAGCCGCCTTGCGTGCATGGTGTAGATGGATCACGTCATGAAAGACCACGCCGCCGTACGCGTGGATGCGATCCACGACCGCCTGAGCCGCGCCTAAGGATGTGATCACTAGCGGAACGCGCCGGCGGATGGTGATCTCGAGGTCCTGCTCCAGGCGCGCGTTGGTGCGGTGGACGATCAGGTTCACGCCGTAGGCGGCGGGAGCGCGGCCGCACTCGGCGCGGCTGGCTGCGAGCCGATTCTCAATCTCCACCAGCCACGCTTCGTATCCCTCGCTGGTTCGCTGGTTGAGGGAAGGGAAGGCGCCGATCACCCCGGACCGGCATGTCTCGACGACCAGATCGGGGCCGGAAACCAGGAACATGGGGGCGGCGATCGCAGGGATCGCGAGACCCTCGCGCAAGCTCTGAGGTAGAGACATCAGCGTCAGCCGCCGTACTTGGCTAGCTCAAACCGGGCAATGGCTTCGCGATGGACCTCATCCGGGCCATCGGCCAGCCGCAGCGTTCGCGAGTTGGCCCAAGCCCAGGCCAAGCCAAAGTCGTCGGAAACACCGGCGCCTCCGTGCGCCTGAATCGCGCGGTCGATCACGCGCAACGCCATGTTCGGGGCCACGACTTTGATCATCGCGATCTCCGCGCGCGCGACCTTGTTTCCCACCGTATCCATCATGTAAGCGGCCTTCAACGTGAGCAGCCGGGCCTGCTCGATCTCGATACGCGAGGCCGCGATGTCGGTGCGGAGAGCGCCTTGTTCGGCCAAAGGCCGCCCGAAGGCCACGCGCGACCGCACACGCCGGCACATCGATTCGAGCGCGCGTTCCGCGACCCCGATCAGCCGCATGCAGTGGTGAATGCGCCCCGGTCCCAGCCGGCCTTGCGCAATCTCGAAGCCGCGGCCTTCACCCAACAGCAGGTTGCCCGCCGGGACCCGCACATTTTCGAACAGAACCTCGCCGTGGCCGTGCGGCGCGTGGTCGTATCCGAACACCGTGAGCAGGCGCCGGATGGTCACGCCCGGAGCGTCCATCGGCACGACGATCATCGACTGCTGCTTGTGTTTGGGCGCGGCCGGGTCAGTCTTCCCCATGAAGATAGCCACTTTGCAGCGCGGATCTCCGGCGCCCGACGTCCACCACTTCAGCCCGTTGAGGATGTAGTGATCGCCGTCGCGCGCGATGCTCGATTCGATGTTGGTTGCATCCGATGACGCGACTTTCGGCTCCGTCATGGCGAAGCAGGAGCGGATCTCGCCGGCCAGCAGCGGCGTCAGCCATCGCTCTTTCAACTCAGGCGTCCCATATCGCTCGAGCACTTCCATGTTCCCGGTATCGGGAGCCGAGCAATTGAACACTTCCGGGCCGAGCGGCGAGCGGCCCATGATCTCGCACAGCGGGGCGTACTCGAGGTTGGTCAGACCGGCCCCGTGCTCACTCGCGGGCAAAAACAGATTCCAGAGCCCGGCGGTGCGCGCCTTCGGCTTCAACTCCTCGATGACCGGGACCGGATGCCACCGCTTCGGTCCCTGGCAATGTTCGTTGTACTTCGCTTCGTTCGGATAAACGTGCTCGTCCATGAACGCCGTCAGGCGCTTCTGGAGGTCTTTCACCTTGTCGGAGAAATCGAAGTGCATCGTTCGCCGCTTATCGATAGGTGCGCAGGTCCGGCGTGCCCAAGTGGGCGATGTTGTTGAACGAATCGAGACGCAAGTGGCCCGCCCGAAGCCGCATCGCCGTGCACGACGCATTTCTCAGCACGCCGGCCAGCCGCAGCGCTCGATCGTCATGGATGTCCATGGCCGCCGCCGTCCAGATTCCGATGGGTGTGGCCGAAGTAAAGATAACGATCTCGCCATCCAGCGCCACCTGCTCGAGGCGCGACCGGCACTCGATCACCCTTGCGCGAAATGACGGCCAGGTTTCGCCATCATACGCATATCGCCCTTCGATCCAGGCGTTCACCAGCTTCATATCGCAGGGCAGCCACCGGCGGTTCACCACGGCGTCGTGTTCGTGCTCTGCCGCGCGCGCCTGCGTACGCATCTCTTCGTACTCGCGGCGGAACTCGGTGTCGTCCGCGCACAGCCGCGGCGCCAGCGCGCGATACACGTGCGTCAGATCAAACTCGTTCCAGCCGCAATCGACCGCGATCTCGGGAAACAGAATGCCGGCACTGCAGTACGCCGCTCTTACCTCGGCGGCGGTTTGAGTCTGGCGGGCGAGCGCGCCCGAAATCGCGGCGGCGAAGTGGAGGCCTTCGGACACAAAATATTCGCCGAGCAGGCGCGATTGCCGCCGTCCGAGTTCCGAAAGCGAGTCGTAGGCTTTGCGCGTGCCGGCCTGGCCGTGCCGCACCAGATACACCCGGCTCAACGGTAAGTCTCCGTCAGCGCGACGGCGAGCCGGGCCAGCGCCCGCACTTGCCGATCGAAGTGGCGGAAGCGTTGGTCGCTTGTATGCCCGCGCCGGAACCGGTAGTAGATTTGCTGCAGGATCACCGCCAGCTTAAAAACGCCCAGCACTTCGTAATAACCGACACCGGCCACGTCGCGGCCGGTGCGTTCGGCGTACCGCTGCAAGAGCCGTTCCCGGCTATACCAACCCGGCTGCGTCGTGATGGTCACGGCCGGCGCGTGCCCGTTCTCCTGCGCGGCTACATTGGCCCAGGTCCAGTAGCACAACGTCAATCCGAGGTCAGCCAGGGGGTCGCCGACCGTCGCCATTTCCCAATCGAGCACCGCCTCGATGCCATCGCCCGCGGGCCGGATCATGACATTGTCGAGTTTGTAATCGTTGTGCACCAGGGTGGCTTCAGCCGAAGCCGGCAGGCGATCCTGAAGCCACTGGATAACGCGGTCCATATCAGAAAGCTTTTCGGTCTGCGCACGGCTCCAGCGATCGGCCCATCCGCGCACCTGCCGCTCGACGAAGCCTCCCGCCTTACCGAGTGAGTTGAGCCCGCTTTCTTCGATATTGATCGCATGCAGACGCGAGAGGCAATCGATGAACGCCTCGCTCAGCACCTGCGGATACTCGGGAATGGCAGCCAGTTCCGCGGGTGCGGCATCCCGAATGACAATTCCACGCCGCCGCTCCATCAGAAAGAACGTGCCGCCCAGGACGCCCGGATCTTCGCACAACAAAAACACCTGCGGCGCCTCTGGAAAATACGGATGGACTGCCTGCAGCACGCGGTACTCGCGCGCCATATCGTGCGCTTTCGGCGCCAGCGGGCCAAACGGCGGCCGGCGTAAAACGTACTCGCGCCGGCCGCTCCGAATCAGATAGACGAGGTTGGAATGACCGTTCGGGAACTGCTCGATCTCGAGCGGAGCGCTGCCCTGGATCTTTCCGCGCAGGTACGACGCAAGCGCTGCGACGTCCAGTTCTTCACCCGGCCGGACTGCCGTGGTATCTGAGGAGAGAACGATATCGGCCAAGGAAAACTATGATATCAAGCGTGGCAGGTCTCCGACCTGCCGGCCGGTTGGCAGGCCGGAGACCTGCCCCACGACGGCTCTTTATGCCGCCAGCGCCTGCACGTGCGCCAGCGCCGCTGACGCTAATCCCGGCAAAGCATATCCGCCTTCCAGCACGGACACGACGCGGCCGCCGGCATGCTGGGCGGCCATCTCCAGCACCACCCGAGTCATGTCCGCAAAGTCGGCGTCCGTCAGGGAGAAGCTGCCCAACAAATCGCCGACGCGCGAATCGAACCCGGCGGAAATCAGAATCAAATCCGGCCGAAATCGCGCAGCGGCGGGTACCAGCGAATGCTCGATCGCGCCCAGAATCTCTTTGCGGCCGGAGCCCGCCGGAAACGGGAAGTTCATCTTCGTGCCTTTGGCGGCCCCGGCGCCGGTTTCGTCGGCACGCCCGGTCCCCGGATAGAGCGGCCACTGATGCGTGCTGAAGTAGAAGACCGTCGGATCGCTGTAGAAGATGTCCTGCGTCCCGTTGCCGTGGTGCACATCCCAATCGATAATCAGCACGCGCTCAAGCCCGTGCTTCTTCTGTGCGTAGCGGGCGCCGATCGCAACGTTGTTCAACAGGCAGAAGCCCATGCCGCGATTCGGCGTCGCGTGATGGCCGGGCGGCCGCACCGCGCAGAACGCATTCCGCGCCTTCCCCGCGAGCACCGCTTCGACCGCGTTCAACACGCCGCCCGCCGTGCGGCAAGCCACCTCCCAGGATTTCGCCGTAACGTCGGTATCACCGGTGCTCAGCGACGCGTAGCCAGCCGCGACGTCATGCTGCGCGGTGCGCAGGTATTCGCGTGTGTGGCAAAGCAGCATCTCCTCCTCGGTGACCGTGCGCGATTCGATCCGTGTCAGGCGCTCCACCAGGCCGGCTTTCTGCAGACTTTGGAATACGGCATCGAAGCGTTCGGGGCGCTCGGGATGTTGGCGTCCTACCAGATGTTCGCGACAAATCGGATCGGCGAGGAGAGCGGTTTTCGTTGCCACGTTGAGCTTATTCTACACGCCGCGCCGGTTACCCCACAGCTCGACGTGGAGCCGCGGTGTGAACCGGAATCCCTCGGCCTTGGCGATTTCCGCCAGCCAGATGCCGCGCTCGCGCAGCCGGTCGGGGTCGGTGCCTTCCGGCATCAGGATGACGCGCTGCGGGTCGGCGGAGAGCGACGAGACCAGCGCGCGCGCTTCGTCCACATCCGCCGGCTTTTCGATCACAAACTTGATCTGGTACTCGTAGCGCGCCATCAGATCGAGCAGCACCTGCCGATTCGTCCGCAGGCGTTCGTGCTGGGCCGAGAAGCTGCCGCTCGGCGTCGAATTTGAGAGCTTGGGGCTGATGCTCATCAGATCGCAAGCCACGGGCTGAAATACCGTGCCGGCCGTTTCGATGGTGATGTGCAACCCCAGCCGGCGCAGGCGTTCGGTGAGAGGAATGATTTCCGGCGCAATCATCGGCTCGCCACCGGTCACCACCACGTGGCGCGCCGGATGGGCTTTGACCTCGTCGACAATCCGGTCGAGCGAAAGTTCAGCGCCTTCCGGCTGCCACGAGGTATACGGCGTGTCGCACCAGGCGCAGCGCAGGTTGCAGCCGGAGGTGCGGACGAAGACCGAGGGCACACCCACCAGCGAGCCTTCGCCCTGAAGCGAGTAAAACAGCTCAGCGATCTTCAAGGCCCGCCTCCTCAAAACCCTTGCGGCGCAGGAGGCAGGAGTCGCATTGGCCGCATGGGACGCCTTCGGGCGAGGGATCGTAGCAACTGTGCGTGAGGCGGAACGGCACACCCAGATCCGCGGCCAGCCGGACAATCTGCGCTTTGCGGAACCCGATCAGGGGCGTGTGGATGCGCAGCCGCGTGCGGCCTTCCACTCCGGCCTTCGTCGCGAGATTCGCCATGCGCTGGTACGCTTCGATGAATTCGGGACGGCAGTCGGGGTAGCCGGAGTAATCGAGCGCGTTCACGCCAATGAAAATATTCGAGCACTCCAGCACTTCGGCCCAGGCGAGTGCAAACGAGAGAAAGATGGTATTGCGCGCCGGCACGTAAGTCACGGGGATGCCCTTGCTCATCGCGTTCACGGAGCGGGCTTTCGGCACTGCAATATCCGCTGTCAACGCCGAGCCGCCAAACGCGTCGAGCCCGATCCGCGCCAGCATGTGGCGTTCCGCACCGAAGTGGGCTGCCAGCTTCTCCGCCGCCTCCAGTTCCACGCGATGCCGCTGCCCGTAATCGAACGAGAGTGTATAGCACGTGTAGCCTTCGCGCCGCGCGAGCGCCAGACATGTCGCCGAATCGAGCCCTCCGCTCAACAGGCAGATCGCTTTCTTCACCAATTATCATGGTAGCTTCAGTGCGTCTCCGCTTTCTCACATCGACTCCGCTCGATATCGCCCGCGGCAGCGGCACCTACGTGGGAATGTATGTCCTGGCCCGCACGCTCGAATCCCTCGGACACTCTGTTGAATTCGAAACGCCGCGCGTCCACCTGCCGGTTTACACTGCCGAGCGGCTGCTGTTCAATCGCCGGCTGCGCCGCGAGCCGGCCTTCGATGTCACCGTCGGGTTCGATATGGATGGCTACCGAATCGCAGATGTCGCGGCATTGAAAGGCGTCATTGCCGACGAAGTGCGGTTCGAATCCGGCCTCACCCGGTTCACGATGTCAATTCAGGCGCGCTGCGAGCGCCTGCACGTCCACCGCGCGCGGCAGGTGCTGGTGACCAGCCGCTATGCAGCGGGGCAGGCGATGGAGCTCTACGGATTGGCTCGTCCGCCGGTGGTGGTTCCCGAACTGATCGACCTCGCCGAGTGGCGCAACTGGCTGGAGCGCCATCCCGCCGCTTCGTCGAGGTTCACGGTTCTGTTCGTCGGCCGGCTGTACCGCCGCAAGCGCGTCGATGTATTGCTGCGCGCGGCGGCCGAGGTGCGGCCGAGGATCCCCGGACTCGAGCTCCGAATCGTTGGGAACGGCCCCTGCGCGGCAACGCTGCACGCGCTCGCGCGCGAGCTCCAGCTCGAGCAGACCGTGACCTGGTTGGGCGACGTCTCGCGTGCTGCTCTTGCCGAAGAGTACAACCGGTCGTCCGTGTTCTGCCTGCCCAGCGTGCAAGAGGGATTTGGCATCGTGTTACTGGAAGCGATGGCGGCACGGCGCCCGATCGTGGCGTCGCGAGCCGCGGCCATCCCGGAAGTCGCGCCTCACGCCCTGCTGGTCGATCCTGAAAATCAACAGGCCTTGGCAGCCGCTATCGAGACTCTTTACCGCTCCCCGGAAGCCCGGGCCGAGCAGGTAGCGAGCGGTGCGGATTGGGTCGAGCAGTTCGGCGCGCAACGCGTGGCCCGCCAGTTCCTGGATGCCGTGCGGCATCCGCGGCCTACTTGTGCCTTAGCGTAATCGGGAAGGCCAGGATCGGTGTCTGCGTGCTGACGACGTAAGTGGCTTGCTCGGCCGGGTTGAAGGTTTGCACTTCATCGAGCCGCGCCTCGGGGACCGGATAAGCGGTAGCTTGAGGTTGCCGTGTCAACACCACGAAAAGTTCCTTCGTTCCCGAACCCTCGTCCACCGCCACGTCATAGGGAGCGAGCCGCTGCGTGGCCCGGCTGCTGAGCTGTTGCCAACTGCCGTCCGGAGTGTGCTCGAAGACGGAGAGATATCCGGAATCATTTGCTTCCAGCCGCAGGATCAGCTCGCCGGCGCCCTCGATCGGCTCATTCGGACTCACCGCGGTCAATTCCCCATTCGCGGGCCTTCTCAAAAGTCTGTAGCGCAACCCAAGAAGCATCGTCGCGGGGGCCGGAGCACGCATCAGTTGCGTTCTCGCTGCCCGCGCCTCGCGTTTCCGCTCCGTATCGACCGCGTTCAATTGCAGTACCGGCCCAGGGGCGCCGAAGAACAAAGCCCGCGCATCCTGAGATGCCTGCCCTCCCACACCACCTACCAGCCCGCCTGCCGGCTGCACTCGAAGCCCGGCGTTACCCTGCTGCCCTTGCTGGGTGGTGAGACCAAACGTCCCAGCCACCTGAACCTGTTCCGCCGCGGAGGTCGGCGCGGGCGGTGGAGTAGCAGGAGCAGGGGGCGGAGGCGGAGGAGGAGTTGCCGCCAGTGGAGCCGCCGTTGGAGCCGCCGTTTCCGTGGGCGGCTCCTTCGCCAGCCGTGGCGGCGCAGGCAACGCGAGGTCCTTTTGCAAGTCGGAGACCTGCCCCACAGCCGGCAATTCGCGTTTCTCGAGTGACTGTGGCAGCGGCGAAGGGACGGGCGTGGGCGCCTCCCGCCGTAGTTGACGTACTTCGGCGATGGTGATCGGCTGCTGCGAAGCACGCCGCTCCACAATCAAGGACACCACGACGGCCGCCATCGCAGCCACCGGAATGGCCCAGGCCGCCGGGCGGAGCCATCGGCGATACCAGGGCGCCGGCGTTCGTTCCAACCCCGCCGTCAGCCTCGCCTTCACCACCGGATCCTGCAACAACTCGCGAAGCGGCTCCTCGCGGCACAGTGCATCGAACAAGTGCTGGTCGTCGAGTGCGGCGGCAAACAGGGCTTCGCGTTCCTCCGGCGTGAGAGTCCCGGTCGCGTAACCGCCCAGCAATTTGTCGATTTCTTCGCGCTTCATCGTTTGTCCCAACTACCGCCCACTAATTCCAGCAGGTGCTTGCGGCAGCGATGGTCCCAAGTGTAGATCGTATTGATCGCGCCCACCCCTAGGATCTTCTGAATCTCAGGAAACGTCTTGCCTTCCAGTTTCAGGCGGAACAGCTCGCGGCAGCGTTCTCCCAACTGGCCGAGCGCCGCCTCCAGTCTTTCCAGCATCTCCTTCCGTTCCAGGGCATCGGAAGGGCTGGCGCCGAGATCAGGCAGAGGAAGGTCCTCGATGGAGACCTGCGTATACTCGCCATGACGGACCGCCTTGCGGCGCCAGCTCATCATCTTGAACCGCGCGATCTGAAGGGAAAGCGGGACCAGGTCCTCGGGGCGTTCCAGGTGGGCGTATTTTTCATGCAGGAGCATCAGTACCTCCTGCGCCAAATCTTCGGCGGCTTCCTTCGCAATATGGGATGCCGCGAACCGGACAATCCTTTCACGAAGCTGGGCGAGAACCTCTTCGCGTGTCACGGCCACTCCGGCTAAGCCAATGTTAGCACTGGCAGTGGGCAGGTCTCCGACCTGCCGCTCGCTTTTCCAAAACCGCTTGACTCAAGCCGCCGTTGGTCGATAAACGCCTTGTTTTCTTTATTCGAGGACGGGGAAACGGCTGCGGTCGCAGCCGTCAGCGCTGGTTGGCCTTCAGCACCTTCTTCCGCAACCGGATCGAACCCGGCGTGACCTCCACGTATTCGTCGTCGCGGATAAATTCGATGGCCTGCTCGAGGTTCAGGATCCGTGGCGGCACCAGGCGAATGGCTTCGTCGGCCGTGGACGCGCGCATGTTGGTGAGCTTCTTTTCCTTGACGATGTTCACGTCGAGATCTTTTTCGCGCGCGTTTTCGCCGATGATCATCCCCTCGTAAACCTCGGTGCCGGGTGCGACGAAGATCTCGCCGCGCTCCTGGAGGTTGAACACGGCGTGGCCGGTGACTTTACCCGGGCGGTCGGCCACCAGAGACCCGGTGGGGCGTGTTGGAATATCGCCCTGCCAGTCGATGTAGCCGTGAAATAGCGAATTCATAATGGCGGTGCCCCGCGTGTCGGTGAGGATCTCGCTGCGCAGCCCGATTAACCCGCGCGACGGCACATGAAATTCCAGCCGCACGCGGCCGGAGCCGTGATTTACCATCTTCTCCATCTTGCCTTTGCGTTGGCCAAGCTTTTCGATCACTACGCCGATGAAGGCTTCGGGGCAATCGATGGTCAGGTGCTCGACGGGCTCCTGCACTTTTCCGTTCACGGTGCGGGTGAGAATCTCGGGCTTGCCCACCGCCAGTTCGTAGCCTTCGCGCCGCATCATCTCGATCAAAATGGCGAGCTGTAGTTCGCCACGGCCCATCACCTTGAACGTATCGTGACCCAGCTCTTCCACCCGAATCGACACGTTGGTGAGCAATTCCTTATCGAGCCGGTCGCGCAGATTGCGGGACGTGACCCACTGGCCTTCACGGCCGGAGAACGGCGACGTGTTGATCGTGAACGCCATCGCGATGGTGGGCTCGTCGATCTGGATCGGCGGAAGAGGCTGCGGCGTTTCGGCGTTGGTCACGGTTTCGCCGATCGTAATCCCTTCCACGCCCGCGATGGCCAGGATATCGCCGGGACGGCCGATCGTCTCGTCCACGCGCTTCAGGCCTTCAAAGGAATACAGCTTCGTAATGCGCGTTGTTTGGAGCGAGCCGTCGCGCTTGGCGATCGCCACGTCGTCGCCGAACCGCAGAGTTCCCTGGAAAACGCGACCGATGGCCAAGCGGCCGAGATAGTCGCTGTAGTCCAGATTGGCTACCAGCATCTGCAGCACGTCTTCGAAATCTCCGGCCGGACACGGGATGTGCCGCACGATGGCGTCGAACAGCGGCCGCAAATCATTGGACGAGTCTTCCATCGAGCACTTGGCGACGCCCGTCTTGGCAATGGTGTACAGCACCGGGAAATCGAGCTGGTCTTCAGTAGCGTCCAGATCGATGAAAAGATCGTAGATTTCGTTGAGCACCTCGGCCACGCGCGCGTCCGGGCGGTCGATTTTGTTGATGACCACAATCGGCGGCAGCTTGGCTTCGAGTGCCTTCATCAGCACGTAACGCGTCTGCGGCAGCGGGCCTTCACTGGCATCCACCAGCAGCATCACGCCATCGACGATCTTGAGCGCGCGCTCGACCTCGCCGCCAAAGTCGCTATGCCCCGGCGTATCGACGATGTTGATCTTGACGCCTTGATAACGGACGCCGGTGATCTTGGCGAGGATGGTGATGCCGCGCTCGCGTTCGAGCTCGTTGGAGTCCATGACGCGCTCGACATGTTCTTCGTGCGAGCCGAAGATGCCGCTCTGGTTGAGCATCGCGTCGACCAGCGTCGTCTTGCCATGATCGACGTGCGCGATGATGGCGATGTTTCGAATGGCTGCGTTAGAACTGTTCATGCGTTGGTTGCTTCATCCAGTATTTGCCAGATGCATCCGATCCACTGCTCGTGTTCCGGCTTCATCAGCACGGAGCGCAGCGCGAGAACTTCCGGCTCGCTGCTCGCGAAGAACGCCCCCGGCAAGCGCGCCAGCGCAAGGTGCAGATTGCGCTTCGCCGCTTCGTCAAAAATCCGCTGTGCCGACCCGTTCCGCGGCGCCCAGGCCACGATGTCCAATTGCGGCTCGAAGGGGACGCTGAACCGCGGGTCCGCACTCAGCCGCGCGTGTAAAGCCAGCGCCGCGCGCCGCGATGCTTCCAACCCGCGCGCGAATTCACCTCCGCGAATCAGCGGTAGCAGCCGCATCGTAGCCCACAGCGCGACGGCCGCGGCGCCCGGCCGCGAGCACTCGATTGAAATTTCGCCTAGATGCTGCTGCCGCGACGAAAAGTAAGTCGCCGGCGAATCGTGCTTATAGAGCGTGCCCACGGCCGGATCGCGGAACAGCACGCAGCCGCATCCGTACGGCTGCAGTCCGTGTTTGTGCGGATCGATGACGATCGAGTCGGCATCCGGGATGCGATCAAAGGCCGCGCGCGCTTCCGGCCCGAGATTCCCGGCCAGGGTAAAATACCCGCCGTACGCCGCGTCGATGTGGAGGCGAAAACCATAGCGCTCGCGTAACGCGAGAATATCCGGCAGCGGATCCACCGATCCGGTGGCCGTCGTACCGAGCGTCGCAACCACGCAGCCAATATCTTCTGCCTTCAGCAGGGATTCGAGCGCCGCCGGATCCATGCGGCCGCGCGTATCGGTCGCCACTTTGGCAAACGGAAGCTGCAAGACCCCACTGATTCGCTCGTGGGTGTAGTGCGACTGCGCAGACGCCACAATCTTCTTTCCCGGATACAGGCTCCCGGCCACCCACAATGCCTCCAGATTGGCCATCGTGCCGCCGCCCGCCAGGTGTCCGAGGTGCTCCCTCCATCCGAACATCTCGGCTATGGCCGCCACCGCTTCGCGCTCCATTCCGGAACTGGCGCGTCCGCCATCGAGCGCGTGATTATTCGGATTGATCCACGTCGCAAGCGCATACGCAGCCCGCGCCACCGGGTGCGGCGGCTTCAGCATCTGGCCGGCATAGAGGGGATGAAAATAGGGAAAGTTGTCGCCGAGCCGCGCCGCGACATCAGCCATCACGGCAGCGATCCCGCCCGCGGCCGGCGCTTGAAACTCCGGCAATGCGGCAAACTCGCTCTCGAGCGCGCGCAGCGCTTCTTCGAGGGCGCGGGGAGTGTTGGTTTCCAGCATTATTCTTCGTGTATCACGTCGATCGGATCGAGCCGCGCCGCTACCCGGGCGGGATACAAGCCGGCAAGCACCGTTACGCACCATACCATCAGCAGCGCGCCCGCCAGCAGGTCTACAGGGGGATGGAACTGGATGGTCCAGCCAAAACTCTGTTTGTTGACTACGAATATTAATAGTAGCGAAAGAGCGAAGCCCAACGCCAACCCAACCAGCGTGGCAAGCAGGCCGAGAAACCCGGCCTCCACCAAAATCATGCCGCGCACTTGGCGCGAAGACGCTCCGAGATAGCGCAGCAGGCCGAGCTCGCGGCGGCGGTCGAGCACCAGCGCGAGCAGGGAGTTTGCCGCGCCCAGCATTGCCACCACGATGGCCACGGCCTCGAGCGCCCAGGTGATGGCGAAGGTGCGGTCGAAGATGACGATCGCGTTACGCCGCAGTGATTGGTTCAGGCCGATGCTGATGCCGAGACCGGCGGTGCGGCGTTGCAGTTCGTGCTGCGCGGCCGCGGCGTCCACACCGGGTTTGAGATAAATCGCGGCGTTGGTCGCGGGCTGCCCCGGCAAGTATTTCAGAAGCGTTGAGCGATCGAGCAGAACGAACCCCTGGCTGCTCGAATACTCGTAATAGACTCCAGCGACCGTGACCGTCACGTCACGCGGTCCGATCGGCAGCGTCAGGCGATCGCCCGTCTGAATGCTAAATTTGTTCGCGAACGGCTCGCTGACGATGGCGCGATCGTGTCCGGGCAGAGATCGCAAAATCGAATCGCGATCTTCGCCCGGCAGGAAGCGCAGGCGCCCGAAGCGGCGGACGATCTCCAGATTCCCTGCGCCCAACGTGGCGCGCTCTCCGCGGTAATGGAATTCGAGCGCATGAAAAAAATCTACTGCCTCCGCTCCGGCCGTGGAATTCAGAATATCGGCGGCCGCCGGCGGCAGCGGCGGATATTCACCCGCGGCGATCCGTCCGGCCGGCGCGACATATAAATCGGCGCGGAGCTGCACATCGAGCCAAAGGGTGACGGTTTCACGGAAGCTGGCCACCATGATCCCGACACTCGCCATCATGGCGATGGCGGTCGAAAGCGCGGCCACGACCACCGACGTGCGCGAGAGCGAAGCCGCCAGGCTGCGGCCCGCCAGCAGACTCTCCACACGCCTCCGGACGATCCAGCGCGTCAGCCAGTTCACCAACAGGACCACCGCGGGAGAGCTAAGGGCCGCGGATCCGACTGCCAGCAGAGCCGCCACGTAGCCGCCTACGGGCTTGCCATCGATCGCCTCCACCCGCGAAGCGAGCGCCGCCAGCACTGCCAGAACGATAGACCAGGCCAGCGCACGGCGCCAGCGCAGCCGGGCATGGTGCTCGTGCGCTCCTCGGCTCATCGCTTCGGTCGGTGGCACGTGCATCGCCTCGCGCGCCGGCGCGAATGCCGACAGGAACGCGATCGCGACTCCGGACACGATGCCAACCCAGGCTTCCGCGGCTGTGAGTTCCACCGCCGCCGGACGGCTGGTGGTATAAAGCGCGTTCACCGTGCCGGCAATCAGCCCCACGGTTCCACCGGCCAGCAGCCTGCCCAGGAAGATTCCGAGCACCGCTCCCGCCAGCCCCAGAAGCAGGGCTTCGGCGAGGAATAGCGTAAACACGGTAGCGCGGCTCGCCCCGATCGCTCGCAGAATTCCGATTTCGGCCCGCCGCCGCACGATGCTGACCGAAATCGTGTTGTAAATCAGAAAGGCGCCAACTACCAGCGAAATGTAGCTCAGGACTCGCAGGTTCCAGCGGAACGCGCGCAGCATGCGCTGATTTTCTTCGTTGTGCACACCGGGGCGTTCGACCAAATAGCCCGCGGGCAGCAGCGTTGTGATTTCCTTTTCAACTCGCGCAAAATCTTCGCCGCGATCGACCGTCACATCGATGCGGTCCAACTTGCCATACCGGTCCAACGCCTTCTGGGCTGCGGCAATGTCGATCGCGATGAATTCAGCGCCGCCGGCATCGACAACGCGTTGCACCGCGAAACGGCCGATTGGCAGCATCAGCGATTCATGCGCCGTGATGCCTATGCGTTTAGCGAGCGCCGTGGAAACGATCGCTGCATCCTCGACGGCGCCCGCAAGATCCACCCCATAGAGCGCCGACGAGCCGATTCCGGCAAGATCCACCTGCGTTTCGATCACGGGAGCAAAATGCGCGTTGACCGGCAGTGAAACCAGCCGTCCGATCCAGGCTTCATCGATCCCGCCGTTGGCGAGAATTTCGAGGTCGGTCTTACCGGCGAGCGTCTCCATCGACGACCGAAACGAGCCGGTGGCGGCGTCGCTCGCCAGATCGATCGCAACCACCACCGCGACGCCCAGCGCCACTGCGATCACCGTCAAAGCCGTGCGCAGGGGATCGCGGCCGAGCGGCCGCAAGATGAGCGTTCGAAGCATCGCGAAATTCGGTGACAGGCTACGCAATTTCCAAATTAACCAATTCGATTTTCCACGGTGATTGAGCCAAGTCCATGCGTGCGACGGTGACCGGCAGCCGAAACCGGCGAGGCCCGGCGCTGCCCGGATTGAGATAAATCACCCCGTCCCGATCCGTGCGGCAGGGCTTGTGCGAGTGTCCGCTGATCACGACGTGAAAACCAGCGCTGGCCGGATTCACATCGAGCTCGTGCAAGTCATGCAGGACGTAGATCCGCGCCGGCCCTGCCTCCACGACCGCCCGCGCCGGCAGCCCGGACGCCCACGCCCCAGTATCGATGTTCCCTTTCACCGCAACCACCGGAGCCATGGTTTGCAAGCGCTCGAGGATTTCCGGTCGGCCGACATCTCCGGCATGGATGATCAACTCCGATCCGGCCAACGCCCGGAATGCCTCGTCTCGGAGCAGCCCATGCGTGTCGGAGAGAACGCCGATAAGGGCGGGGTTCCGGGGCATCGCTCAATCGCAGACGCCCTAGCGCCGTAGAGTCGCGGCTGCATCGCGCCGTTCCTCTGCTTTGTCTTGCAGCAGCGATCGCATCCATCGCGAGCGGTGGAGCCGAAGACCGGCCAATACACCCCCGCACACTCCAATCGCGTCGGCGATCATATCGCCGACCTCAAAGTCGCGCCAGCCCGAGTAAAGCTGGCCATATTCCAGGGCGATGCCGAGGCCGGCGGCGCCGAGCGCCGCCGCCGCGACGAACGAACGCCGCTCGTGAAGCGCCGGAAGCAACGCCAGGACAAAATAAGCCAAGGCATGTTCGAATTTGTCGCTGAAATCCAGCCAGTCGAGCGCCCGCATCGGGAGCGAATTGGACGGCAACAGCGAGGCGACAATCACCACTCCGATCGCTGCGAACCAGACGGTCCGCAGCCACCTCTTCGCAAGTGCGCCGTGTGGGATCATTCTACGCTTGCGGCCCGCACCGCTTTGTCGACCGGCTCCAGCGTCGGAATCTCGACGCCGAGCGGCGCGGTCTTCAGCTCGGCGAATTTGCGCGCGCTCACCATCACACGCGTCTCGAGCGATCCGATGGCGCTGTTGTACGCTTCGACGGCGCGGTCGAGGCTTTTGCCGAGCCTGCCCCAATGCTCTCCCATGTCGGAGAGCCGCTTGAACAGCTCTTTGCCGAGGGAGCTGATTTCGGCTGCGTTTTCCGCCAGTTTTTCCTGCCTCCAGCCGTACGCTACCGCGCGCAGCAGAGCGATCAACGTAGTCGGTGTGGCGAGGATGACGTTCTGATCGGCGCCTGCCTCGATGAGCGAAGGGTCGTGCTCGAGCGCGGCGCTGAAGAAGCTTTCCCCGGGAAGGAACATCACCGCGAATTCCGGGGCGCGATCGAATTGCTCCCAGTAGGATTTGCGAGCCAGCGCCGTCATGTGCGCGCGGACCTGGCGGGCATGATCGGCAAGCCGCGCCCGCCGTGCTGTCTCGTCGCCGGCTTCCATCGCCCGCAAGTACGCTTCAAGCGGAGTCTTGGCGTCGACAACGACGGTTTTGCCGCCCGGCAGCCTCACCAGCAAATCCGGACGCAGCCGGCCATCTTCGGATTGAATGGTGGTCTGGCTGAAAAAGTCGCAGTGGTCCAGCATCCCGGCCATCTCGACGACGCGCCGCAACTGGATCTCACCCCAGTGGCCGCGAACGCCGGGCGTCCGCAACGCCGTCACCAGCCGGCCGGTTTCGGCCCGCAGGTGCTCCTGCGTGTCCACCAAGTTACGAACCTGCTCGTGGAGGGCGGAGTATGCGCCCGCGCGGGATTTTTCCAGGTCCTGAATCTTGGTGTCAACCTTCTCGAGAGAGGCCTGTACGGGCGCGAGCAGCTCCGCGATAGCCTGCTGCCGCCTTTCCAGTTCGCCGCGCGCCGATTCTTGCGTCTGGCCGAGCGATGCCTTGGCCAGATCGAGAAATACCTGATTGTTCTGCGCCAGCGCGTCGGCCGAAAGCGCGCGGAAAGCGTCGGAGAGTCTCTGCTGGGCTTCCTTCCAGAGCGCTCCCTTCTCGGCCGCGGCCGCGCGCTCAGCTTCGAACCGCTGCTGCCAAGCTGCGGTTGTTTCGCGGTGACGGGCGCGAAACAGGAGCCATGCCAGCGCGAAGCCTAGGACAAAACAGAGGACCGGGAGAATGTTTTGCACTTCCACCATTATCTCGCTACCGGGAGGGGGCCAGCTGTCTTACATCTGTTTCATTCGCGGACGCCGCTACAGCAGCACCGTGTCGATCGGGGCCTCCTCCGCCACCGTCTGCTTCACGGTGATGGCCCGATCGGAACCGGATAGAAAACGGATCAGCTCCTCTTCCGATCCGTCGAACAACCCATCCACCAGTTCGCGTACGGCCGCCCGCCGCATGTTCTCCATCGAAACCTGAAGGGAGTATACGTACGCACGCCCGACCTTGCGGCGTGTGAGCTTGCCCTTACGCACCAGCCGCTCCAGCACCGTCATGATTGTCGTGTAGGCTAGCGCGCGGGAACGGCCGACGATTTCGCGAATCTCGCTCACGTTCCCCTCGCCGAGCGCCCAGAGCGCCTTCAGGCACAGCATCTCGAGCGGCGGCGGAATGTCGCGCACGGTTCGCGGCATCAGTTCTCCGGCTCGGGCTCCGCCGGCGCGAGCGCTTCCTTCAATTTGTCCGCGAAGACCGAGACTGGTTTGGAAGCGAATAAAGGATGAAGAGCTGCCTCGGACGGGACCGGCGCCCGCTGCGACGAGCCACTGGTCCCGTTCGATTGTAGTGGCTTCGGCGGCTCCGGCTCCGGATTGAGATAGCGGCTCTTCTTCAGCGCCGGCCGTTCCAATGCCGAGCTGTACGTCGTAAAACAACCCTCCACCTGCCGATCATTGGCGATCAGCGCGCGCATGCACTCCATCTTGGAATCCATGTCGTCGATATAGTGCAGCAGCAGAGCCTCGGGAAATTGCGGCAATTTGGGCGAGCCGAATTCGAGCTGCCCGTGATGGCTGAGGATCATGTGGTCCACCAGGGCCCGCAGTTCTCGCGGGAAATCGGGCAGCCGGCTGACCTTGTCCGCCACCATGCGCAGCGCTATGGAAATATGCCCGAGCAGCTGGCCTTCATTGGAATACGAAAAACCACGCTCGTAATTCAGCTCGTAGATCTTTCCGATGTCGTGCAGCACGACGCCCGCCAGCAGCAGGTCGTAATCCACCCAGGGATAATGCTGCGCCGTGAGGCGAGCCAGCCCGCAGAGCGAGAGTACGTGTTCGAGCAGGCCGCCGAGGTACGCGTGGTGAATCTGCTTGGCCGCGGGAGCGCGGCGATAACGCGCTGCGATCTCTTCGTCGCCGAGAAAGGCTTCGAGCAGCCGCTTCAGGTGTGGATTGCTCAACTGGGCGACGATAGCGCACAGCTCGCTCCACATCTCGCCGGGATCGCGCTTCGAAGACGGGAAATAGTCGGTGAAATCGATCTCGCTGTCGTCCATCCGGCGCATCTTGTGGATGGTCAACTGCGGCCGGTTATGAAAGACCTGGATGAGGCCTTTGACTTTTACGAAGTCGTCGCGATCGAACGCATCAATCACGTCGGAGACGTTGTCCCACATTTTGGCATCGAGCTCGCCGGTGCGGTCCCCCAACATGAGCGAAAGGTAGAGCTCGCCGCTTTTCTTCTGCCGGATCTCTTTGGCGTGCACCAGAAAGCTGGTGGTGATCACCCGATTCGGTTCGAGCTCATTCACATACGGCGACTTCATGGTTTGGCGGGCGGCGCGTCGGTGGCCGGCGGCGGCGTTGCGGGCTGCGCCGGCGGGGCTGCTCCCGCCGAGCTCTTATGCCCAAACGGAATCACTTTCAACAACTTTCGCTTTTGCTTGGCGGCGACCTCTTCCTTCGTGGTCGTTTGCGGCTTCAACGCCACCACGTCTCGCCAGCGCGTGTCCTTGCCCGGCGCGGCCCCGCTATCTACATAGCCGTCTTTGATTTCCAGAAACGCGTCTTCGCGCAGCTTGCTGAGGAACTCGCGAACTTTGGGCTCCATCTTCGGACCCGCCAGCTTTTCGGTAATCTCGCTTTTCACCTCTTCAAAGCTGGCCTGCCCGGCCTCGAAACGCTCGTCCACCTTCAGAATCAGGAAACCGTTCGGCAACTTGATCGGATCCGTGACCTGGCCCTTCTTCATCGCGAAAACCCTGTCTTCGATGTCCTTCACCAACAGATGGTCGCTGCGCTTGTAGGGAGGCAACTGGCCTCCGTCGCGCGCCGTCGCCGGATCGTCGGAATTGTCGCGCGCCAGGTCGCTGAACTTCTCTCCTTTGCGGGCTCGGGCTACCAGATCGGTGGCCTTCTTCTGCGCGGCCGCCACTTGATCCGGTGTCTTGCCTTCAGTCGAAATCAGAACCTGGCTCAGAAAAACCTGCTCCTCCCGCATGAACTCGTTCGGATGCTCGTCGTAGTATTTCTTCAGATCAGGCTCGGGGATAGAAATCCGTGAGCTGATCTCATCGCCGATCACCCGCTGCGTCAGCATCTGTTTCTTCAACTGGTCGCGGAAATCTTCAAAGCTCATGCCGGTCTGTTCCCGGATATAGTCGTGAAACTTATCCGGATCGGTGATTCGGCTCTGCGATTGAAGCTGCGCGATGCGGCGCGTGACTTCGGGATCGACCTTGAGATCGAGGTCCTTGCCTTTTTGCACCAGCAGAAGCTGATCGATCTGGTCACGGAGCGCGTTCTTTTCCTGTTCCTTCACCGCGTCGGCCAGTCTGGTACCCGTCAGACCCTCGCGCCGGAATTCTTCCTCGATCACCTTCCGTTGGCGTTCGATTTCGCCGCGCGTAATGATATCGCCATTGACCTTGGCCACGATCTCCTCGACGATGCGCACATCCGCCGCGTGGGCGATGGGAAGAGTGGCCGCTAAGAAAGCGATGAATCGGTAAGACATACTGATTGAGCCTTTATAGTACCAATTGTACGCCGGAGGCGCTCCGCGACGGTCTCCGGCCTTAGGCCTGCACCGGCGAGACGTGTTATTCTCGTTGAGGCAAAAGCTGACGCTTCCCGCCGCAAGGCGCTCATTCTTAGTTCGAAATAGCCGTATCAAATTCGGTGATACGTCGCAGCATTGCCGCCCGCCGGGTGTTCCGGCCATCATGAACGGTTTTCAATAGGAGGCTTTACCAGTAAAATGAGTTCCCCAACCAAAAGCGCGCAGAGTCTGGACGCTCTGCTGCAAAGCGCCGGGAATCCGGTCAATCTGCTTCGCAATTCACAGATCGGAGCGTACGTTTACCCCGTTGTCCCGTCCGAGTACTCGAACTGGCGTGACGAACAGCGGGCCTGGCGTGAAAGCTGCGTCCTCTTCGACCAGTCTCATCACATGTTCAACGTCTATATTGAGGGACCCGACGCGCTCAAGCTGGTCACTCATCTTGGTTTCAACAGCTTTGCCAATTTCCCCGTCGACCGCGCCAAACAGTTCGCGCCGTGCAGCTACAGCGGCCATGTGATCGGCGACGGCATCCTGTTCAATCTGGCGCCAAACAGCCTGGTTTTCGTCGGTCGCGCGCCTGCCGCAACCTGGATTGAATTCCATGGCCAGACCGGCCAGTTCAAAGTCAAGATCACCCGCGACGACCGCTCTCCGTCGATTGCCGGCGGCCGGGCCGTCAACCGGACCTGCTACCGCTATCAGATCAAAGGTCCCAAGGCGTGGCCGGTGATCGAAAAGCTGAACGGCGGGCCTCTTCCGGATCTCAAGTTCTTCAACATGTCCACGATGAAGATCCTGGGCCGTACCGTTCGCACGCTGCGCCACGGCATGGCAGGCGCTCCCGGTCTCGAGATCTGGGGACCGTATGAAGAACGCGATGAAATCCGCGCAGCGATTGTCGAGGCGGGCAAGGAATTCGGCCTCGTGCAAGTCGGCGCCCGCGCCTACGCTACCAACACTCTCGAGTCGGGTTGGATTCCCTCCCCGCTTCCGGCCGTCTATACCGGCGAAGAAATGAAGGCTTATCGCCAGTGGCTGCCGGCCGCGAGCTACGAAGGCACTGGCTCGATTGGCGGCAGCTTCGAATCGAGCAACATCGAAGACTACTACGTGACGCCGTACGAAATGGGCTATGGCTCGTTCGTGAAGTTCGACCACGACTTCATCGGCCGCAAGGCCCTGGAGCAGATGGCCAACCAGCCGCAGCGTAAGAAAGTCACGCTCGCCTGGAACAAGCAAGACGTGCTGAAGGTTTTCGAATCGATGTTCGAACAGGGCGACCATTACAAGTACATCGACCTGCCGCTTTCGAATTACACCTCGGCTTCGTACGACAAGCTAACCATCCGCGGCAAGTTAGCCGGACTCAACATGTTCAGCGGCTACAGCTATAACGAGCGCTCGATGCTCTCGCTCGGCATCGTGGAGCACGATGTGAAGATCGGCACCGAAGTGGTGCTGACGTGGGGCGAATCGGGCGGCGGCTCGAAGAAGACCACGGTCGAGCGTCACAAACAGATTGAAATCCGCGCGGTCGTGAGCCCAGTGCCGTATTCAAAGACGGTTCGCGAGAGCTACCACGAAGGCTGGCGGAGCCACCAGGCCTAGAAATTAGCGGCGGGCAGGCGACTGCCCGCCACCCTCCAGTAGCCAGTCGCGCATCGCCTGCGCGACCGCGGCTGGCTGCTCCAGCGTGGACATGTGTCCGCTGTCGGGCACGACAACCAGACGGCTGCCCGGAACAGCGGATGCCAGTCTTTCATGCGTGGCGGGAGTGCTCCAGCCGTCCTCTCTTCCGGAGAGAAACAACGCCGGGCAGCGGATTTGCGAAAGCACCGGGGTCGCGTCCGGCCGCGTGAGCAGCGCCTTCATCTGGGCCTCGAATAGGTCGGGTGTTTTCCGCTCGAACATCTGCACGATCGATTCCACAAGCGGCGTGTCCGTGAGCCGGGCCGGAGCGACCATTCCTTTGATCCAGTCCAGGGCCATCGCGCGCATGCCAGCCGAACGCGCCAGGCCGAGGAGGCGGCGCCTCCCGCGTTCTTCTTCTTCGCCCGCGGCTCCAGGTGCCCGCGAAACGGTTCCGGAATTGAAAATCGCGATGCGCCTGACCCGTTCCGGCGCGAGCCGGAACACTTCGAACGCAATGCGGCCGCCCATAGAATGGCCGGCCACGGAAAATTGTCCAGGGGCCGTGCGAAGCACCGATTCCGCCATTGCCGGCAGAGAATCCAGCATGCCGTAATCGGCACAAGTGCAATCGGCGATATCCGATAAGGAATCGATCTGCTGCTGCCAGACGGCCCGATCGCACAAGAAGCCCGGCAGCAGGACCAGAGCTTCCCGGCTTCGCCTCATTTCTTGACGGCCACTTCGACGGGCGGCGTGCCGTAAGTGTGGAACGATTCGATGGTCTTCAGTCCCCAAGCCTGCCCCTTTTTGCGCTCGGCTTCGGACCAGCGAATCGGTTTCCAGTCGGGAGCGAGAATGAGGCGGGCGCCGGCGTTGGCGACTTCGACGCGGTTGCCGCCGGGCTCATACAAATACAAGAAGAAAGTCTGTTGGATAGCGTGCTTGTGCGGCCCTGTCTCGATGTGGACCCCGTTCTCCAGGGCAATATCGGCGGCCAGCAGTACTTCTTCCCGGCTGTTCACCGCGTACGTGACATGGTGAAAACGGCCTTTGGTTCCAGTGTGGTCCCGCGTGTAGGCGAAGTCGTAGCTTTTGTTCGTGCAGGTCATCCACATCGCCGCTTCGCTGCCGTCATCGAGCACGATCTGCTCCGTCAACCGGAAGCCCAGGTAATTCTCGAAGAACTCGCGATTGGCTACGATATCCACGGCCAGCCCGTTCCAATGGTCCAACCGCCGTACGTTCATGCCGCGAGCCGGAAACTTCTGCGCCTGGTTCTTGAGAGCGGGCTTGAGCTCGGCCGGAGCCTGGTACCACTGGGTTTCGTAATAGAGCTCGATGCGGTGGCCGTCCGGATCCTGGCAGACGAACGCAGGGCCGTGGCAGAGATCGCCGTCCGTCCAGCCGATGTCGAACCCCGAACCTTTTAAAGCGGCAACTCGCCGGTCGAGCGCCTGCGGACTACGCGCCCGATACGCCACGTGGCCCATGGCAGGCACCTTCGATTCGGTGAGCTTCAGCGAATGGCGTTCATAATCGTCATAGGCGTGCAGGTAAACCGAGTTTCCTTCCCGGCCGCTCTCCGTCATCCCCATGACATTGACGAAAAACCGGAGGCTCTCTTCGGGTTTCGGAGTCAACAATTCCAAGTGGCCTAGATGGGCCAGATCCATGATCGGTTCACGTTGCATGCATTTCCTCGCAAGGGCCATTTTACCTTGACATATGCAGGAACCGGCTGTCATACTACGGCCGATTTCCGGGTGGTTCGGAGGGGGTGGGTTCCATGCGGCATTCTTCAACGGCGGTACTCGCCGCGGTTTTCGTTTCCGCGACTGCATCTGCCTGGAGCCAGGCGGCGATCATCGCCGGACGCCTTCCCGACGAGACCGTATCGAAGCCCCGGCCTGCGCCGCGCCTGCCTGACGGGCATCCGGATCTGGGCAACGGAAAGGGCTCGTGGAACCCGCGCATCATTGCCAACTTGGCCGGCAATGGGCGGGGCGGGGCCGCGCGATCGCCGGTCGACAAAATCGTCGACGTCCCCTTTCAGCCCTGGGCTAAAGCCGTCTACGACCAGCGGCAGGCGACGTTATTAAAAGACGATCCGGAAGGGCTCTGCCTTCCGCCCGGCATCCCGCGCCTGATGGCCACGCCGTTTCCGTTCCAGATTTTCCAGTTGCCCGATCGCGTGCTGTTTGTCTTTGAGGGCGGGGCGCACATCTGGCGCGCCATATACACCGACGGTCGCGCGCATCCGAAAGATCCCAATCCTTCGTTCCTGGGCGATTCGATTGGCCACTGGGAAGGCGACACGCTCGTGGTCGATGTCATC
>DASXAK010000100.1:0-2952 GCA_036406715.1 Bryobacteraceae bacterium | reverse complement strand
GATGGTGACGGCGCCGCCTACGTTGAGCGCGACGTCTTTCAGAGTTGTGGCCGCGAATCCGGAGCTTTCAGCCACCACTTCGTACGTGCCGGGGTCGAGCTGGACGGCTATGAACTGGCCTTCGTCATTGGTTTTGAGGTCGCGAACCAGTCCGGTATCGACATTCCGGATCTTGACGGCGGCGTTGGGAACGACGGCGCCATTCGGGTCGGAAACGGTGCCGGAAAGCTGAGCCTTATTCGCGTTGGCCTGCCCCCAAAGCATGAACGAAGAGGCGAGGGCCAGTGCGATCACACGAATCCGTGTCTGCATCGATGCACCTCCAGGAACAGGGAAGAATATCATGATTCGGCCGACAGTTTAATTACAGTTTGAAGACGCCAGAGGTTAAATCGTAGGGCGCGGCGGCGGACTGATAGCATAGGCGTGATATGCGTCTTATCGTGTGCGCCGCCGGGTGGTTTGCGCTCCTGCCGGGCGCCCTGGCGCAGTCCAAGCCTATGCAACTGATCATCGTGGACCCGGGGCATTTCCACGCCACGCTTCTTCAAAAGGAGATGTATCCGTCGCTCGCGCCGCGCGTGTCGGTTTATGCGACGCTCGGGCCGGAGGTGCTGGACTATCTGAATCGGATCTCGCTGTTCAACTCGCGGAAGGAAGATCCGACACATTGGGACCTCGACGTTCATCTGAGCGCCGACCCGATGGGCGAAATGTTGCGCGATCAGCGCGTGCGCGACCGGCGCGGGGACATCGCAGTGTTCACCGGACGCAATCGAGCCAAGATCGACCGCATCCTGGCGGCGCTTGAGGCGGGGCTGCACGTGCTGGCGGACAAACCGTGGATCATCTCGCCGGCGGACCTGCCCAAGTTGGAACGCGCGCTGGCGCTGGCGGAGGAGAAGAAGCTGGCGGCGTACGACATCATGACCGAAAGATACGAGGTCACGTCGCAACTGCAGCGCGAGTTCGTGAACGATGCGGATGTGTTCGGGAAGATGGAGACTGGCTCAGCGGCAGATCCGGCAGTGGTCGGGCGCAGCGTGCATCACGTGATGAAGACAGTGGCGGGCGTGCCGCTGCGGCGGCCCGCGTGGTTCTTCGATATCGCGGAGTACGGCGAAGGCTTGGCGGACGTGGGGACGCACGTCGTCGACCTGGTGCAGTGGACGGCGTTTCCCGATCAGAAGATCGATTTCCGGAAGGACATTCGGGTCACGGCGGGCCGTCGCTGGCCTCTAACGCTATCGAAGGCGCAGTTCGGGCGGGTGACGGGCGAATCCGAGTATCCGGCCGCGCTCGCACCGCACGTGCATGACGGCAGGCTCGATTACTATTGCAACAACTCGGTCGACTACTGGCTGCGGGGCGTCCACGTAAAGCTGGAGATTGTGTGGAACTGGGAGGCACCAGCGGGTTCGGGTGACGTGTACGAGGCCTTTTTCCGCGGGACGAAGGCGTCGGTCGAGATCCGGCAGGGCGCGGCGGAGAAGTTCGTGCCGGAGTTGTACGTCGTGGCGCGGGGTTCGCGGGCGGAAACGGCGGCCGCCGTGAAGAAGAAGGTCGCGGCGCTCCAGACGCGCTGGCCGGGATTGGGGATCGAGGACACGGAACGCGGGCTGCGCCTCACCATTCCGGAGAAGTTCCGGGTGGGGCACGAGGCGCACTTCGCGCAGGTGACGAACCGATTTTTCGAGTATGTGCGGTCGCCGGGGTCGCTGCCGGCGTGGGAGAAGGATTATATGCTGGCCAAGTATTACGTCTCCACGCGCGGCGTGGAGTTAGGAGGTGCGCGATGAGAGCGATCGTTTTCCTGTTGGCCGCGGCGGTGGCGCTGGACGCGCAGCAGACGCGGAAGGAAGTGGTTCAGCCGGCAGCGAATCCCGCCGACGATGCCAAGGGGCTGAGCGCCGCCGTTCCCGATGTGTATGCCATGACGGGCCATTTCGCCCGGGTGGTGGTGCTGCGCTTCAAGTTCGATACCGACCTGCTGGCCGGCATCGAGAAGATGGTGAAGCAGGAGAAGATCAAGAACGCCGCCTTCCTTACCGCGATGGGATCCGTGCGGGGCTACCAGGTGCACCAAGTCAGCAACCGGACGTTTCCCTCGAAGGACATGTTCGTGAAGGATCCGACGGCGCCGGCCGATTTGATCGGCATGAGCGGCTACATTATTGATGGCCGTGTGCACGCGCATATTACGCTGGCCAATCCGGAGCACGCGTTCGGAGGTCATCTGGAGCCGGGGACGACGGTGTTTACGTTTGTGGTGGTGACGCTGGGCGTGTTCGACGACGGCGTGGATTTGAGGCGGGTCGATGACAAGACGTATCGCTAGTGTGGTGTGCGGTTTGCTGCTGGCCGTAGCGGCGCGTGGGGCCGACGGTGAGGTGTGGCGGTTCGACCGGCTGGACCAGATCGGCGGCCATCCGACAACCATCCTGGGGCATCCGAAGGTGGTCGAGACGCCGCTGGGAAAGGCCATCGAGTTCAACGGCGTGGATGACGCGCTCTATGTCGACGTGCATCCACTGGCCGGCGCGTCGACGTTCACCTGGGAAGTGATTTTCCGGCCCGACCCCGGGGGCGGGGCCGAGCAGCGTTTCTTCCACTTCCAGGAGAACGGCAGCGAAACCAGGATGCTGTTCGAGACGCGGCTGATCAACGGAAAGTGGTGTATCGACAGCTTCGCGAAATCGGGCACGCCCGAGAAGGCGCTGATGGATCGCAGCAAGCTGCACTCGTTGGGGGCCTGGCACGCCGTGACGGCGGTCTACGACGGACGCGAGTATCGGAATTATGTGGACGGCGTGCTGCAAAACAAGTTTGAGATTCACCTGGCGCCGCAGGGCGCGGGACGTACGTCGATCGGGACGCGCATCGACCGGCGCGACTATTTCAAGGGCGCGATTCTGGAGGCGCGCATGACGCCGCGCGCGCTTGCGCCCGAGG
>DASXAK010000099.1:0-8821 GCA_036406715.1 Bryobacteraceae bacterium | reverse complement strand
TAGTGTTCCGGCATCGACCTCCTGAACCCGACCTCAACGAAGTGCTGCCGTGGCTAGCGGCTGAGAAGCCTGAAGTGTTCAATGCCTATCAGCAAACACAAGGACCAAAAGTCGAGAAGGCGATGCAACGGGCGGTTTATGTCGCGTCATTCATAGGGCACGAATCCGGTAAAGCTCTTTTCATCGGCCTATATTCGGTCGGTCCAACGAAGCCTCTTACTCTGCAGGAATACTGGCAAGTTCCGGCGTACATAGAGATGCAGAAGTTTGGGTTGAAGGGTTTTACAGGGGAAAGTGATCGAAGGTCTTGCCTTTGGTTCGAGCTTACTCCCACAGAGTTCTACAGTGCCTGGAAAGGTAAATTGGTAGTCATTTGGCCGGGGCTTGAGCGGTCATGGTGGCGTTGGGCGGATCGGAACAAGATTCCAGTGCTGGCCATCCTTGAAGAAAGTGTCCTTGACGCCGTAATGCTGCCTTGGGAGGAAATTGACCTCAGTTGGCAGGAACTCGGCGTACTCCCGAGTCGATGGAAATCCGCGCTCGCCCAGTGGCGCGGAGTCTACTATATTTTCGACAGTTCCGACGGGAAGGGTTACGTCGGGTCCGCATACGGTAACGACCACATCCTCGGTAGATGGCTGGACTACGCCGCCTCGGGGCACGGTGGAAATACGCTGCTACGAAACCGAGATGCCCGAAATTTCCAATTCACGATATTGCAACGAGTGTCGCCCGACATGGAAGCCACCGAGTTGATTCGCTTGGAAGGGACCTGGAAAGAAAGGCTTCATACAATTTTCCCAAACGGGCTAAACGAGAACTGATCGAAGTCGTCGGGTCACGGTTCGTCTGAGATCCAGGCCCTAATGGTGTGCAACTTTAGGCGTTATCGGCGCAGCACGCCCGGCCAGGGACGGGATAATGAAATATTGATAACAATTACGAAGTGGAGACATAAGCAATGGGAGATGACAGACCTGGAGGCGTTTGGCGGGCCCAGAAAGGTCAATCTTGGAAACCGAAACGTGGTCGGTGCCCTGGAGATAAAGCTCCGAGTCGATTACGCAGACCTAAATTTGCCATTCGATCCCAAGGCAAAAAGAAGTCTCCGCCCAACACGAAATCTAAACGCGCATCACAGTTCCTGTTCGAGAGCCGGTTTTTCCAGGGTGGCCTGTGTAATGGCGATGGAACTTAGCGTTGTTCGGCGGATCTGCGAAAATGAACTGCCCAGCCCTCGGCAGGGTCTGAAGTTCCAGGAAATCATGCACCGTCCGCGACGCCGGACTCGTAATGACTACGAACGCGGCTGATCCGAGTTTTGATCCCTTCAAAGATTCCCGATTAGATCCCTCATCCGAACATCCAGCGCATCTGATTGATTTGAGTGGTGGGCGGTCGCGGGCTCGAACCGCGGACCTCCTGCTTGTAAGGCAGGCGCTCTAACCAACTGAGCTAACCGCCCGTTGAATCAACAACTTGCGAAGAGCAGGACATCACTAGACGTACTGCCTCTGAGTTCATCCAGGAACGACAATACCTCAAAAACGTCACTCTCAAAACTTTAGCATGGTGTCAGCACAGCTTTAAGGCGTTCGAAAACGCGCTGGACTGTGAGACCTCGATCAAACAACAAATCGTGGAACTGCGTAGCAGAGGCGTCTCTCCTGTTTTAGTCAACCCTCGCGGCAGCGCTCCACAGATGTGCTGATTCGCTCTCATCCTCGTGGCGGGGAACGCGGCACTGTGCAAACGGTCACTTTGCCAACCCTTCCGCCTACGGATAAGACGAGAAAGGACGAGATAATTTCTCAGCATGGAGTGGCTCTCCGTATGGGCTGCACTAAGCGATGATGCCCTGGAGAAACGCTTGCGCTACTACCTTTGGCTCGCTATTTCGGTGCCAAATACTCATGAGCGGCGCGTGGCGCAATTGATCGAGGAAGCGGAGCGGCGTGGGAACCATGAGATGGTGGCGCGGGCCAAGACGTGGGTGGCGTCAAGTGCGACAGCGCCGCCACCGCTGGCGTGAGGTGGAGCGCCTCTACAGAAGAGGTTCACTCAAGGAGCAGTTGTTTTGTATGCGCTTGTAAGACAGGCGCTCTAACCAACTGAGCGCGCCAGTGCCTTCTGCGCCAGACGGCTCCAGCGCGCCGTGATCCGGCGCCGGTACCGCGGCGCGGTGCGGTCCGACTCCACTGCGCGCTCGTACATCTCCCGCGCCTCCGCCGCCCGGTTCAGGCCTTCCAGCGCCTGCCCGTACTCGTAGAGCCCTTCGACATCGTAGGGATGCCGGTCGATAAAGTCGACCAGCATCTGGCGGGCGTGCTCGTACTGCCGCACGCTGAGATACATCGCGCCGAGTTCGCGCAGAATCTCGCTCTGGCTGTGGCGGTCGTCCAGGTCGAGCACCGCCTGGAAGTGCGACAGGGCGTCGTTCAACCGGCCTTGCTCGCGGGCGATGCGCCCCAGTTGGAAATGGGCGTCGGTTTCCTTCGGGTCAATCGCGATCGCTTGCTTGAATCGCTCGATCGCCGCGGTATGCTGCCGCCGCTGCTGGTAGATGAGGCCGAGCTGATACTGCGCTTCGGCATCGTGGGGATTGACGGCAGCGGCCTGCAGCATCCGCTGGAAATTCTGCCGCCGCCGGAGACCTTCACCGAGATTGCGGAATTCGCCGCCCAGCAGATAGTAGGCATAAAAGAGGAAGAACGGCGACGCAATCCAGCCCAGCACCATCCGAAGCACACCCCAGAGATAATACGCCGCCACCAGCGGAATCCACGACAGGCTGACCGCCACGGCCGCAGCCCGGTTGTCGATCCCGAACACCGTGCGCACTACGAAAAACATCACGACAAAGAAATACAAGCCGGCTGCCAGCACGAGGTAAAACAGCAGTGGCCCGCGCAAGATCCACGCCACAGGGATCAGCGGAAGACTCGCGGCGGTCCAGGCCATCGCCGTGCACGTCAACAGGGCGGAGTAATCGCGCTGGAAAACATCCCCCAGCCCACCACCCACGCGGCCCAAATGCTTCCCGAGCACCAGCACGCCGGGAACGTAGAAGACCGCGAGCACCAGCAACGGCGTATAAAAGCTGAACTGGAATCCGGCCCGGCCGAGCAGAAACGCATCGGCCAGCGCCGCAAGGCTCGCAAACAACAGGCTGCCGCGGTCCAGAATGGCGCTCATCGCTTCCGCGGGCTGCCAGTAGATCCGCAACAGAATTTGCACCTGGTGCAACAATACGCAGGATAACAACGCGCCGTCGCCCGGGTGGTGCCACAGAGGGCTTTGCGGCTTGGTACACTCCCTTCGATGGAACCGGAATTCCTGGTGGTGAGCGGGCCCCGGGTGAGCGAGCGATTTTCGCTGGATGGCGACGAGCTGCGCATCGGCCGCGCGCCGGAGTCGGCCATTCAGATCGACGAGTCCGGCGTAGCTTGGGATCACTGTGTGATCCGGCGCTGCGAAGGGCGCTACCGCCTCACGGACCATCGCACCGGTACCGGCACGTTCGTGAACGGGATGCGCGTGAGTGAACACTGGCTCGAGCCCGGCGATCAGGTCACGATCGGCGGCACCGTGCTGCTCTACCGCGAAGAGGCGGCTCCGGGAAGTGTCGGCCAGGCGCACCACACGCTGCTTGAAGCGTGTTCGTTGTTGTTTTTGTTCCGTGCCCTGGCGGCATCCGAGAACGAGGCGCTGCGCAGCACGCTGGGAAGCCATCTCGTGCGCTTGATCGGTGAGATTGTGCCGAGCCGCGGCGGTGCGGTGCTGCTAGGCCGCGATGCGGCGGAATTGCGCGCGGCTGCCGCCACTCCCGAACTGGGGGCGCTCGCCGAACGCGCGTGCCGCTCCGGCGCTCTTGCCGATCCGAACTCCGATGCCGCCGCCGTTCCCCTGCATGTGCGCGGCGCGGTGGCCGGGGTCATCGTTGCCCAATTCGCGCCGGATGAGCGCGCGCGCCTGCAGGAACATTGCGACACGCTCGCCGCAGTCGCCACGCTCGGCGCTATCGCGCTCGAAGCCGTCCGCGAAGTGGAATCGCTCAATATCGAAAAGACTCTGCTGCTCGAGCGCCTGGGCGACCCCTCGGACGGCATCATCGGCAACAGCCCGGCGTTGCGCAAGCTGATGCAGATGGTGGCGCGCGTGGCGGCCTCGGAGACTTCGGTGCTGATCCTCGGCGAGAGCGGCACCGGCAAAGAAATGGTCGCCCGCGCCATCCACCGCCAGAGCCCGCGCGCCAACGCGCCGTTTGTCGCGATCAACTGCGCGGCGATCACCGAAACGCTGCTCGAAAGCGAGCTGTTCGGGCACGAAAAAGGCGCGTTCACGGGCGCGGTGGCGCAGAAGAAAGGCAAGCTGGAAATCGCCGAGGGCGGCACCGTGTTTCTCGACGAAATCGGCGAGCTGGCTGCGCCGCTGCAAGCCAAGCTGCTGCGCGTTCTTCAGCAACGCGAGTTTGAGCGCGTCGGCGGGACCCGCACCTGGAAGTTGAATGTGCGGGTGATCGCGGCCACCAACCGCGATCTGCAGGCGGAAGTCCGGCGCGGCGCCTTCCGGGAAGACCTTTTTCATCGCTTGAACGTGGTGGCCCTGCAGGTGCCTCCGCTCCGCGAGCGCACCGACGACATACCCGCGCTGGCGGGCCACTTTCTCGAACGTGCCGCCGAGCGCTGCAAGCGCCACGTCACCCAGATCGATCCGCAGGCGATGGCCCACTTGAGAGCTTATCCATGGCCCGGCAATGTCCGCGAACTGGAAAACGCCATCGAACGCGCGGTGGTTTTGGGCGAAGGGGAAGCGCTCCTGGCTGAGGATCTTCCGGAATCGGTGCTCGACGCGCCGGGCGCTGCCGCCGCCGCTCCCGGTGCGCTCCAGACGTCGGTGACCGATACCAAGCGCCAGCTGATCCTGCGAGCCTGGGAAGAGAGCCGCGGCGATTACAAGCTGGCCGCGCTCAAGCTGAACATCCATCCGAATTCGCTGCTTCGCCTGGTACGCACCCTCGGGCTGCGCGAGTTATTGAAGTAGTCCACCCAATCCACACGGAGGTATCCCGATGAAGATTTCAGCCTCGTTGCTGCTGGCCGCGTTTACGGTCGCGGTGTGGGGACAAGGCGGGCGGCCGGAAGCCGGCCCGTTCGATGCGTCGCGAATTGAGATGCAACCCCCGCCTGCGCAGGGCGTCGCTATACGGGCCGGCCGGCTGTTCGACCCGAAATCGGGAACCAACCTGCCCAACCAGGTGATCGTTATTCAAGGCGATCGCGTCACCGAAGTTGGCCCCGCCGCCAAGGTCGCGATTCCCGCCGGCATGCGCGTCATTGATCTGAGCCGCGCTACCGTCCTTCCGGGATTGATTGACCGCCACGTTCACCTCATCCAGGACCAGCAGGTCAATGACGGCCGAGCCACGCTCACGGGGTTGAACTACGCGCTCAAGGATCTCGAAGCCGGTTTCACCACGCTTCAGGACATGGGCTCGGCATTCAGCTACGCCACCGTGGAGCTGCGCGACGCGATCAACAAAGGCCTCGTTCCTGGGCCACGCCTTCAAGTCGCCGGGCCGCAGCTCAACCCGCGCGGCGCGAGCTATTATCCGGCGCCTTCGGTTGTCATTCCGTTCGGCCTGGGCCCGGGCAGCAATAATTTTCAGAATTCCGGCAACATCAACTCGCCGTGGCTGGCGCGCGCGGCCGTGCGGGAGCGCTCGCACTACGGCGTCGATTGGATCAAGATCTACGAGACCGAGGACTACGAAGGCGGCGGCTACCCGGCCCAGGGCGGTGGCGCCTTTACGCCCGACGGCAAGATGATCAACGTCCCCTCGCTCACGCTCGAAGAAAATCAGGCCATCGTCGACGAGGCCCACCGGCGCGGGTTGAAAGTTGCTTGTCATGCGTATGGCGGCGAAGGCCTGCGCAATTGTCTCGCCGCGGGCGTGGACCTGCCGATCCACATTATTGTAGGCGTCACTGGCGCCGAAGGGCTCGACGACGAAACGATTCGCTTGCTCAAGCAGCCGATGGCCGACGGGAAGCCGCGCCAGGTGCAGCAGACCTTGTGGGATCTGATCGGCGATCTGGAAGCGCGCGACCGGAAGGCCAGCGACGGCCGTGCCACCCGATTCCAGCTCACGGAAAAGAGTTTCAAGCGCCTGGTGGCCGAGGGCATGGAACAGGTCTTCGGCAGCGGCGCGTACACAGTCGGCCATGGCATGCAGGCATTCCAGTTTGCGTACTACGTGAAATGGGGCATGAAGCCGGCCGACGCGCTGCGAATGGCCACCACCAACGCCGCTGAAGGTTTGAATTTCGATCTGGGCAAACAACTGGGAAGCATCGAAAAGGGCAAGTTCGCCGACGTGGTGGCGGTCGCCGGCGACCCGCTCGCGGACATCACCGAGATGGAACGGGTCAGATTCGTTATGAAAGGCGGCGTGATCTTCCGAAACGAGCTGAAATAGAGCCGCTCACTGCGATTCCGGCCCGTCTGCCTTCGGAAACTTAACCACCACCGAGACGCGCCGGTTGCGCGGGTTGTTCGGGTCCGTCGGATCGAGCAGGTGCTGGGCGGCAAATCCCCGTGTTTCCACAACCTGGTCGGGATGGATCCCCGAAGTGTCCAGAATGCGCCGGGCCGCATTGGCCCGGTCCGCCGACAGTTCCCAGTTCGTATAGCGGCTGGTCGCGGTGGCATTGCGGAAGGGCCGCGCGTCGGTGTGCCCTTCCACCACGAGCTGGTTCGGCATCTTGCCCAGTTCGTCGGCCAGCACCTGGAGAAGATGCTCGCCTGCCGTTGTCGGAGTGGGATTGCCGGTCACGAAGAACAAGCCCTGCTCGTTTTCCAGCAGGTCGATCCGCAACCCTTCGCCAGTCACGCTGAACAGAATGTTATTACGGATGGAACGGAACTCGGGCATTTTGCGCAGGGCCGTTTCGATCTGGTCCTGCACGCTGTGAACGCTCTTGCGATCGACCGGCAATCCCTCGCCGGAACTTCCGGCGCCGGCTCCCAGCCTCCGCGTGTAGCCTTTTGGGTCTTTGAAATAGCCCTGAACCGACTGTTTGACTTTGGCCCCGCTGTTCATCATCCACAGCACGATAAACAAGGCCATGAGGGCCGTCACGAAATCCGCATAGGCCACTTTCCAGGCTCCGCCGCGGTGGCGTTCCTCTAACGCACGCCGCATCGGCAACGCCTGCGGCGGTATTTCAGGCGAAGGTGGTGGACTGGTCCGCATGGCTCTCCTGGCCCGGCGGCGGCGCAACCGGCGGGATCTTGGCGTCGCGGCGGATGGTGATCTCCATTTCTTCGAAGCCGGGCCGCGAGTCCACCGGAATCGAGCGGCGGCCGTACTCCACCGCGAGAATCGGCGACGAACCGCGGGCAAACGCTACCGTCGCGTTGCGGAAAACTTCCAGACAGTGAGTCTTCGCGGCGCAGACGCTTGCCAGGCGCGCTGAAATCGGGCCCACCACGCCGTAGCACAAAAGAATGCCCAGAAACGTTCCCACCAAGGCCGCCGCTACCTTTTGACCGACCGTTTCCGGTGACCCGCCGATCGCTTCCATCGTGATCACGACGCCCAGCACCGCCGCCACAATACCGAGACCCGGCAGAGCGTCCGCCACCGACGCGAGGGCGCTCACCGGCTCGTTCTGGCTTCGTCGCTGCGTTTCGATGTCAAGATCCATCAGATGATCGAGTTCGTGCGGAGTGGTGACTCCGATCACCAGCATGCGGAGCGAATCACAAAAGAAATGTAGCGTGTCTTTGTCTTTGAGCAATTCGGGATAGTTGGAAAAGATGCGGCTGCTGGCCGGAGTCTCCACGTCGGTCTCCAGGGCCATCACACCGGCGCGCTGCGCGAAGCTGAACACTTCATACAACAGCCGCAGGTTGCGCAGGTACGAAGCCCGGGTGTACGGCGGCGAGAGAAACGCGGCGAATGCGCCGCTGAACATCTTCCGGATGACCGCCGTGGGGTTGGCCACCAGGACGATTCCCAGCGCGGCGCCGCCTACGATCAGCAATTCGGCCGGCTGCAGCAGCACCCAGGGGTTTCCCTTCTCCACCAGGTAGCCGCCGAAGATGGCGCTGAAGACTACGAGAATTCCCAGCAGGGCGAGCATATGAGGTCGCTTCGAGGCACGTTCCGGCCTCTAGCCCTCGTATCGGCCAATTCGGCGGGAGTGTGAGCGCCCGTCCCTACTTTCCTTACTCCGGCCGTCTGCGGAAGCCTTTTGTCACTTCGCTCCGGAACCAGCGCCGGACCCGTGTCGTCGCTTCGTGAATCTCCTGCTCGTGCGGTCCCATACAGATTGGACAATCCGCCGTCCGGATGCGTTCCGCCACGCCTCTCGCAATTGCATCCTGGCTCAGGTCAGCGGTGGCGGGTAATCGATAGCTCATCGGTATCTCTCCAAGTACAACAGTTTTCGGTTATAGTTAACCCGCGGTGTACGCCCAAACAAGATTGACTTCGGATAACACAGCCGTGGAACAGGTCTCCGGCCTGCCTCTTCGTGCCCCTTCATGCGGCGGCGATATAATTGAAGCGCACCAGGAGGGGAAATCGTGATCATCCGCGGGCAGATGCTGGCCGGGCTCTGTATGGGCGCCGTCCTACTTTTTGGACAGGATTGGACCACCGCTACGTCCCTGCCGAAAGTGGATTTGACGGGACTCACCCCGGCGCAAACTTCCCGCGCGCTCAAACTGATGCGACAGGAGGATTGTTCCTGCCACTGCGGTATGAAGGTCGCCGAGTGCCGGATGAAGGATCCAAGCTGCGCGTACAGCCGAG
>DASXAK010000098.1:0-13737 GCA_036406715.1 Bryobacteraceae bacterium | reverse complement strand
TTGGGATCGGCTGAAGCGCAAGCCGGCAAGAATTCGCAGCCCGTCCAACCGCCGTTGTTCTTTCGAGAAGATCTCAAGGAAACGCCTGCCGCGACACCTATCACTCAGGAGCATGTGAGCAATCCGAACCTTGTAATGACGGTCTACGGGACCGGAAAGGCCGGCGTGCGAAAGAGTCATCACGATACGCCCGTCGACGATCCGTACTATGTCTGGGACGGAGATTGCCAGGGCAATTGCGCCATCAGCTTCCGCGATAAGGCGAGAGAGGCCGATCTCACGGGGCTTGCCAAGATTCGCTGGCGCACCAAACAATCGGGATTCCGCAGGTTGCACCTGATCCTGCAACTTGCCAGAGGCGGGTGGGTAGTCAGCGACGCGCTGGAGAGCGCCTCGGCCGATTGGCGCGAAAGCGAGTGGGCCGTGCAGGACATGCGGTGGCGCCGGCTGGATATCGACAAGCTGGTTGAAGGGGCGCCCGTCGAACATCCGGATCTGAGCCGCGTGGATGAGATCGGGTGGACCACGTTGATGACCGGCGGCGGAACGCCCGCATCCTCGCGGGTGGATTGGATCGAGGTCTACGCGCGCGCCGCAGCACGCAAATCGGCCTCGCAGAATTAAGCCGCGGTCAGCGCGCCGGCAGCGCCCAGGCGTAAAGCACGCTATCGACCGCGGTGATCACGTACTGTCTGCCTCCCAATTCGTACGTCATGGGCGCTCCCGTCAGACTCCCGCCCGGATAAGTATGCCAGAGCGTCTCGCCGGTGGCCGCATCCAACGCGATCAGATCGCCCGAGCCGTCGCCGGTGAAGAGGAGTCCGCCAGCGGTGGTCAGGATCCCCGAGCCTTGGCCGCCCGAGTCCCTGCCCCCGAACGCCGGACGGTCGCGGCGCCAGCGGACTTTGCCGGTAGCGTAGTCGAGCGCCAGTAACATGGATTGCGACCACAGCGACGTGTTCGCTCCGCCCTGGTGGTCCGATGCCTTCTGCTCATTGTGTTCGTCCAGCGTCAGGTACGAAACCATGAAATGGTGATGCGCATTCACATAGAAGAGTTTGGTGTCGGGACTATAGCTCGGAGACCACCAATTCGTGCCGCTGCCTTCGAATAGCGAGCCTGCGATCTGCGGCTCCTTGTCCGGTTTGGGAATGGGCTCGCCTCGCTTGTTGAGTCCCGCGGACCAGTTTTGCGGTCCGAATTCAGCGCTCACCAGGCTCTCGCCGGTCGCGCGATCCAGAAGAAAGTAGTAGCCGTTGCGGCTGGCCTGCGCCAGCATTTTGCGCGGCCGCCCTTTGAAATCGGCGTCGATCAGGACGACGGCCTCATTGGCGTCGCGGTCTTCGGTATCGTGAGGCGACGCCTGAAAATACCAGGCCATTTTCCCCGTATCGGCGTTCAACGCCACGATCGAGCACGTGTACAGGTTCGCGCCGGGCCGCACCTTGCCTGCCAGCACCGGATGCGGATTGCCGGTGCCCCAATAGATCAGGTTCAGGTCGGGATCGTACGATCCGGGGATCCACGTTGCGCCGCCGCCGTGCGCCATCGTGTCTGCATCCGGCCAGGTTTCCGATCCTGGTTCGCCCGGCTTCGGCACCGCGTCCCAATGCCACAGAACTTTGCCGTCCTGCGGGCTGCGGGCTTCCAGAAACCCCGGTATATCCGATTGGTCGTTGGACATGCCCATAATCAGGCGGTCTTTGACCACCACGGGCGTCACGCTGATGTAGTAGCCGAACTTGTAGTCCGCGATCTGCTGGTCCCAAACCTGCTTCCCGGTACGGGCGTCCAGGCACAGCAGGTGCGCATCGGGCGTGCCGAAATAGAGCTTGTCCCCATACATCGCCACGCCGCGCTGTCCGATCATGTTGCCGCCGCTCTGCCGCTGGAAATGCCATACTTGGCGGCCCGTGCGCGCATCGATCGCCCATACGTGGTTGGGAACCGTGAAATACAGGATCCCGTTGACCAGCAGCGGCGTGGACTTGATGGCCTGCTGGTGTGTCTGAAACGCCCACGCCATCGAAATAGCGCCGACGTTATTGCGATTGATCTGCGCGAGCGTGCTGTACCGGCGTCCCGTGTAATCGCCGTTGAAGCTCGGCCATGTATTCGTCGGCGGTTTGAGCAGGGCTGCCGGGTCGAGCCCCTGCGCGTACACACACGCCGCCGCCGCCAAAAGGAGCGCCGTTTTTCTCACTTCAGCGTCTCCAGGTAAGCCAACATATTGTGCATGTCCGCATCCGTGTACCTGGTCAGCAGGCTGCGGTGCGCCGCCAGCGGATCTTTCAAATCCAGCTTGACGGAGCTGAGCGGCCACGAATGATACCATCCGCCGGCATCCTGAATCGACACGTCGTAATTCGTCAGTGCCACCAGCTCGCCGGTATACTGCTTGCCTTCGGCATCCGTCACTGCGACAGTCCTGCGCCGTTGCTGAGGGTACAGGAAGCGGGCCTGCAGAACGTCGAGGGAGTACTTGCGGCCGATCCCGGCAAGGTCGCCTGCCGGTGAATGGCAGCCGGAACATCCGCCTGCGCCTTCGAAGAATGCCTTACCCGCGGCGGCGTTGCCCGTGAGCAGCCTGTCGGTGGAACCCTGGATCGCGCGATTGGCCGACCGGATGTCCGCCGCCGCCACCCGCGATTTCACGAACGCGACGATGTCGCTCACCTGCGCCGGGCTGAGCGAAACCGGAGGCATCCCCCGGTCCGGGCGCCCGTCCCGAATCACGGCGCCGATGAGTTCGCCATTTTCATCGTGCCGGACCACGGCGCTGCGGATCAGACTGGGACCATGCGTTCCCCCATTCGCATTCACCCCATGGCAGAATGCGCACGATTGCGCAAACTGGCTGCGGCCGCGCTCGACTGCGGGATCCGGAGCGGTTTGCCGCCGATTCGACGGCGGCCCCTGCGCCCATAAGCCGACCACCCCCGACAGGATCAGCACGACTCTGCTTGACATGAATCTGATCATAGCCCGCACAGCCACAAGGAGGCAGCCCGCCATCCAACCCGCCCCGAAGGTCAACCGATATCCGCAGGCAGCGTCCGGCCGGTTTACCCGCGTTAACCGGATCGTAATATACAATGATTCAAAACCTTGAGGGGTGCATCATGATCGGAAAACGCATCGTGTTCTTGCCGGCGTGCCTTTTCGCGTTGGCGGTTTTTCACCTGGCCCTGGCCCAATCCACCACGGGCTCCATTTCAGGCGCCGTGACCGATTCGAGCGGCGCTGCCGTGGCCAACGCCAAGGTCACCGCCACAGAAATTTCCACCAACAACGCGCGGGGCGTGGTGTCGGCGACGGACGGCAGCTACCAGATCCTGTTCCTTCCCATCGGGACTTACCGGGTCGACGTCAATGCCCCCGGCTTCAAGAAATTCGAGCAGACCGGCGTCGTCCTCGATGTGAATCGCAATGCGCGCGTGGATGCGTCGCTCCAATTGGGCGCGCTGTCGGAAACGGTGGAGGTCAAAGCCGATGCGGCCATGGTGGAGACCACCGTTCCCACGCTTGGCCAGACCGTCAACAGCAAGGATATCGAGCTGTTGCCCCTGGTCGACCGGGATGTCTACAGCCTGCTGACGCTCACTCCCGGGGTCGACTTCACCGGCCAGGCCACCGACAACTTCGGCGCGCCGCAGCAGCAGACGCTGATCAATGGCTCCCCCAATTCCAGCATCGGCTCGGTGAATTACAACCTGAACGGCGGGACGAATTCCAACGGCCTGCGCAATACCGGCAACTCGGTGCCGAACCCCGATGCGGTGCAGGAATTCCGCGTCTCCACCAATAGCTATTCGGCCGAGTATGGGCGATTCGCGGGCGGCGTGGTCGACGTCGTTACCAAGTCCGGCACCAACGACCTTCATGGGTCGCTTTTCGAATTCGTGCGCAATACGCACCTGAACGCGAACCGCTGGCTGCCCGGCCAGACCGTCCTCTCGAAGGACCCGCTGCACCGCAACCAGTTCGGCGGCAGCGCCGGCGGACCGATCAAAAAGGATCGCACGTTCATTTTCGGCAGCTACTCCGGGCTGAGAAAGCGCACCACGATTTTTCAGAACACGGCCACTCCTCTTACGGCCCAGGAGCGCCAGGGCGACCTTTCGGCTACCACTGGCACGGCGCCCACGGACCCGCTCAACAATAACCAGCCGTTTCCAGACCGCATCATTCCGACGACCCGTTTCGATCCGGTGGCCAAGAAGATTCTGGACACATACATTCCGCTGCCCAATCTTCCCAAGGGCCTTTACGAGCTCCAGATTCCCCATCCCAACGATACCGATGAGCTGGTGGTCAAGGTCGATCACAATCTCACCGCCGCACATCGGCTCAGCGGCAGCCTGTACTACACCACCGGCGAAGACGTCGTCGGCCTGCTCGGCAATCTCGATTGGGTGACGCGGAATTTCCGCTGGAGGCAGTACAACTACAACGCGGAAGATACCTGGATCCTCTCGGCCAACAAGATCAACATTTTTCACGTTCAATACTTGCGCGATTTCGGCGGGCGCATCAACACGCCGGCGATTGCGCTGGGCGATCTCGGCTCCACTTATAACATTCAAGGCCCGCCCTCCCTGCCGCAGATTCAGGTGTCGGGCCGGTTCAATCTCAACAGCGCGATTCCGGGGCCCACGGCGGGCAGCAACCTGTATCAGCTCCGCGACACGTTCAGCATCCGCACCTCGCGGCACTCCATCAAGTTCGGCGGCGAAGCCATGCTCGAGAAAATGATTCACGATACGTCGCTGAACAACTATGGAACCTTCAGCTTCACCACCAACAACGCGCGCGGCACCAAGAACGCCACTGCCGACTTCCTTCTCGGACTGCCGAATACCATGAATCAGGATTCGCCCAGCGTCAAAATCGATAACGGCTGGTATTACGGCCTCTTCGTGCAGGACGATTTCCAGGTTCATCCCCGCCTCACTCTGAACCTCGGGCTCCGCTACGACCTGCAGATGCCGATCACCGACGTCCGCGACCGCCTGCTCACCTTCGTGCCGTTCGTGCAGTCCACGGTTTCGCCCACTTCGCCGATCGGCCTGCTCTACCCCGGCGACCCCGGCATCGGACGCGGCATCATTCACACCGACAAGAACAACTTCAGCCCGCGTGTGGGCCTGGCATGGGATCCGTTCGGCGATCGTAAGACCGCAATCCGAGCGGCCGTCGGCATTTTTTCGGGCAGCATGTCCGGCAACCAGGTGAATAGCTCTTCAGACAATCAGCCGTTCGCGATTCGCCAGCAGTTCAACAACGTCTACTCGCTTGCCGATCCGTACCGCCTCCTGCCCGGCGGCGTGTCTCCATTCCCCTATAACTATTCGCCCAAGTCGCCGAAGTTTATTGCGCCGTCGGCCATCGCCGGAATGAGTCTCGATTACCGTTCTCCCTACAGCTATCAGATGAATTTCTCGATCCAGCGCCAGGTAACCTCTACCGTCAGTCTCCAGGCGGCCTACGTCAACACCCTGGCCCACCGGATTCCCGTCGCGCCGGACTTGAACTATCCGATCCTGACCGCCTCCGCCACCACCAACAACGTGGACGCCCGCCGTCCGTATCTAACCAACGTTCTTGGGTCGATCAGCTTATCGAAATCGATTCTCAATTCGGCTTATCACGGCCTCCAGATCACCGGCGAGAAGCGGTTCAGCCACAACTTCACCGCCAAGGGCTTTTACACCTTCGGCAAGAGCCTCGACTTCATCGACTCGCAACGCAGCACCGCCCAGACCGCGACCGATTGGAACAACATCGGCCTGGATCGCGGCCGCACCGTCAACGACCACAGACATAACGTCGTGATCTCCGGAATCTGGCAGCTCGATTATTTCCGAAGCTCTCCGGTGGTCGTGCGCACCGTCGCCGGGGGCTGGACGCTGACTGCAATCACCACCCTGCGCAGCGGGACGCCTCTGACGATCACCGCCGGCAGCGACCGCAACTTCAACGGAACGAACAATGACCGCGCTGACCTGATCGGCAATCCGTTCCTCGATCCGAACCGGCCGCGCAGCCAGGTGATCGACCAGTGGTTCAACACCGCTGCGTTTTCGAATGTCACCCAGGCGGCGAACGGTTACGACGGCACCGCCGGACGAGGCATTGTCGATGGACCCGGGCTGAAGAACGTCGACCTCGGGATCTACCGCGATTTCCGCGTCGCCGAAGCCAAAACCCTTACGTTCCGTGCGGAAATGAGCAACGCATTCAACCTGGTCAACCTGTCGAACCCGGGGACGAATGCCGGCTCCTCCTCGACCTTCGGCAAGATCACGACCGCTAACCCGATGCGCCAGGTGCAGCTCGGCCTGCGCTTTGCATTCTAACCGAGCACTGCCCAAGCCGCGTCGGAGCGCAGGCTCTTAGCCTGCCGCGTCGGCACTCTTGCCGACGCCCGGGTTGCCCACGCGTCCCTCCTGCCCAGCTACGAGGCGTGGTAGTAGATCACGCACGCGAGCTAGAATACCAGTCCACCCGCGTATAGCTTCATTCCAGCCGAAGGGATAAAGAGGTTAGGTCATGAAAATTTCGAAGCTGTTCCGCCTGCCGATGTATCGGTTGGCAGTCCTCGGACTGTTCGCCGGCCTGTTGGCCGCACAGTCGCCGAACAGCGCCTCATTAAGCATCCTCGTCGTGGACCAGACGGACGCAGCCGTCAAAGATGCGAAGATTACAGTCGTAAACGACGCTACTGGCGTCTCCAGGGACTCTGTTTCCGGAAGCGATGGCAGCGCCGTTCTTCCGGGGCTGCCTCTGACCGGGACCTACACGGTACGGGTAAGTAAGACTGGCTTTAGCGACGAAGACGTCAAGAACATCGCGCTCCGCTCGGGCGAGATGGCGACGGTATTAGTAAAGCTCCGCGTCGGCGCGTCCAATTCTGAAGTGGTCGTCTACGGCACCGTCGAAGGCGTTCGTGCCGATCCGCAGATCGGCGTCAGCTTTGAAAGCGCTCAGATGGATGAGACCCCCATCCTTGGGCGGAAACTGTCTTCGATTCCGCTCCTCAACTCGGCTTTTCGCCAGGCGAAGGGCACGGGAGACCTCTTCGTCAACCAGACGTATGTCGCCACCGGCGCGGGTTCCCGGCGCACCGTCACGACGATGGTGGACGGAGCGAACAATGACGAGGCATGGGGCCGGCAGATCGCGATGTCCACGCTTCCTATGAGCGCGGTCGAGGAGATGACCGTCCTGTCCAACGCATTCTCGTCCGAGTTCGGCTGGACTTCGGGTCCCGCGCTCAACGTCGTCACGAAATCGGGCGCCAACGAATACCACGGCGAGGCGCTGTACCTGGCCCGTCCCGGCGACATGCAGGCTGAAAAGTTCTCGACCAGGAACTACTGCGCTCCGTCCGTCTCGACGTGCACCACGCCGTCCACGCTTACTTCGATCAGCCCCGTGGATATTCCCGACTCGTTGCATCAGTTCTCAGGCTCGTTTGGCGGTCGGATCATCCGCGATAAGACCTTCTTCTTTTTGGCTGACGACTACACCCGGCAGAACCGCACCACCCTGCTCTCCAATACGCTTCCCGCCTTTGTGCTGCCCTCCAACGGCGATCTTTCGTACGCCGGCCACTACCGCCAGGAACTCTTTGACGGCCGCGTCGACCACCACCTTGCGCCGGGCCAGAACCTCATGTTCCGGCTGAACGTGGACCGTTTCTTTGACGACAATCCGCAAGACGCCGTGGGCGCCACCAATGCACCGAGCGTTGCGCGCGTTTACGCCCGCCGTTCCTGGACCGCCCAATTGAACCATTCCGCCGTGTTAAGCCCCAGCCTGTACAACGAGGCGCGTTTTGCCTGGCTCAACGGCGACCCGGTCACCGAATGGGATGCCCAGACCCTCTCGACCACTTACACGCGTTCCGGCTCGGTCCCGTTTACGATTGGACAATCCCGCGTCGCCAACCTCTTTGGTCATCAGGCGCAATTCTCGGACACGCTCTCCTGGACTCGCGGCCGGAACTATCTCCGCTTCGGCCTCAGCGTGGTGCACCACACCTCCGGCGGGACGGGCAGCGAACCGGGAACCGCCGTGCTCGGCACATTTACATTCAAGAACACGACGACCGCTCCGTTCGATCAACTGACGCTAAACGACGTCCAGCAGTACACCCAGCCCATCAACTTCGGCGTCAGCAGCTACGTGCTCAAGCAGTGGCTGTATGCCTTCTTCGCGCAAGACACGATCCGGGTCAGCCGCGACCTGACCGTGGATTTGGGCCTGCGCTACGACCGTCAAACGCTGACGGACTCGACCAAGGACTTCGCGCCGCGCGTCGGTTTTGGCTGGCACCCGGGCGGCAGCCCGCGCCTGTCGGTCCGCGGCGGCTATGGCATGTACTACACCCAGATCCAGTCCAACATCATTGCCGGATATCTGGTGAATGGGTTGGACGGACTTACCACATACACGGCCACCCCCGGTCAACTCGGCTTCCCCACCTGCCTGACCGGTTCGTGCCTGCCGCTCGCCTTCGACCCCAAGACTCTCCTGCCCTCGCAACTCCCGGCTCGCGATATTACGATCACGCCTGGCAAGCGGTCTTTTTATCAAAAACAGTTTGCCAACTATGGCCTCAACTTCGACCTGCTCCCCAACTACCCGGACGAGCTGCGCAGCCCGCGCAGCCAGGTCGTCTCCATCGGAGCAGAGCGCGAGATCGTAAAAGGATTGTTCGCCGGCGCCGATTATGTGCACCAGCATTGGACCAACCTGGTGCGCACGGTGGACCTGAACGCGCCCGCGCCCTTTGACCGGACGGCGCCGGGACAGGTCAGGTCCGTTACGGCCGCCAATGCCACGCGTCCCATCCTGCCCGTCAACGGCGGCGTGCGGCAAGTGAACGTCCTCATGAACCTCGGCGTGGCCGATTACGACGGGCTGCAAACGCAAATCAGCTACCGCGGCAGCCGCCGCATGTTCGCCTCCTTGAGCTACACGCTGTCCAAAGCGACGAACACCACGGAGCCGGACGGCAACGGCGTCGGCCCCAACGACGCCAACATCGCGCGCCTCGGCGAAATCGAACGGGGACCGAGCCTGCTCGACCAGCGCCATCGCGCGGTCATCCTCTACACCTACAATCTGCCGCATGGATTCACGTTGGGCACGGTAACCCAGTTGGCGTCGTCGCGGCCGTTTAACGCAACCACCGGCGTCGACAACAACGGAGATGGCAGCAACAACGACCGTCCCGTAGTTAACGGCCAGGTGATCAGCAAATCGTTCTTCCGCAGCAGCGCGACCTCTGAAGTTGCGATCTTTGCCGAAGATCGCATCAAGCTCGGCGAACGGACCGCGCTCCTGCTCCGGATCGAAGGCTTCAACCTCTTCAACCACGGCAACTACCTGGGGCGTGGACAGACGACGTACGGCGACACCGGCGTTGTGAATCCCACGTTCGGCCAATTAGCAGCCGTCGGGACAGCTCCGAATGCGGTTCCGGCGTTTGCCAACGTCGATCCGCCGCGCATGTTCCAGTTGCAGTTCCGGTTTATTTTTTAGGCGGAGCGTCGCTGGGCTCCCGAAACTCCGCTGGCGCCCCGGCGCAGATCCTTCCTAACCTAATGCCGCCCGCGGCGTCAAATTCGTGGATAATGTGGCATTATGCAGGATCGTGAGCTCCCCGGTCTCACCCATCTTCAGTTTCTGGTGCTTGGCGTCCTTCTGTCGGGCGAGCAATCCGGGCGCACGATTCGCCACGCCATCGAAGAGTATGGAATCGGGAGAAGTGCGCCCGCCTTCTACCAGATGATGGCGCGGCTCGAGCGCGACGGCATGGTGGAAGGCTGGTATGAACAGGTAAAGGTTGGCGACCAGTCCGTCACCGAGCGCCGGTATCGCACCACCGCCGCCGGGTCCAGGAAATGGGAACGGGCGTACGCATTCTATGAAGGCGTCCGCGTGGGCGTCACCGAGAGACGGTGGTCCGATGCCTGACAACACGCTCGAGGCCTTACTTCGCCGCTTGCTGCCCGACGCCGTCCGCCGGGAGTTGTTCGATCCCGCCCGCTTCGACCTGCACACGGACCGCTTTGCCGCAGGGAAGGGCGCGCTGTGGCATCGCTGGCAACTGATCCGGCTGTACGCCGAATGCTGGCGCGTTTCCTTTATTCCTGAGTTCCCTTCGCGTCCAACCGAAAGGACCGGCATGTTCGTCAACGACCTCCGATTTGCGCTCCGCTCCTGCCGCCGGGAGCCCGGCTTCAATCTTCTCGCCATGCTGACCCTGGCTCTCGGAATAGGAGCCATGACGATGATGTACAGCGTCATCTACAACGTCTTGCTCAATCCCTTTCCGTACACCGACCCGCGGCGAATGGTAGACGTGGTCTTCCGGAACAGCGCCGATGGCGGGATTCGCGGCGCTCTGACTGTCACGGAGTTTCGTGCGCTCGTGGATGAGAGCCGTGTATTCGAGGACGCCGTGGGCGCCAGTGACAGTCGGATGCTGTACCGTTCGGAAAACGGGGTCGAGCAATTCAATGTCGTCGCCTTGACCCCGAACACTTTTCGTTTCCTCGGAGTTCCGGCTCTGCTCGGGCGCGCCTTCGCGGAGGAGGACGCCATTCCCGGAGCCCCGCGCGTTGCGGTCCTGAGCCACAGAGCGTGGATCACCTATTTCGGCGGCGACCCGGGAATTCTCGGCCGGACGATCGCGCTCAGTAGCACTCCCATGACGGTCATCGGCGTTATGCCGCCCCGGTTCACCTGGAATGTGGCGGACGTATGGATGCCGGACCCGGCGGATCGACGCGATCCGGACCAGATGAAGAGATTCTGGCTGCAAGGCCGCCTCAAAAACGGAACCTCACAGGCGCAAGCGGAAGCCGAACTCAACGTGATTGGACGCCGCTTGGCCCAGCTCTATCCGGACCGGTATCCAAAACGCTTCACGATTTCGATCATTACGGTAATCGATTGGGTCGTGGGCCGATTCCGGGGCGTCCTCTACACCTTGTTCGGCGCGGTCGGACTGTTGCTGTTGATCGCCTGCTGCAACGTGGCGAACATGCTCCTGGCCCGCGCCACCATCCGCGCGCGGGCGCACGCCATCCGAACTGCTCTGGGTGCGACGCGATTCCGAATCCTGCAGCAGAGCTTTGCGGAGAGTTTGTTGCTGGCGATCGGCGGAGGAGCCTTCGGTGTGGCGTTTGCTTATGCGGGCCTGGCCGCGCTCAAGCCATTCATTCCTCCCTATGGGATCGCTAAAGAGACGGTGATCGAAATCAATCCCTCCGTTCTGTTATTCAGCCTCGCAGTCGCCACGCTCACGGCCTTGATATTCGGCGTTCTTCCTGCCGTCCGCGCCACGCGGCGGGACATAGCCGTTGGCCTGTCCGCCTCCGGCAAGGGCGCCGAGGTGAGCGCACGCCATGGCGGCTTCCGAAAGGCGCTCGTGGTCTGCGAGGTCACCCTGTCCCTGGTTCTCTTGAGCGGCGCCGGAGTTTTGATGCAAAGCTTCCTCTCTCTCATCGGCCAGAATCTGGGGTTCGACCCCCACAATCTGGTGGCGACACGCATGAATCTTCTCAACGCGACGCCGGCGGAGCAGCAGCAATTCTTGCGAGCGGCCCTCGATCGCGTGCGGTCGCTCCCCGGCGTGACGGCCGCTGGAATCACCACCAACGGGCTCCCGCCGTATGGCGGTGACGGAACGAATTTCGATATTCCCGGCAAGGCTCACACCGAGATCTGGAGAGGCGAGGTTGAGTCCTGCGATGAAACTTATTTCCAGACGGTCGGCTTCCGTCTGCTTGCCGGCTCGCTGTTCTCGCCTGCTGACATCGCGAGCGGCCGGCAGGTGGCCGTTGTCAATGAAACGCTCCGTAATCGCTTTTTCGGCAGCGAGGACCCTCTCGGAAGACAGATACGCCTCGAACGACTGGCAGCCGGGCCCGGCGGAAACGCCGCTGCGACATTCCAGATCATCGGTGTGGTCCAGGATATTCGAAACCGCGGTCTGGAGGAGCCGATCGCGCCGGAGGCTTTTATCCCATACACAAGGTCGCTAGGTTTTCCGCGAATCCTGATTCGCACCGCGATCGACTCGCATTTAGTCGCCAAGACCGTCCGCCGCGAGATCCGAGCGGTCAACAGCAACGTCGTACAGCGGGATCCGCTCGTCGTCGAGGACACACTGGCGCAAGAATCCTACGCGAGGCCCCGCTTCAGCGTTCTGCTGATGGCGGTGTTCGGCGCGCTCGGACTCCTTTTGGTGGCGACCGGCGTGTACGGCGTCATGACTTATGTGGTGTCGCGGCAGATTCGGGAAATCGGGATTCGGATGGCTTTAGGCGCGGAGCGCGGGCAGGTATTCGGCTGGGTGTTTGGCGGAGCCTTCCGCCTCATCGGGTTGGGAACACTGGTCGGTGGCGTGGCCAGCATTGCTACCAACCGAATCATCGCCACTCAAGTCTGGGCGGTGCGGATGTTCGATCCAATTGCGCTTGGCGCGGCGGTCGCGTTGATCGCGATTCTCGGCGGCGTGGCATGTTTTCACCCTGCCTTCCGCGCAACGAGAGTCGATCCGGTTGTGAGCCTGCGCGAAGAGTAATCGGCGCCAGCGGGGCCCGGACCCATAACGTAGACACTCTACACAAAACAGCGTAGAATGTCTACCAAATCCGGAACACACCCGCTCAACCAGGAGGCGCAATGAAGTCGATTCTCCGCAAGCTGCGTTGGTTGATCCAACGCCCTGAAAAGAACGCCGACCTCCGCGAGGAGCTGCAGTTTCACCTGGAGCAGGAAGCCGAAACGCGCCGCCAAAGCGGATTGGCGGAGGACGAGGCACGAAACGCCGCCCGCCGCGAACTCGGCAATCTCGCTCGTGTGCAGGAGAATACTCGCGCCGCATGGGGCTGGACGCCACTGGAGCAATTCGCGCGCGATGCCGGCTACGGACTGCGCCAGATATGCCGGAATTCCGGGTTTTCCGCCGTCGGAATCGCCACCCTGGCGCTCGGCATCGGCGGGATCACCGCGATGCTCAGCGCCTTCGACGCGATCCTGATTCGCCCGCTCCCTTACTCGGACCCCGGCCGTCTCGTAATGGTCTGGGACTCCTTGAACCGCGAGCGCATCGAGAAGAGCTTTCCAGCGCCTGCCGAGTGGCTGGAGTGGCGCCGCCGGAACACGGTCTTCACCGACATCGCGGCCTCGCAACCGGCAGAGGCCGCGCTCTCCGGCGAGGGCGAGCCCGAAGAGGTTCGCGCGCGCAAGACGACGGGCAACTTCTGGAGCGTGCTGGGTGTGAATCCGCTGATCGGCCGTGTATTCACGGAGGCGGAAGACACGAACGGCGCGCAGGTGGCAGTCCTCAGCCACGGATTGTGGCAGCGGCGATACGGAAGCTCGCCCGATGTATTGGGCCGCAAGATCGCGGTCAACGACAAGCCGTACGAAGTCATCGGCGTCATGCCGCCGGAGTTCTACTTCATGCCCGGCCGCGACATCGACGTCTGGATGCCGGCTTCCTTTCCCGCCGGGATGCGAAAAAACTTCTCGTGGCACGATGAGCACATCGTCGCGCGGCTCAAGCCCGGCGTTACGCTGGAGCACGCCCGGGAATCCATGCGGTCGCTCAGCCTTCAGGTGACCGCGAAGGACTTCAGAGGCCCGCATCCCGTGATCGTGACGCCTCTGCGGGAGGACATGGCGGGCAAGACCCAAACGGCGCTCGCCGTA
>DASXAK010000097.1:0-27434 GCA_036406715.1 Bryobacteraceae bacterium | reverse complement strand
CACCACCAGATCGGCCGCATCCGGAACGCTCCCGGCCATGTTCAGGCTGATCACCAGCAGCCCCGCTTGCCGCACTTCGCGCACTGCGGTTTCGATCTCGCCTCCCATCAGCGAGCCGGCCAGCACCAGGGCCTTGGCGCGCGGCAACCGGGCCACCGCGCGCACGGCGTCGGCCAGCTTCTGCTCGCCCACCAGCGGGATCGTGTCCACCGAAATATGTTCGCCGCGGATATTATGCCGGTCGGCTTCGGAGACCGCGCCGATCGCCACCTGCCCCACCTGCGCCCCGCCTCCCATGATGATAATGCGCTTGCCGTAAATCTTCTGGAGCGTCTTGACAAGCTCGACCCGCTGCACGATCTCCAGCTTGCGGAGGTCCTCGAGCAACCCCTCCGGCTCGTTCGGCAACACCACTTCAAAATAAGTGCGCGCGGGATTCGGCCAGTTGTCCAGAATCTCTACCGACGTGATGTCGCCTTCATGCCGCGCGATCACGCCCGTCAACTGGTGCAGCACGCCGGTTTTGCCCAGCGCGTGCACCACGAGCCCTAACGGTTCTTTGTCCATGTCGATGTCCGGGTAAAATACACATTATGGCGCGTTCCGACGCCACTGCCGCGGTCTCCGTCGAGCGCTTCTTTCAGTTCTCGCTGTTCGGGCTGGTGGTCAGCGGTTACCTGGCGGTCGCCGGCTCCGGGTATCTCGATACCGGCACGGTAGCGCTTACCGGCGCCGGTTTGCTCGCGCGCGCCTTGCTCATCGCGGGCTGGCTCCGATTGGAGCTTTCCGAGCGCCTCATCACCGCGGTTACTCTTTCGTATATTGGGTTTTTCGTCCTCGACTATTTCTGGATCTCGCGCGACTTTCTCACCGCCACCGTCCACCTGGTCTTTTTTCTCGCCGTGATGAAGATTCTCACCGCGAAGACGAATCGGGACTACCTTTACACCGCGACCATCGCTTTCGTGGAATTGCTGGCCGCGGCCATCCTGTCGATCAACTTTAATTTCTTTTTGTTTCTCGCTGTGTTCCTGCTGTGCGCCATCGCGACGCTCACGAGCTCGGAGATCCGCCGGTCGCTCCACCGCACGCCCACTTCGCCGCGCTCCACCCTCAGGCGCTTCCATCCGCGCCTGGCCGTGCTGTCTTTCTCCGTCACCGCCGGCATCCTCGCGCTGACGGCCGGCTTGTTCTTTGTGTTGCCTCGAACCGCTGACGCCGCGCTTTCCCGCCTGGCGGCGCACCCGGTCCACCTGCCGGGCTTTTCCAACGAGGTGACGCTGGGCGAGATCGGCGAAATCAAGATCAGCTCGCGCAGCATCATGCATGTCCGGATCTTCAGCCGCGAAACCGTGGCCGGCTTGAAGTGGCGCGGCGCCGCGCTCACCGACTTCGATGGCAAACGCTGGTCCACGCCGAACCCGAGCGCCGAGGCCGTCATCATGGAAGGCGGCCACGCCAAGCTCACCGCTCCCGGAGCTGTACCCTCGGTCCGGCATCTCGGCTATCACGTCGAGCTGGACGCCGTCGATACCGATGCTCTATTCTTCGCGGGTATCCCGGAGACGCTCGATCTTCGGCTGCCGCTGGTGTTGCGCACCGGGACCGGCGGTTATCGGCTGGCACAACTACCGCCGCCGGGCTTCCGTTACGACGCCTATAGCCGCCTGGAAGAACCGCCCGAGAGTTCTCCGCCCGTGAGTCCGGCCCTGGTCATGGGCTTGATCGACCGCAACCGCTATCTGCAGTTGCCTCTCAAGCAATTGGATCCGCGGATTCCGGAATTGGCCCGCACCTTCGCCGCGCACGCTTCCTCGGACCTCGAACGCGCGCGGGCCATCGAACGGCATCTGCGAACCGATTACGGGTACACCCTCGAGCTGCCGCGCCAGGAAGTGCAGGATCCGCTGGCTTATTTTCTGTTCACGCGCAAGAAAGGCTACTGCGAGTACTTTGCTTCGGCCATGACGGTGATGCTGCGGACGCTGGGAATACCGGCCCGGCTGGTCACCGGATTTCAGAGCGGCATCTACAATCCGATCTCCGAGTTGTGGGTGGTGCGCGCTTCCGATGCCCATAGCTGGGTCGAAGGCTGGATTCCCGGCTACGGATGGATCACGTTCGATCCCACCCCGCCTGATCCCAACCCGGGCTTTGCGCTGCTGACCCGGATCGGGCTGTACGTGGATGCCGCGCAAACGTTCTGGCGCGATTGGGTGGTCAGCTACGACGTCAACCGCCAAGGCACGCTCGCCGACCGCATGCAGCAGGGCGCGCGCCGCATAGGCATTCGCTGGTTCGATTCCCTCTCCGCGGTGGACGGTGACGAGATCCGAAAGTCGGTGTCGCGCTTGCTGCCGGCCGTTGCCGGCGCGCTCGCATTCGGCGCACTCGTCTGGCTCGTCGGCCCGGCCTTGCTGCGGATTTTCCGCGTCCGCCAGCGTGTGCGGCGGGTGCGGCGCGGCCAGGCGGCCCTGAGCGACGCGACGCTGCTCTACAACCGCATGTTGCACATCGTGCGCCGCCACGGCTATCAGAAGCCGGCCTGGTTCACCCCCGCCGAGTTCGCCGCCTCGCTTCCGCAAACCGGCCTCGGGGGGCCGGTGGTCGAGTTCACGGCCACGTATAACGCCTGGCGGTTCGGCGGCCGCAGCGACCTCGCGCCGCGGCTTTCGGGTCTGCTCGAACAGCTCGAGCGGCAGTAGCCGTAGCCGGCGCCGCGAGGTGATCCAACAGCCACAGACAGGCCTCGATCGAGGGCCAGCCGGCCAAGGGTCTTCGCAACTCCTCGCGAATGCTCTCCAAGACTTCGTCTCGTTCTTCTTCGCGGGTTTCGCGCACGCCCATTTTCGATCGCCTGAAGTTCTTATCGGACAGTTATTTGGAAGTCTAACGGAGGTCTGGCAACTGGCCGATATGAAGAGCGGAGTTTCCATGATCCGGCTCACGCGGCTGAACCATGCCCCGGTGGTTCTCAATTCCGACCTGATCGAACACATCGATATCACTCCGGATACAGTCATCGTGATGAACACCGGCCAGGTCTTCCGCGTGCTCGAGGCCGCCGATGAGGTCGTGAACCGCATTGTCGAGTTTCGCCGCCGGATCTGGGAGCGTCCCAACATCCAAGGTGAGGACTGATGGCGGAAACCACGACTTCCCCTCCAGCGGCCTCCGGCGAAGCAGCCGGGTCCAAAGCGGCGGCCAAATCGGCTCCCAAGAGCGGAGGGACAAAACCGGATATCGCCACTCTGGGCGGCATCGCCCTGGCGCTCGCCGGCATTCTCGGCGGATTGCTGCTCGAGAAAGGCAGCATTCAGGATGTGGCCCAAGCCACCGCCGCCATGATCGTGTTCGGCGGGACGATCGGCGCCGTGCTGGTCACCAATCCTCTCCCGGTGTTTCTGCGCGCCGTGAAAGGGTTAAAAGAGGTCTTTTTCGAAAAGAATATCTCTCCGGCCGGGACCATTGAAACGCTGCTGCAGATGGCCACCAAGGCGCGCAAGAACGGCATCGTGAGCCTCGAGAACGAGGCGGCGCAACTCCCCGATCCCTTCCTGCGCAAGGCCCTCAATCTGGCGGTGGATGGAACCGACCTGAATGAGATCCGGAACATGATGGGCATCGACGTGGAACTGACGGAGCAAAACGCCGAAGCGGAGGCTAAGGTCTGGGAAGCCGCCGGCGGATATGCGCCCACCATCGGAATCATCGGGGCGGTCATGGGCCTGATCCAGGTCATGAAGCACCTGGACGATATTAAGGAAGTAGGGCACGGCATTGCCGTCGCGTTCGTTGCAACCGTGTATGGCGTCGGCTCGGCCAATATCTTTTTTCTGCCGGCGGCGAACAAAATGCGCGCGCGCATTCATCGCTCGCGGGTCATCAAAGAAATGATTCTGGAGGGAGTCGCGGCCATCGTCGAAGGCCTCAACCCGACGCTGATCCGGCTCAAGCTGGAAGCCTTCAACCAGGAGCCGGCGGCGAAGCCGAAATCCTCGCCGGCCGCTGTCCCGGAGGCGTCGGGAAAAACCGGAGCGCCGCAGCCGGCCTCGGCGGGGGATTAGCGTGAAGAGGCACAAGGCCGCCCAGCATGAGAACCATGAACGCTGGCTCGTTTCGTATGCCGACTTCATCACGCTCCTGTTTGCGTTCTTCGTGGTCATGTTCGCGACCGCGCAGAAGGACAAGACCAAGCAACGAATGGTCGCCGAAGCGGTGCGCGAAGCGTTGGAACACGGCCAGCTGACCGCCGCCATAACCGGCATCCTGAATCATACACGCGTTCCTCCGGCGGGAAAGGGCGATTCGCGCGTGCACGCGCCGCTTCCCGAAAATCCCGGGGCGCCAGGCCCGGCTGCTCCGAAATTGAATCTGCCCGATCCGGGCAAGCCGGCTCCCGCCACCAAAGAGGACCTGTTGAAATCTCTGGACGCGCTCCAACGGGGGCTGGAAGAAGAGCTGAAGAGCGGCAAACTCACGGTCACGGTGGACAAACGCGGGCTGGTGATCAGCCTGCGGGAGGCCGCGTTTTTCGCGTCCGGAGATGATGCGATCAACACGTCCGGCTACTCCATCATCGAGAAGATCGCGCAGGAGGTGGCCAAGCTGCAGAATCCGTTGCGCCTGGAAGGGCACACCGATTCGGTTCCGATCCACAATGCGCGGTTCGCGAGCAACTGGGAGCTGTCGGTAGCGCGCAGCATCGCCATGCTCGAATTGCTCCGCCAGCGGTACCAGTTCCCCTCCGAGCGTATGTCGGTGGCGGGGTTCGCCGAGAATGCTCCGGCCGACACCAATGAAACAGAGCAAGGCCGCGCGCACAATCGCCGTGTCGACGTAGTCGTTCTCTCGGCCGAAGCCATGACCGGAGAGCCGCCGACACTCAAGCCGTAGGCTACAGACGGGTCTCGATCCGGCGACGCGGTGGAGGCGCCGGCCGCGTATAAGCGGCAGCCACTGCGAGCTCATCGATTTGCGCCTGCAAATGCGCCCGGGCGCCGAGCAGCAGCGGCCGCGCCCACTCATACAACCGGCGCGCCTCCTCCATCTGATCCCCGGACAAGAGACCGGCTTCGACGGCCCGCCGCAGGCGCTGAGCGTAGGTTTTCCACTGCACGAGGGCCTTGTGATACTCCTCGCGGCCAATGGCTTCGAGGATATAGGCGCCTTCGGCGTTCATCCCACCCTCACTTGTATTGCTGGGCCGCTACTTGCATCGCCTGGAACATGCTGCTGATGTAGAGATACTGCTGTTCCATGGAGGCGATGAGCGCATCCGCCGCCGCCATTTGTTGGGTGAGCTGCGTTTGCAAATCGTTCAAGCGCGACTGCTGGGTATCGATCCGATTCGAGGTGTCGGTGATCTCGTTCTTAATCGCGGCGGTGGCCGTGGGCAGCAATCCGGTATCGACATGTTCCACCATGTTCAGGGCGTCGGAGGCCGATTGGAGGAACCCACCGCTGGTGGCGGAGCCGAAAAACGACGCCACACTCGCGGGATTCTGGTTATAGAGCGCGGTGAACGCGGTCGGGTCAAACGTCATATGACCGTCGGAGCCCAGATCGAGCCCGAGGGACTTGAGGCCGCTGATCGCGCCCGCCGGGTCGCTATAGGTTCCGACGGTCTGGAGCACCTGCGCGAGCTGATTGACGATCTGGTTACCCGAGAGCGCACCGGCCGTCGGCCCGCGCTGTTTCGCCAGGGCGTCGGTAGCCGCATTGTAAGCACTCGCAAACGAAGAGAGCCCATTGCTCAGAGCCGAAGCGGTGCGCCCGACGGTGACGGTGACGGCGCCGGTGCCGCCCAACAAGGTGAGCGTGACTCCTGAGGCGACCGAAACCGTTCGCGAATTGCTAATGACGGGGTTGTTCGAATTGCCGATCGTATACCGGGCCGGCGTACCCACCACTCGGTGCGCTTCGTCCTGGATGCTGACTCCGTCCTGGAGGATCTGCGGGTCGAGATCACCGAGCTGCACGCTCTGCAAAGAGATCCGGTAATCCGGGGTCGCGGCGCTTCCGGCTACATTGACCACCGTCGCGTGAACCTGGCTTCCGTACTGCGTGTTGACGGCGGCCGCGACGCTGGCAGCGCTATTGTCGGCCACCGTCAAATCGACCGTTTGCCCACTCAGGGAAAGCTTGTACACATAAGCCGGCGCAGCATCCCAGTTGCTGGCGGTGGTGCTGGCACCATAAGTGCCGGGATCCGTAATATTGATCCCATACGTTCCCTCGACAGCCCCCGTGCCCAACGCGACGCTCAGCTTGGAGCTGTCCGAGACGGTCGCTTGCAGCCCGGACCCGCCGAAGGCGTTGGTGATGCCACTCACCGCCGACTGCAGGGCCGTGAAAGCGGCATCCAAGCTGGACAATGCGGTGGACTGATTCGTCAAATCGCTCTTCTGGTTGTTCAACAGCGTGAGGGGCAGCGAGGCGATGTTCACGGCGCGCGTGATGACGTTTTGAAAATCCTGGGCGAACTGGCTGCTGCCGGTGAAGATGGCGTTGCTGGTGGTCCCCATAAAACACTCCCGGGCTGGATCGGATTCGCCCTCCGATCCAGCCCTCAGGTCTAGGATTCGGGCGCGGCACGCCGGCCGCGCCGGAACCGGTTAGCGGCTATGGTTAGCCCCGAAGCAATGCCAGCACGGCTTGCGGAGCGGAATTGGCCTGGGCCATGGCAGCCATGGAAGCCTGCTGCAAGACTTGGGCCTTGGTCAGGTTGGACGCTTCGGCAGCCACGTCGGCATCGCGAATGCGAGAGTCCGCGGCCGAGTAGTTGCCGATCTGCGACTGGGCCAGACTGACGGCGTACTGCAGTTTGTTCTGGCCGGCGCCGACGATGCCCTGCGCCTTACCGAGGTTGGCGACGGCGGTTTGCACGGCCGCGAGTGCGGCCATCGCGCCCGAGACGCTGGCCGTGGTGCCCGTGCCGGCGGTCGTGGTGAGGGCGCCAACCGTGTTGCCAATCGTGCCTCCGAGGTTGGTCGTAGCGACTTCACGCGTGATCAGGAAGTGGGACGAGGACGCGACGATGAAACCGTTACCGCCTCCTCCATCGGCCACGGCGTAGACTCCAACCAAATTCGCCTTGCTGTTGATGTCGGCAATCACCGCGGCGGCCGAAGCGTCGTTAGCAAAGGTGAGGTTTTGGGATAGCCCGGTGTCGAGGTTGGTGAACGTCATCTTGTCGGTAACTGCCGCGGCGGCGGATGAACCCGTGAGGTAATTCAACGCCGTGTTCGTCATACTGGTGGATGCTTGGGCGAAATTACCGGTGCCGCCCGCGTTGGTGGACACGCTAAAGACCTTGGCACTGGTAAAGGCCAGCTGATCGTTCACGTAGGAAGCCGTGATCCCGGTCCCGGCCAGTCCCGCGTTGAGCTGGCTGAGCGCATTGTCGCGCGTGACTCCGGCGGTTCCACCCAGGACGGTGACGGAAACCGGGGCCGCGTAGCTCTGCACGTTAAACGTAAAGACCTGGGACTCGCCGCCACCGGTCATGTAGAGACTGGTGCCGTTGGTGATCACGTTGCCGTATTTGATCGCCGCGCCGCTGGCAATCGACTGGGTCTTCACGCCCAAGCTGGTCGCATCGACCGCGGTCGTGGCGGCGCTGAGGTCTACCGATACCACGGCATTGCTGTTGGCAGCCGAAGTCGCGCCGCCGATGTATACCTGAATGCTCGAGTTATAGGCGCCGCCCGAGTTCAACTTGACGTTGGTCGCCTGCCGGTCAATTTCCGTGATCAGCGACTGAAACTCGGCGTCGAGCGTCGTGCGATCGCCGCTGAACGTCGTCGACGCCGATTGCGTGGCGAGCGTTTTCATACGGTCCAACATCTTGGCGATGTTGTTCAGACCGCCGTCGACGATCTGCAATTGGCTGATGCCGTCGTTGGCATTGCGGACGCCTTGCGTCAGCTCGGCCGTGTCACTGCGGAATCGGTTCGCCACCGCCAGGCCCGCCGCGTCGTCGGCGGATGAATTGATGCGATAGCCCGACGTCAGACGCTCAATGGTTTTGCTTTGGAAGTCCGTATTGACACGCAGATTTTCCTGCGCCAAGAGGGAGCTTACGTTGGTTTGGAGAGAAAGCATAGAGAAATCCTTTCAGTAGTTGTAAGTGCCGGCTTCTTGCCGGTCACCTTCCCTTTTCGACCCGAACCGGAGAAGCTTGAGCCGCCGGCCCGAAACGCGTGAGCAGACTGGACAAAGCGGCCTCGGACCGGACCGAGGCGGCGAGATTTTCATCGCGCACCATCTTGACTTCCCGAGCCATCACCGTCAGCTCCCGCGGGGCCTTGATCCCCACTTTCACCCGCGAACGCCCGATGTGCGCGATCACCACCTCGATGTCGTCGCCGATCAGAATCGTCTCCCCCTCGCGGCGCGCCATCATGAGCATACCGGGGCCTCTTCCGGCACCAGCCGGTGCTGGTGCGAATAGCCCGATTCCGGAGCCACCGCCTGGGCCGCTTTGCGGTTGCGAAGATTGACCACCAGTGGCCCGAGCAGGTTCGCGGTCGGACCGTCCTCGCGAATCGACACCACCGCCAGGCAAATCACGTCCTCGCCGATCCTCAACGGCCGGCCCAAAGGCAGACCGACCAACTCCCGGTCTTCGTCGCTCACCCGCAATTGATAGTGCGGATCTACTGCCAACACCGGGAGGGTGATAAAGCAAAGACCCGGCTCCTCGAGACTTTGCAGGAATACCAGCGGCCGGCTGTCTTCGAACTGCAGCGCCACGAAACGGCGCCGTTCGTCAAAGCCCGGCAGGCCTTTGGGGAATTCCAGGATGGAGTCGGGCTCGTAGGAGATCAGCCCGAAATAGCTCGTTTCAACAGAGGGCATGCCACCTCACGCCGAGATGATCGGCAGGGCGGTGGAGAACTTTAGGAAACGCCGGGGATCACGTCCACTTCATCGATAAACCCGATCACCGCCATGTCGATCGGCGATTGCGGGCGGCCGACGGCGTTCGACGCCGCCCAGCCGTCGGTGGCGAGCAGGATGCGGTCGCCGATTCCGGCGTCGACGGCGTCGAGTGCGAGGACCGCATCGCCGCGGTCGCTGCCATCCAAATTGAGCGGCTGCACGATCAGCACTTTGCGGCCTTCGTGACTCGCGTGCTTCTGGGTGGCGACCAGTTCGCCGATGACCCGTCCGATCAACATGGCCGCTTCACCTGAACCTCATCGACGATCCCGACGATCGTCGCGTCCGCCGGTACCTCGCGCGGCAGGAACGGCATGCTGGCTTCGCGGCCGCGCACCCAGTAGACCAGTTCGCCCGCTCCCGCGCCGGTCGAATCGGTGCAGATCAGGCGTTTGCCCGTCTTCTTCAATTCGGGGGTAAGCGGCTGCACCAGCAGAAATCGCAGGCCTTCGAACGAGGGATTCTTGGCCGTAGCCCAGACGCACCCGACGACGCGGCCGAGAAACATCGGTCAATCCAAGCGCACGTCGTCGACGATGCCGATGATGGCGGTGTCGACGGGCGTATCCTTGCAGCCTTCGGCCATGCGCGCCGAACTGCCGGAGACGGCGATGACGCGCTCGCGGTAGCCCGCGCCGACGGAATCGACCGCGACCACGTACCCGGCCTCATCCTTGCCTTCGGGCGAGACCGGCTTGAGGATGAGCAGCTTCTTGCCTTCCAGGCGGGGATCTTTTCGGGTGGCCACCACCGTGCCCACCACGCGCGCCAGAATCATGGCGCTACTTCGCAGCGGCCTGCGATTTGCCGATCGGCAGCACGTCTTCGAGGCTCTGATGCGGCCGCGGGATAACGTGGACAGCGATCAACTCGCCCACCCGCCTAGCCGCGGCGGCGCCGGCATCCGTCGCCGCGCGCACCGCCGCCACGTCGCCGCGCACCAGCGCCGTGACGTAGCCCGAGCCGATCTTTTCCCAGCCAATGAGCGTGACCTTGGCGGCCTTCACCATGGCGTCGGCAGCTTCAATCATGGCTACCAGCCCGCGTGTCTCGATCATTCCTAACGCTTCACCCATCGTTGTTCTCCCAGACTATCTCTACGCCAGCCCGCGTGCCCGCAAGGCTTCATCCACCAGGCCGATCAGCTCGGTGCGAGTGAGGGTCACGCGCTCATCCTCATATTCTTCGGCCACCACCGGGCAATTCGGCTCGCCGCTCGACCGGGCCTTCACGCCGTAGCGCGAGCGCGAGTCCAACAACTTGTTCACCTCGGCGCGCGGCAGCACGTTCGGACCGCCGAGCAGTTCCGCCACCAGCTGAATGCGTGCCGAGTGCTCTACCGTCTCCATCCGGAAATACGCCTGATACAAATCCTCCCCATAACACACGACCCCGTGGTTGGCCATCAGCAAGGCGTCGTGCTTGGGAATCAGCGGCCGCATCGGCGCGGTCAGCTCGTGTGTTCCGGGCAGCCCGTAGGCGGCAACCGGGACACAGCCGAAGGAGATGATCACCTCGGGCAACAGCGCCAGGTCGAGCGCCCTTCCGGCCGTCGCGAACCCGGTGGCCACCGGCGGATGCGCATGCACCACGGCGTGAATGTCGGGCCGCAGATCGTAGATCGTCAGGTGCATGTTGATTTCGGTGGTCTTCTCGCGTTTACCGGAAATCTTGCGGCCCTGGCGGTCGAGCACGATCAGGTCGTCGGGGTGCATCATCCCCTTGCACATGCCGGTGGGCGTGGCGAGGATGCGCTCCGGGTCGAGAAGGACGCTGAGGTTGCCGTCGTTGGCCGCCACCCATCCTTTCTCAAACACCAGACGGCCAATCTGCACGATGTCGTCGCGGTGCTCGCGCTCGGTTTTCATGATCGCGGGATCTTCGATTGTAACAGAATGGCGTGCGCGGGTCCGCGCGCGAACGAGTTGTAAAATGAACCAGATGGAAACCCGCCGGATGTGCCCCCACTGCCGCGCATTCATCACCACCAAAGACCGCGTCTGCCCGTATTGCAACGCGGAAGTGGGGGCGCGCGCCATCGACCGCCGCTCGCCGGCGCCGATTCTCGGCGGGCTGATTTCGCACGCCCAGTTCACCACCGTAGTCATCCTGCTCATCAATGTGGGGCTCTATCTGGGCACCGTCATTGCGAGCATGCGGGCCGGCAACAACGACGCCTTCTTGAATCTCGACTCCCGTACGCTTCTGGATTTCGGCGGCAAGGAGCGCGTCTATATATTGTTGGGAAAGCAATACTGGCGGCTGGTGACCGCCGGGTTCCTCCATGGCGGACTGCTGCACATCGGGATGAACATGTGGGTGCTGTTCGACGTGGGCGCGCAGGTGGAGACCGTCTACGGGACCGCGCGCTACCTGGCCATTTATTTCGCCGGCAGCGTCCTCGGGTTTATCTTCAGCACGCTGTGGAGCCCGTATTTATCGATCGGCGCCTCGGCCGGACTGATGGGACTGATCGGCGCCATGATCGCGTTCGGCATCCACCATCGCAGCGCGATTGGCGCCGCGATTCGCGGCCAGTACATCCGGTGGGTGATTTACATGCTGATCATCGGCATCCTTCCGGGATTGCAGATCGACAACGCTGCGCACATCGGCGGCCTCGTGGGCGGCTTTGGCGTGGCTTACGTTGCCGGACTGCAACGGGTGGAAGGCTCGTGGCAGGAGAAGTTCTGGCAGGTGGTGGCCGCCATCTGCGTCCTGCTGGCGGCCTTCAGTTTCTTCCGGATGTACCAATGGCTGACCCACGGCGGAGGGTAAAGTTAACTAAAGCGATCGCTTGAGGTTTGAGGATGGTCAGAATAGGATAAAGGAAGCATGAGAATCCGTACACTCGCGCTGGCTCTGGCCGTGGCCTGCGGGCTGACCGCGACGGTCGAAGCGAAGCCGAAGAAGAGCAAGATCTCGTATAAAGCGCAGAAGTACAAGGCGCCTAAATTCAAGAAGAGCAAAGTCAAGCACCACGCCTAGCCCGATGAACGCGGAGCTGAAGATCCGGGCCGCTGTGGCCGCGGATGTCCCCGTCATCGTCTCTCTGATCCACGCCCTCGCCGAATACGAAAAGGCGGCGCCGGGCGCCGTTTCCCTAACCGAGGACTCGCTGCGCGACGCCCTCTTCGGACCGCACCCGGCGGTCGAGGCGCGCATCGCCGTGTGGAGAGAGGAAGTGGCCGGATACGCCTTGTTTTTTCACAACTTCTCCTCCTGGCGGGGCAAGCGTGGCCTGTTTCTGGAAGACCTGTTCGTGCGCCCGGAACTGCGCAGGCACGGCATCGGCAAGGCGTTGTTCGAGGAAATCCGGAACATCGCGCGCGAGCGCGGCTGCGCGCGCATCGAGTGGATCGTGATCGATTGGAATCAGCCGGCGATCGATTTCTACAAGTCTCAGGGCGCCGAACCGGTCGAGGGCTGGACGGTGTGGCGCATCAATCGGGTCTGAAGGGTTAAATCCGCAGCACGGCCGCGCCACGGATGGCGTCGTTCTTGAGCGCGCGCAGGGCGTCGTTGGCTTCCTCTAGCGCAAACTCGCGAATCTCGGTGTGGATCGGGATGGCGGCGGCGATCTTCAGAAAGTCCTCGCCGTCGCGCCGGGTGTTGTTCGCCACGCTGCGTACCACGCGCTCCCAATACAACAGGTTGTAATCGAGCTGCGGGATCGGGCTCATATGGATGCCTCCGAGCGCCACCGTGCCGCCGCGCTTGAGCGCGCGCAATGCCGAGATCACCAGCTCGCCGGCGGGCGCGAAAATCAGCACGGCATCGAGCAATGCCGGAGGCTGGTCGCCGGAGCCGCCGGCCCACACCGCGCCCAGATCGAGCGCCAGCTGCTGGTGGCGCTCATCGCGCGTGACGGCATACACTTCGATATTCCAATACCGCGCCACTTGAATTGCCACATGCGCAGCCGCCCCAAAACCGTACATCCCGAGCCGGCCGCCGCGCTCGATGCCGGAAAGCCGCAGGGTGCGGAAACCAATGATGCCGGCGCACAGCAGCGGCGCTACGTGCAGATCGGGGAAGCCTTCGGGCAGCGCATAGATAAAGTCCTCGGGCGCGACGGCGAATTCGGCGTAGCCGCCGTCGGCGGTCCAGCCGGTGAACTCGGGGCCTTCGCAGAGGTTCTCGCGGCCGGAGCGGCAGAACTCGCAGACGCCGCAGGTTCGGTGCAGCCACGGAATTCCCACGCGTGCGCCAGGACGAAAGCGCGAGGCCTCCGGCCCGCACTCCTCCACCGTTCCCACCACCTGGTGCCCGGGAATGACGGGGCTCTTGCGCACGGGCAGTTCGCCTTCGACCACATGCAGATCGGTCCGGCAGACGGCGCACGCGTGCACGCGGACCAGTACCTGCCGGTCTTCGGGCCGCGGACGCGGAACGTCTACGACGCGAAGCGGGTTGGTGTCGACCGGCGCCGGGGCCGGCAGCACACAGGCCTTCATGCCCTCATTTTCGCAGGCTGCTATCGTGAAAGTGTCCCCGTTTATGGCGAAGAGGATCATGCTCGCGGTGGTTGGCGCAGGAATCGGCTCGCTGGTCGGGCTGCTTGTCTCCTTTCTGGGCGCGGGAAACCCGGCTTTGATCGTCGGAGGCATTATCGGAGCGATCGTCCCCCTGGTGGCGCTAGGCCCGCCAGGGCGCTAGCCTGAACCGAAGGAGAGGTCATGCCGTATTGTGCGAATTGTGGAGGCGAAGTAGAGGGCCGGTTCTGCGCGAAGTGTGGAACGCCCCTAGGGGCCGCTGCGCCGCCGGGCGCGGGCGCCGCCGGTCCGAACCCCGCGGGTCCCAACCCCGCCGGTCCAAGTGCACTCCCGCCTCCTACGTCAGCGGGTCTCACCGATAACCTGGCGGGGGCGCTCTGCTATCTCGGGCTGCTGATCACCGGCATTCTCTTTCTCGTCATTGAGCCTTACAACAAAAACCGCGCGATCCGTTTTCACGCCATGCAGGCCATTTTCCTCAATATCGCGTGGATCGTCATATGGTTCGTGCTCAACGTGGTGCTCGTGGCCATCCATCTCGGCCTCTTGCTGACGCTGGTGTGGCTCGCGTTTCTCGCGCTCTGGATTTACATGATCGTCACCACGTACCAGGGCAAGACGGTGGTGCTGCCGGTCATCGGACCTCTGGCGCAAGGGCAGGCTTAGCCGGTCGCGACCGCAACTGGCAAATCAGGTAGATCGACGCGGCCAACAACAGCGGCGAGGATAGCAAGCCTGGCATGAGGTGAAGAGGAGGTAAAAGCCAGCGCGCGCCAATCGCGCCGGCGGTGTGGCCGAGGGCGTTGGCGATCATCAGTCCAGCGAACACGTACGCGGGCGGCCGCAGCCAGGCGGCTCCGCGAGACGCGGACCGGGTAAGTGACAACAGCACGGCCACCGCAACCAGCAATCCGCCGAGCCAGACGTAAAAATCGAAGGTGGGCAAGGGCAGCCATGGCACGCGCTGCCGCACCGCGATCACGATCGGGTTGTAGACTCCGAGAAAACCGGTGAGCGCCTCGTCGCTGACATGCAGCAGCAACGCGAGGCAAAGCCAGAACCAGGCTCTGCCAAAGGGCGCGCCCTGAGATCGAGCCATGAGAAGCTCCTCTCGAACGCGATTCTAGCGCCTGGTGGGGCAGGCTTTCAGCCTGCCAAACTTCTCCGGATCGAGCTAAGTGCCGACCACGCCAGCCAGCGGGCTGCTGGCGGTGGCGTAGAGCTTCTTGGCCATGCGGCCGGCCTCGTAGGCCAGACGGCCCGCTTCGATCGCTAACTTCATGGCCCGCGCCATGCGCACCGCGTCTTCGGCCGCAGCAATGGCCGTGTTCATGAGGACGCCGTCCGCACCCAGTTCCATCGCAACCGCGGCATCGGAGGCAGTGCCGACGCCGGCATCCACGATCATCGGAACCGAGGTGATCATTTCGCGCATGATGCGAAGCGTCGCCGGATTCTGCACACCCATTCCGGAGCCGATGGGGGCAGCGAGCGGCATCACCGCCGCGGCGCCGGCATCGATGAGCTTGCGCGCGTTGACCACGTCGTCATTGGTGTACGGCAGCACGACGAATCCTTCTTTAACCAGTACGCGCGTCGCTTCGAGCAGCCCCTCGTTATCGGGAAACAGCGTCTTCTCGTCGCCGATCACTTCGAGCTTAATCCAATTCGACAACCCGACTTCGCGCGCCAGCATGGCGGTGCGGATGGCGTCGTCGGCGGTATAGCAGCCGGCAGTGTTGGGAAGAATGAAAATCTTGTCGCGATCGATGTAATCGAGCAGGGATTCCTTGGAGCGGTCGGTGAGATTGACCCGCCGCACCGCGACGGTGACCATCTCGGCCCCGGAGGCCTCGTGGCAGCGCTGCATCTCCTGAAAGGTTCTGTACTTGCCCGTGCCGACAACGAGACGCGAACGGAACTCCCGGCCGGCGATATTTAAGGTTGCGGACATGCTTGTATTGTACGCCTCGGCTCGGCGCGCTTGACGGCGTCAGCGAATCATGACGCGGCGGGCGCGATGTTGTGATTCAGCCGAAAGAAATTACCCGGGTCGTATTTCGTTTTGAGAGCCGCCAGCTTTTCGAATTTGCCGGCGCCGTAAGCGGCGCGCACGCGATCCTGGCCTTCATCTCCCGTCATATGGTTCGCGTACACGGCGGGCGATACAAACGGCTGGGCTGTGCTCCAGACTTCGCGCGCCCACCGGAGATTGGCATCATCGGCCACGGAGTCGGTCCAGCGGGCGATGATCGAAAGCTCGAAATTGACATCGCGGTGGTCGAACGCCATGGCATCCTTGGGTTGCCGCTGGATCGCACCCTTAATTTCGAACAGCAGGATCATCGAGAGCGGGGACGCCATCTTTCCTGCGCCGGCCGTCAGCACCTCTGCGAGGCTCGGCGTGAGTTCACTGACGAAATTCGATTTCCAGTAGTAACGATCGCCGACTGGAACCGCGTGATCCAGCATGCTTTGCACTTCGGTGTAGGCCATGGGCCGGATGAGATCCGCTACCGGAGGACCGAACTGCCGCAGCGGCGCCAGGACCCGTTCGCCCTCCGCCTGTGCTCCGGCCCAGACCGCGACAATTGCGGTCAGTGGTGTGCCGTCGGGCGCGTTGAGAAATCCGATCGTGGTGTCGAGCTCGTCCGGAGAGCCGCCGAGAAATTCCCGATGAAACGCGATCAGTTCCGCGGCGCGGGAGCGCGGGTGCAGCAGCATGCCGGCGAGCACACTGCTCAACGGATGGAGCCGATATCGGAAGGAGGTGACGACCCCGAAGTTCGCGCCAGCGCCCCGTACCGCCCAGAAGAGATCCGAATTCTGCTCAGGGCTCGCCGTGAGCATTTCGCCGCCGGCAGTCACAATGTCAACCGAAAGGAGGTTGTCGCAGACCGCGCCGTGCTTGCCCATCAGGTACCCGAACCCGCCGCCCAGCGTCAGCCCGGCGATGCCGGTGTGCGAGACCTGTCCTCCCGTCGTCGCCAATCCATGAGCTTGCGTAGCGCGGTCGAACTCGCTCCACACCACCCCGGGTGCGGCCGTCGCCTGGCGCTCTGCGACGTCGACCCGGATCTCTTTCATGGGAGAAAGGTCAATCATCAGTCCGCCGTCGCATACGGCAGTTCCCGCCACGCCGTGCCCCCCGGCGCGAATGCTGACCGGCAGTTGCTCGGCGCGCGCCAACTTCACGGCCGCGCATACATCGGAGGCAGAAGCGCATCGCGCGATGAGCGCCGGTTTCTTGTCGATCATGCCATTCCATATGCGGCGCGACGATTCGTAGGAAGCGTCGGCGGGAGTGACCAGCCTGCCTTCAAACTGCGTTTGCCATTGGTTGACTCTGAGTCCGATCGCGGTTCCAGCCATAAGCACTCCAGCGACGAGGTTGGCTTATTGTAGTCGGCGCCGCAATCGCGATCAAGGCTCGTCGGCAGGCGCCACGCTGTGTTCAGCAGTGGCTGCGGCGAGCTACGCGGTGCGGCCTTGGCGGCGCGACATGCGGTCGGAGGTGACGGGCTTGGTTTGAGCCGGGGAGTCGGTGCGGAAGTAAGACCAGGGACCGGGAATCCAGGGGTATCGCTCGACCACCGATTCGTCGACAGTGACTCCCAGGCCGGGTGCGCGCGGAACTACGAGTTGGCCGCGATCGAGATTCAGCGGTTCGGCCAGGATCTCGGAAGCCAGTGGAAACGGATACATGCCGGCCCGGTCCGGACCGGAATAGCACGGATATTCGAGCCAGTCAGCGACGGCGTCGGGCCAGCAAACGCCCAGGTGCGCGGCGGCGACGACTTCGAGCGCCGTGCCCGAGCTATGGAAGGCAAACCGGAGGCCCTCGCGCGCGATTTCGGAGAGGACTCGCCGGCCCATGGCATAACCGCCTTGCAGGCAGACATCCATCTGGACGTAGTCGACGGCCTGGGTGAGGACGAGATCGAGCAGGCTGTCTTCGTGCAGCTCATGCTCGCCGGCGGCGAGCGGAATCAGGTCTTTCTCCTTGAGATGGAGGTAGCTTTCGTGGTCGTCGGGCGGCAAAGGTTCTTCCAGCCAGGCGATATTGTGGCCGGCCATCTCCTCAGCGAGTTGCTCGATGGTCTCCAGAGTGTAGTTGCCTTCGCCCATGCGCCACCAGGTATGGGCGTCGACCATGAGATCGAAATCGACGCCAACGGCTTCCCGCACCAGGCGCACCGTCTCGAGATCCTGTTCCGGGCCTGCGGCGGGACGCATCTTGTACGCGTTGAAGCCGAGCTCGGCAATCGCTTGCGCCTCGACCGCGTAGGCTTCCGGCGGCATGTACATGCCGGCGCTTCCATAGACACGGATGCGGTCGCGGACGCGGCCGCCGAGGAATTCGGAGACCGGCAGGCCGACGGCTTTTCCGGCGATATCGTACAGGGCAATCTCGACGGAACAATATGTCCGCGCGACATCCGGGTGAACACCCGGCCCCTGGAGAAACTGCACGCGCAGCGCGTCGGGGTCGGCCAGGACCCGATCGCGAAGGAAGGGTGCGATGGTGTCTTCAATGATGCGGTGCGCCCGCTCGCTACCGGGCCCGGGAGCATATCCGATGAGGCCATTGTCGGTCTCGACCCGGATGAACATCGCATCGCGCTTGAGGATGATGCGATCGCCGCCGTGGAAGCGCCGGGTAATCGGTTCCTGGAAGGGATACGACAAAAGATAGGAGCGGACGTCGGAGATTCTCATCAGGACGCCGAATCAGGATACCACGCAGAGGTCAGGGGCTGAAGCCGGAGCCACCTCGAGAGGTACTTAGAGGTACTGCAGGATCGCCACACAGCCGGCGGTGACCACGAACGAGGTCACGAGCGGAATGCTGATGCTGGTAGCGGCTTTGCGAACCTGGGCGAAACCCGGAAGATCGGACTCTTTGTAGGGCGCGGCGCCGTTGGCCGCTGTCGCGGCGCGAGCCAAAGGAGGCGCCTCGGGTTCCGGCGGCGGTGTTTGCGGAGCGGGAGCGACGGGCTCCGCCGGCGCCGGGGTGAGACGAGCGGCGGCTTGCCGGATCGCCTCGCTGGTGGCGAGCATGATCTCCAGGGTGTTGCGGTCGGCGGCAGTCATTCGCTGGCGGAGTTCGTCGATCTGACGTTCCAACGGCGCGAGCTGCGCGCGCACGGCATCGGCGAGGCGCTGTTCGACCTGACTGGCTACCTGTTCCTCCACGATGTCGGCGACGGCTGAGGCGAACTCGCGATGGAGCGAGACCACCTGATTCTGCAGGGCGGCGCGATCGGTGCTGGCCTGTTGTAGCAGGTCGATGATCCGGTGGTCGAAACGGTTCTGCAGGTCTTCGGCGGCCGAGGCCAGCGCGTGATCCTGCTGCCGGAGGCCTTTCAGCTCGAGGGCCACCTTGACGTCAAGTTCCGCCAGGCGGCGATCGGTCTGAACGGCGATTTCCTGGAGACGGGCTTCAAGGGCGTGTGTCAGCGCCTCGAGTACCTGCGGATCCAGGTTGGCGGAGCCAGGGGCCGGAACGCGCTCGAGCTGCGCGAGGTGCTGTTCAACACGCGCGAGGCGGCCGGCAAGATCGGGCGAAGCGGCCGGCAAAGCCGCTTTAGCGGGCGCGTTCTGGGTGAGCTTCATGCCCACGCCGAAGGCCAGTCCGTCCCCGAAAGCAACGGCGAGACTGCGCCAAACGGACGAATCGCGGCTGGTATCCATACAAACATAATGTACAGCAAATGTTTTGGAGGGGAAAGGGGGTTATAGCGAAGCGAACAGGGCGCGGAGAGCTTGGCCGCGGTGGCTCACCAGGAGCTTTCGCTCGGGCGTGGTTTCGCCGAAGGTGCAGCCGAACGGGGGGAAGAAGAAAAGCGGGTCGTATCCGAAACCGTTGGGACCGCGGGGCGCGCCGGTGATGAGGCCTTCGACTGCGCCGTGAAATATGCCGCGCACGCGATCGGCTTCGACCAGAGCGATGGCGCAGACGAAGCGCGCGGTTCGCAGATCGATGCCGTCCAGCTTTTCGAGCAGGAGGCGGTTATTGGCGGCATCGGTGGCGTGGATGCCGGCGAATCGGGCCGAGTAGACGCCGGGAGCGCCGTCGAGGGCGTCCACTTCGAGGCCGGAATCGTCGGCGAACAGCGGGCCCGGCGCCTGGCGGCCATAGTAACGGGCTTTGAGAATGGCGTTCTCTTCGAAGGTGAGGCCGGTCTCGACGCAGGGCTCGATGTCGCTGAAGCCAGAGAGGAGGTCGATTTCGATTTCGGGATATCCGGCGGCAGCCATGCGGAATTCGCGCAGCTTGCCGGCATTGCCGGTGGCCGCGAAGAGCCGGGTCAAAGCGGAACGGCCCTCTTTTGAATTTCTACGAGGCGAGCGATGCCGGCGCGCGCGAGGCTGATGAGTTCGTTCATTTGAGCATCGTCGAAAGGCGCATGCTCGGCGGTGCCCTGCAGTTCGATGAATTTGCCGGAGCCGGTCATGACGACGTTCATGTCGACATCGGCACGCGAGTCCTCCTCGTAGCAGAGATCGAGCATGGGGACGCCGCCGACAATCCCGACACTGGTGGCGGCGACGTAATCGCGAATGGGCATCGCCTTGATGGCCTTGAACTGAACCAACTGCTGCAAGGCCAGGGCGAGCGCGACGAAAGCGCCGGTGATGGCGGCGGTGCGGGTGCCGCCGTCGGCCTGGAGGACATCGCAATCGAGATAGACAGTGCGTTCGCCCAGAGCGGCAAAATCGATCACCGAACGCAGTGAACGGCCGACGAGGCGCTGAATCTCGTGAGTGCGCCCCGACGGGCGGCCCTTGGTCACCTCGCGCTGCGTGCGCTTATTGGTGGCGCGAGGCAGCATGGCATATTCGGCAGTCACCCAACCCTTGCCGGAGTTGCGCAGAAAGGGTGGGACGGTTTCCTCGACGCTGGCGGCGCAGAGCACGATGGTGTTGCCGGCCTTGATCAAGGCGGAGCCTTCGGCGGTCGCCAAATATCCGGTGACGATTTCGACCGGGCGCAGATCGTCGGGCCGGCGGTTATCCGTTCGCATTTCGAAGCACGAAGTACATAAAGAGCATCACCAAGGCCATGCCGACGATGACCAGGACCACGCACGAGACGGCCCCCGCAGGCGGGGCGGTTCGCTTGGCCTTACCTCGCGCCGGCTTGAATTTGGCCATAAGTGCGATGGTAGCACCGGCTTGCGTGGCACAATCGAGGGTGATGACGCGGCGAAGCTGGTTGTGGCTGGCGGCCGGAGCGGCGGCGTGCCAGCGCTCAAATCCGCCGCCAAACCTGTTCCCGCCCACGGTGGCCGGAGTCTGGCATCGAACGGCGCTGCGCGAGTTGTCGCCGGGAGAGGCGCCCGACCCGATATCGCGGAGCGTGATCAACCGCCTCGAAGCGGCGTCGTACGAGGGGCCCGGCAAACTGGAGGCGCGGGTCTACGAGCTGGAATCGCCGGGCGTGGCGCTGGAGATGGTGCAGCGGTGGCGGCCGTCAGCGGACACGGTATTTTTCTATCGCCAGAAGTATTTCGTGGTCATCAAGTGGCAGGACGCCGATCGGAAGGCGCTCACCGCGTTCGTCAACGAAGTGGAGAAGCGACTCGGCCAGCCGAACGAACCCGCCTGATCAGAGGCGCAAGGCGGGGTTATCCTCTCGGGGGCCGGGGGCCGAGGCGCCAGGATCGGGGGACAGTGCCAGACCGGCCCGGAGACGCTGCAATTCCTTGAGGGCGTGGTTCTGGGACTCAGTCCCTCGAGGAATCGGGGCAGGAGGGGCGCAGTTCTTCCAGATGCATTCTGAGGTATTCGAGCAGGTGCCGCCGCTTTTCGAGGCCACGGAATCCCTCGGGCGCGCCGTCGCCGGCGGGCATGAGATTGGGAATCTGGCGCTGTGTGCGAGCGTAGATGTTCTGCCAGGTTTTTTTAACGCCACCGAGGGAGATGGCAAGGCGGCAGGCAATTTGAGCGTCGGACTCGTTCAAGAGCGCGCCTTCGAGGACGCGCCGCTCGGAACGCGAAAAACGGATGCGCGGCGGGGGAACCGCAAACAACTGGGACAAGGGGTGGATGACGGCCGGCTGGATCCATTCCCGGCGGAGGAGGAATAAATAGGGATATTCTTCGGGCGCCAAGTTTTCGAAGGCGGCGCGAGATTCACTCTGGTAGTCGCGCACGAGCCGGAAGCCGCCGGCCTCCATGTAGCGGGCGGCCTGCGTGCCATAGACCTCATTTGCGATGGCGCGGATGCGATAGCCGGCATGACAGAAGTAGAAAGCGGAACTGCCGGCGGCCAAGACCTGTTTGGTGCGGCTGTCGGACAGGTCATACGTGCGGAGACCGAAATCGAGATTGACAATGTTGAGACCCTGGCTGGAGTTGGAGGCGCGGATCTGATCTTCGGTCAAAACGATGTCATCGCCGGCCAGCATCCGTTCGTAGCAGAGCGCCGGAAGATAAGGGCGGGGAGCGGCGCAGAACTCATCGAAGAAGCGGTCAGTGACAAAGATGCTAAGCCCGAAACCTTCGATGCTCGCGGGATGAAGCCGATCGAGATCTTCGACGATGGTGAAGGTCCGGCCCTCGGCAGCCAGAAGTCTCCCCCATAGATTTACCAATTGGCGCCGCACTGCGTCGGACGCTCGGAAGCCTTTCGGCAGCAATTCCACGCAGTGGGGAAGATCGTCGCGGCGGGCAACGCGGAACCGAAGCGCGGCCGGGGCGGCCGGGTGTGGAAGCGGGGTCCTGGCGAGAAGAGAAGTCGACATACCTGTTTCAAGCCCGGAAAAAATATCCTTTTAGACTACTTTTCGGCGACTCTCAGACCTGCAAAAATCTACCTGCTGAACAGCTTCGCACGAGTGCGGGGAAAACGCTGCACTCCAGTGTACCGGTACGCGTGTACGCAGGGACTGGTACTTTCGGGCGAAGTACACGGAGGGGGCATGAAAACCTGGTTGATTCCGGTGGTCGTAATTCTAGCGGGAGCACGCGGTCTTTGGGGGGACACGCTGGTCTCCGTAGATACGTCAGGGCTGGCGGGCACGGCGGCGCAACTGGCGTTTGATTTCATCGATGGCGGCCCGCCACTCAACACGATTACGATTTCGAGTTTCCTGACGGATGGTACGCTCGGCGGCGTTTTTCCCTCTGGAGGCGCCAGCGGAACACTGCTCGGGACGGTGGTCCTGAGCGATTCAGATTTTTTTAACGAATACCTGACGGACATCACACTCGGGTCGAGCTTCTCATTCGTATTCAGCGCGACAGCGAACGGTCCCGATGCCGGATCGCTTCCGGATGCATTTTCCCTGTTCCTCATCGATCCGAACACGGGATTGCCGCTCTTTGGAACCGCGGATCCCAGCGGAGCGGATTCGCTGGTGACGCTCAACATAGACGGTAGTCCGACGGGCGCGCTGAGCGTATACAGCACATCGGTCAAAACGGGGCCGCCGCCGGCGGCTTCGGCCGTGCCGGAGCCGAGCATGATGTGGATGCTGGGTGTCGGACTCGTTCCGTTGCTGCGGCGTGCCCGGCTCTTTAACGCGGCGTAATCCTCCTGGAGAGTACCTCCATGAAAAACCTTCGTCGGGCCGTATCTATTGCCATTGGCATTGCGCTTATGGGCATGAGCGCCGCCACGAACGCGTGGTCGCAGGCATTTACCGATCTGACGAACCGCTTTGCGGTGGTGAAGTCGGGCCTGGTTCTGAACCGCGCGACGAACACATATAACAGCGTCGTGACTCTCACGAACGTTTCGGGCGCAACGATCAAGGGATCGCTGGTGCTGCTGGTTTCGAACGTCACGGCTGGATCCGTGACGCTGGCAAACAAGTCGGGCCAGTCCGGCGCGGGGATGCCTTATCTCACGCTGCCGATACCGGCCGGTGGGCTCGCGCCCGGCGCGGCGATCTCGAATATTGTGCTGGCATTCAGCAACCCGACGCGGGTGGCGTTCACGTTCACTCTTGCGGTGGCTTCGATGGAAGGGGTGCTGCTGCCGGGCGCGGGATCGGCGCCGGCGATCTCGGCGATATCCGATCTGCCGCCGGTTGGCGTGGACGAGAGCCTGATACAGAACGGAGTTTTTCTGAGCCGGATCAGCGTGACGTTCGCGCCGGGTGCGACGGTAGATCAGATTAACCAGGCGCTGGCGCTGGTGGGAGGCGGGATCGTCTCGTCGGCGCCGGGGCTGGAATTCGTGACCATCGCGGTGCCGGTTCAGCCAAACGCCGCCGCAGTGGAAACACTCGCGAGCAAATTGCGAACAGCGCCGGGCGTCTTGTGGGCGTTTCCGGGACACGCGTCGGCGGCCAACCAGCTTCCGCTTCCGCCCTCTTCGTTTCAGGACAAGCATCTGCTGCCGACGCGGTTTCCCGCCGCGTGGAATACGATCGACCTGGCCCGGCGGAATTGCGCGACGCAGGCGAAGCTGCCGGTGCTGGTGATCGACGAGTTCGCAAATCCGGCCTCTCTGCCGGCTGGGTACATCGGATTCGATGGCCAGCTCCCCGGGTTTCATCTGTTTCCGGCGAGCAGCGGGTTTGGAACGGCAACCCACGGTTATAATGTGACCACCACGCTGGCGGCCCTGTTCGATACCAACACCCCCACCGGAGCGAATCCGGTGACCGAGTGTCTGGATGTCACGGGGGTGGAAATCGGGGGCATTCCTGATTCGGATGTGCCCTTGCGGATTCTACAGAGCCTTCCCAGCGGACGATTCATTGCGAATTTCTCTCAAGGATTTTTGCCGGAATGCCCCACTTCGGGTTCGATCACGGCGATTCCCGCACTCGATCGGGCGCAGTCCACAGTCGGGTGGATCAGAGCGACATCCAGGCGGTGGGGTGATTTCTTAGTTGCATCGTCGGCAGGGAATTGTCTGAACGACAGGGTGGCCGAGATATACCCGGGTTACCAGGATTCGCGATACAACAGTGCGATCAATGTGGCGACACTTTCGGATCCGACATTCGGGTTCATGAGGGACACGACGCTGTGGAATGCTACCGATGGCGTTTCCCCGAATCTCACCGCGTCGAGCTCCGACCAGGCAATCTTCCTGCTCAATTATCTGAGCCTGCTCCAGCCGCTGCTGCCGGAGAAGAATGTGCTGGTGACGGGAAGCACGAGGCAGGGCACGATCTTCGATGATTTGTTCGTATCCAGTTTTTCCGGATCCAATATTGACGTCAATGCGGTGGGAGAAGGGGTGCTGACGTTCAGCGGGTCGGCGGACGGGACCAGCGTTGCAGCGCCGCAGGTAGCGGGGCTCGCGTCATATCTATGGCTACTCTCCGACGACCTGCGCAGCAATCGCCCAGTGACCGACACTCGGGAGGCGATTATCGAGAATGTCCACTCAACCGCGGCCGGCCCGACCCTCGACGCCTATGCCACCGTGCTGTCGCTCGATGCGCCCGGCCCGCTGACCGCGGCCAACGCGCCGGTTCGACGCGCGCTGCTGGACGTCAACAACGATCAGAAGTTCGATCACGTCGATATTGCCGTTTTTGTCTCCCGTTTCTTCGATGCGAACGGCAACCCGATAGAGCCCCCGACGCGCGACTACAGCCGCTACGATCTGAATGGCGATGGATTCACCGGCGGCTCGAAAACAGAAGCGTTCGATCTGGACCGGGCCGGCTCGACGCAGTACGGGCGGAGCCTCTATTCCGGCATCACGGAGCGAATCGAAGTCGGCGACGTCGATTTCAACGAGAACCAGGTCACCGACATGGAGGTGCTCTGCTATTACGCCTACTCAGCGTTGTACCAGGGTTTGTCTGACGAGCGAACCGACCTGCTGTTGGGAAAGTGCACGCAGGTCAGCGTAACGGTAACACCAGGCGTGGTGACTCTGACACCTGGCGGCCAACAGGTGTTTACGGCCCAAGTGGCAGGCGCGCAGGACCAGCGGGTGGTCTGGACGGCAAGCTGCGGCGGCATCGATTCCCTAACCGGGCTCTATACGGCGCCGGGCGCGGGGACGACGTGCCAGGTGATCGCGACCAGTGTTGCGTATCCAGCCGCGTTTGGGAAGGCCACGGTGACGATCACGGTTCCGGGAGAGACTTTTCTGTCGTTTCTCTGGCATGGATTCTTGATAGGCCAGGTCAGCACCAATCCGCCGGAGGCTCGGAATTGCCCGGGCCAGACAACTTTCGCTTCGACCATAGTCTTGGATCCGACCGGTTCGACCAGCTCGCAGATCCGAGTGAAGGAGCTGTCGTTCCTCGGCCAGCCGACGTTGCTTGCCCCGGCGACCGATTTGTCTAACTTCTTCGCGCAGACATCTCAAACGGACTCAGACCAACGCGACACGCTGTCGATCGCGGGTAACCAGGACTCGATGGGCGTGTTCCACATCACCAACGGAGTGAACCGCGTGGTCATAGGCGGCGGGGAATGCTTCATCGTATTTTCGGACGGGCACATCGGCCGCACCCGCTACACCACCTATGCCAACTTCACCTTCACCGGGGTGGGAGGGGTGCTCACAGATCTACAGTAGGCGGAATGACGCCCGGCATCGCCGCCAAGCCATCGTTCGGCGGCAGCGCTCAACCCACACATTCGAGGATGTAATACTTCTTGCCGTCCTCGCGCGCAATCTGTCCAGCGATTTTCCATTCGTGGCCGTCGGCCAGATAGATGCGCCGGTACGAGTCGTATTCCATTCCGATCTCCTGGTGAACGCGGGACTGCTCGACCTCACGCGTGTCGCCAGGAGCCCACGACGTCTTGGCTATGCGAAACGGGTCCATGCAACTATTGTCATCCGTCTCAGCGCCTCGAGTTATGCGCTGCGGCGCGCCACTATAATGAAGAGATTCGATGTCTTCTTCTATGACGGCCGTGCCTTCGGCCGAGGTGATGGCGCGCTACGAGCCGGTGATCGGGCTCGAAGTGCATGTGCAACTGGCGACGGCGACGAAGATCTTCTGTGGGTGCGCCACCGGCTTTGGCGCGCCGCCGAATACCAATGTTTGCCCGGTGTGCCTGGGAATGCCGGGCGCGCTGCCGGTGCTGAACGGACACGCGGTGGAGTTGGCGCTGAAGGCGGCGCTGGCGCTGAATTGCTCGATCCGACCGCAGTCGCGGTTCGCGCGCAAGAACTACTTCTATCCGGATTTACCGAAGGGATACCAGATTTCGCAGTATGACGAACCGCTGGCGGAGCACGGGTTCGTGGAGATCGAAGTGGACGGGCGCACAAAGCGCATCGGCATTACGCGAATCCACATGGAAGACGATGCCGGCAAGAGCATTCACGACGGCTTTAAGGACTCGGACCGGTATTCGTATGTGGATTTGAACCGCTCGGGGACGCCGCTGATCGAGATCGTGAGTGAGCCGGACATGCGGGGCTCGGAAGAAGCGTACGCCTACCTGACGGTCGTCAAGCAGGTGCTGCAGTTTGTCGAAGTGTCGACCTGCGATATGGAGAAAGGGCACCTGCGTTGCGACGCGAACGTCTCGGTGCGGCTGCGCGGCGCCGAGAAGTTGGGAACCAAGGCCGAGGTGAAGAACCTGAACTCGTTCCGGTTCCTCAGAGAAGCGCTGGATTACGAAATTGGGCGGCAGGTGGCGTTGATTGAGAGCGGCGGGCGAGTGGTGCAGGAAACACGCCTGTACAACCCGGACACGGGCGAGACGGCCGGAATGCGCAGCAAGGAAGAAGCGCACGACTACCGCTATTTCCCGGAGCCGGACCTGGTGCCGCTGAGAGTGAGCGAGGAATGGCTGGCGCGAGTGCGGTCGGCGATGCCGGAACTGCCGGAGAGCAAGCGCGCGCGGTTTGTCGAGACGTTTGGGCTGACTGAATATGCGGCCGATGTGCTGACGCAGACGCGCGCGGCGAGCGAGTATTACGAAACCGTTGCCAAAGTCTCGGGCGACCCAAAAACGGCGGCCAACTGGGTGATGGGCGATCTCATGGGAATGCTCAAGGCCGAGGGCAAGGAGATCGCGGATTCTCCGGTGACGGCCGAGAACCTC
>DASXAK010000096.1:0-5848 GCA_036406715.1 Bryobacteraceae bacterium | reverse complement strand
TCTCGATCATAGATGTCGCGTCGAAGAAAGTCACTGCGACGTTGAATGTTGGCACCAAGCGCTCCAACCGACTGAAGTTCACGCCCGACGGCAAGCGCGCCCTGATCACCGATCTCGACGCGGGCGACCTGGTGGTGATGGACGTCGCCTCGCGCAAAGAGATCAAGCGCATGCCGATCGGAAAACAGGTGGCCGGGATCCTGATCGTGCCGGACGGCTCGCGGGCCTACATCGCAGCCACCGGCGACAACAACGTCGCGGTGGTCGATCTCAAGTCCCTCGAAGTCACCGGCCGTCTGCAGACCGGGGCCGGTCCTGACGGAATGGCTTGGGTTAAGTAGCCCGAATTGGCGGTAACCAAACCGGACCTGCTGACGCCACAATAAGTGCGAGCTAAACGATTCGCTACAGGCGCTGGCCTAAAAAACCGGGTTGCCAGCTTCGGAACCCATTAGGAGAATTCAACTTACATATGAAAAAGCTTTTATTGACCGGAGTGCTGTGCCTCGCCGGCCTTACCGTTTTGAGTGCCAAGAGCTACGATATCGTCCTTTCGACCCCGACCAAAGTGGGTACCGCGCAATTAAAGCCGGGACAGTATCGCCTCAAAGTCGAGGGAACCAAGGCGACGTTCACCCAAGTGGACACGGACAAGTCCGTTACAACCGATGTCAAGGTCCAAACCAACGAGAAGAAGTTCGATCAAACCAAGGTTGACACCACGAAAGACGGCGACGTCCAGAAGATTCAGGACATCGAACTCGGCGGCTCCAACACCCGCATCGAGTTCTAATCGCTCCGCCTAAGCGTAAGCCCTCATCGGGGGCTTACGCTACACTGGCGGAATGGACGGGCGTAGAAGCTTTCTCCACCGCATGCTCGCCACCGCGGGCTTAGCCACCGCGGCCCAGGCGCAGAATCGATCCGCCGCATCTTCCATCGGCGATCTCTCGTGGCTTCCTTCCTATTCGCGCGCGCAGAGCCACAAGTCTCTCAAACAATCCAGCTTCGACCGCACGGGCGGCAACCGCGATTTCTGGACGATCCCCGCGGGCGGAGTCCAGGAGGTCTTTCGCGCCGATGGACCGGGCCTGATCAGCCACATCTGGTTCACCATCTCGGCGCGCAGCGGCGATCACCTGAAAGAACTGGTGCTGCGCGGCTACTGGGACGGCAACGCCAAGCCCAGCATCGAATCGCCCATCGGCGATTTTTTCGGCCTCAATCTCAACTCGTATTTCAACTACCAGTCGGAGTACCTGGCCTGCTCTCCGGGCAAGTCGCTGAACTGCTACTTCGCGATGCCGTACCGCCAGTCGGCGCGCTTCACGGTGACGAATGAGGGCAAGCAGGAGGTCGGCTCGTTCTATTCGAACATCGATTACATGACCGTACCCGCTCTTCCCGCCGACGCGCTCTACTTTCACGCGCAGTATCGGCAGGCCGCGCCGTGCACGCCGGTCGCCGCCGAAGGACCGAAAGTGAACCCGGATGGCAGACAGAATTACGTTTATATGGAAGCGCGCGGCCGCGGACACCTGATGGGAGTGACGCTCGGCGTCCTCCAAAACGCGAACGGCTGGTGGGGCGAAGGCGACGAGATGATCTTCGTGGACGACGAGTCCAAGCCCGTGATCGTGGGCACCGGCTCGGAGGATTATTTCCTGGGAAGCTGGGATTTCGGCGGTCGCGACGGGGCCATCCCGTTCGGCCACTCCATGTACGGCGCGCCGATGATCGTGAACGCCGAGCGCACCGGCGGCCGGTATTGCTGCTACCGCTGGCACGGCGAGAATCCCGTAACGTTCAGCCGCTACCTGAAGCACACCATGGAGCACGGCCACGCCAACGACCGCGGCGACAATTTCTTCTCGGTTGGCTACTGGTATCAGGCCGAGCCGTACACCGACTTTCCGGCGCTCGCGCCTGTCGCGTCGCGCATTCCGGTGGTAAAGACCGTTTAGCCTCGCATCGGCTTCAGCCCGAGGGCTTCCGCGCGCTACGAATGTTCTCTTTAGTGGTATTGACCTAGGGGAACAGCGGAGGCGAAGCTAACAGGAGCCGCGCGAGGGCAATGGGTGGATCAAAGCGTTAGCCAGACGGGATTCTTTGAGCGGAAACTGCCTTCGCGCATCATTCTCCTGTCGTTTCCACTGCTGACGGTCCCGCTGACCGCCGCGCTGACGTTCACCACCGATCACCGGTTCCTGTTCCTCTACATCTGGCTGTTCGGACTGACGCACTTTGTTCTGACGATCTCGGTCTACCTGCAAAGCGAGAATCTGAGACATTTCGCGGCGAGCAGCCGGAACATGCTCCTGTTTTTTGCCATTCCACTAGCGATTCTGATCGCGTTTTACGTGATCGGCGTGCTGCAGCTTCGCTCGCGATTTCCCGCCTTCGCGCTCGTGTTTGGGGCGGCGGTGCGGTTGCTGGATTTCAATCACCTGAATCGCCAGACATTCGGTGTGTACCAGTTGTTCAAGGCGCGCGGCGGGATCCGTTCGACGCCGGCGATGAAGCGCGTCGAGCAGGGTTACCTGGCGGCTTTGACGGCGCTCCTGTTCGCGACTTTTCTCGCGGGCGGCGTCTGTCCGCTGTTCCGGCGCGATGTTTCGTATACGCTCGACGCGGCCCACAATAAGCTCGCAAATGCGCTGCTGCCGATCGGGTTCCTGCAGCCGGCGTTTGTGGCGCTTTTGTGCGTGGCTGGCGTGCTCGGGACGTTGTGCGTGGGCCTGGCAATTCGCGCCTGGCGGACGGAAGGACGGCCGGGCGGGCTCTCGCAGGCGCTAGGCTATCTCGGGTTTCAAACGGCCGGCGCGCTGTTCGCCGTGGTGAGCATGCCGATGTACTTTGCGAGCCTGGCGATCCACTACGTGGAGTATCACGTTTTGATGTTCCCGCGCTGCTTTCACAGCAAGCTGGACGACCGGAGTCTGCTGGACCGTGCCTTTGCGCGGCTGCGCCGCCGGCCGCCGGTATTTTACGCGGTGGTCGCGGGCGCGGCCCTGGTGGTGTTGCTGTGCACCAACTCGAGCGGTATGGTGGAAGCTTCCACGCGTTACGTGTCGATCATCTATATCTTCGACGGGCTGTTCGTCTTCCACTACTTCGTGGAGATGTTGATCTGGCGGTTCAGCGATCCGTTCTTCCGGCGGACGCTCACGTCGCTGTACTTCGTGCCGCGGTTGCGGACGAGTTAGGACTCGCCGCCCGTGTCTCCGCTGCAATCTCTGTTCGGATCGATCGACATCTATCTTTTCGATCAACTGCTCCGCGGCCGCATTGCGCCGGGGATGCGGATCTTCGACGCGGGCTGCGGCTCGGGACGCAATATCGTCTATCTGCTCCGCGAGGGCTACGAGGTGTTCGGCGTAGATCCCGATCCACAGGCGATCGACGCCGTCCGCGCGCTCAGCGCTTCGCTGACGCCGGGGCTGCCGGCGGACAACTTCCGCGCAGAGGCGGTCGAGGCGACATCGTTTCCGGATGCATTTGCGGACGTGGCGATCAGCAGCGCGGTGCTGCACTTCGCTCGCGACAACCAGCAGTTCGACGCGATGTTGCGCGGCGCCTGGCGTGTTCTGAAGCCCGGCGGGATGTTCTTCTGCCGGCTGGCATCCTCCATCGGGATCGAGAACCAGGTGCGGCGGATCGACGGACGGCGGTTCCATCTGCCGGATGGGTCCGACCGATATCTGGTCGACGAAGAGTTGCTGCTGAGGTTGACCGACGAACTCGGCGGCAGGTTGCTGGATCCGCTTAAAACCACTGTGGTGCAGAATCAGCGGTCGATGACCACGTGGGTGGTGCGTAAGGGGCGCTGACGGAGCCGCGTTGGTACGAATGCCGACGCGGCAGGCTGAAGCCTCCGCCACGGATGCAGTACAATCGGGCCATTGTTCTCAGAAGGAGGGCCCGTGATCCGTCTTCTTACGATAGCTTTCTCGGTCGGCTTGGCGATCGGCCTAGCCCAGACCCCCGCGCAGGTTCCCGGCGCGACCAAACGGCCGTCACGGCCGCCGGCGCCGACCCGCGATCCACATACATCCGGGTATGTCGAAGCGAAGGAACTGCCGGACGGCGCCAACGCTCCCGTCAAGGAGGACGGCAACTTCATCCTCGGGCCGACGCACAGTCCCGCGCCGGAGATGACGGTGCAGGAAGGCGTGCCACAGGGCGATGTGCACACGTTCACGATGGAGTCAGCCGACAGCAAGATTTACCCAGGAATCGCGCGCGAGACGGGGACATTCGCCAGGCCGGACCCGAACGATCCTGCCAGACTGATGGTGTCGAGCCATGCCGCGCCGTACACGCGCACCGTCGCAGTGTACGTGCCGAAACAGTATGTTCCCGGCACGGCGGCGCCGTTCATTGTAGGCGCCGATGGGCCGGATAAGCTGCTGTTCCCAGCGCTCGATAGTCTGATCGCGCAGAAGCGCGTGCCGGTGATGATCGCGATCTCGATCGGCAACGGAAGCGGCGACGCGCAGGGAAGCGAGCGCGGCCTGGAGTACGACACGATGTCGGGGCTATATGCCGAGTTCGTGGAGAAGGAAGTGCTGCCGCTGGTCGAGAAGCAATACAACGTCAAGCTGACCAAAGATCCCGAAGGACGAGCGACAATGGGCGGCAGCTCGGGCGGGTCGTGCGCGCTGAGCATGGCGTGGTATCACCCCGAGTGGTATCATCGCGTGCTCACTTACTCGGGCACTTACGTGAACCAGCAGTGGCCGGTGAACCCGGAGACTCCGCATGGCGCGTGGGAGTATCACGAACACCTGATCCCGAATAGCCCGCGCAAGCCGATCCGGATCTGGATGGAGGTCGGAGACCGGGACAATTTGATCACGCGCGACAACATGCACGATTGGGTCCTGGCGAATGAGAATATGGCGCGGGTGCTGGCGGCGAAGGGGTATCACTACCAGTTCGTGTTCGCGCGCAATGCGGGACACACGGACAGGGCAGTGAAGCAACAGACGTTGCCCGAGGCGTTGGAATACGTATGGCGGGGGTATCCGGTCGAAGGAAAGAAGTGAGCGGGCGGGCTCGCGGAAGATCGGAGCCCGCCGCAGGAAAACGGACCTAGTCGATGGACTTCTTGCGCCGGCGGCCCACGGCGATCAACACGCCGCCGGCAACCACAAAGAGAGACACGGTTGCGGGTTCGGGATTTGCCGCGGGCGGTAGGCTGGCATTGGCATCGTCGGTGAACTGATACGTGACCGCGAAGTCCACGTTGCCATCCGGATCGAATACAAATCCGGGGTCTCCGGGATTGGGCGTGTAGACGATACCGTTGTTGACTTGCTGCATGGTGACGGGGTTGGTGTAAAAACCAAGCGGGAAGCCGGTATCCGCCAGAGTATGGACACCATTGCTGTTATCGGAATAGATGACGACGGTGCCCGGACTGTTGAAGCGAAGCATATTTGCGGGGTTGCCGCCCTCTGTTAGGATCAGGTCGCCTGGGACCATCGCCGGAGGGCTGGCCAGATCGCAGGTCAGGGCGCTTGCCAATCCACCAGGACCCGGGTCGGCCAGCATGCTGCACGGCAGCAGGTTCGAGGGGTCGCCCATCCACGCGGTCCCATGCTCATCGAGACCGATCAGCACCGGGATGATTGGGTTTTGCGCGAGCAGTGCGCTCGCGGTCAGCAGGAACAGGAAAATCGATTTGCGCATGTAAGCCAGGTCTCCTTCTCTATGGCGCTGGTCACAGTATAGAACGAATCAGTACTTTTTGAGACGCTAAGTCCAACTTTTTCAGCCACTTGGGAGCATTCGGCTGCTAACCAGAGTTATGGGACCGGGGGTGTGCAGGGCCACACGGCGGACT
>DASXAK010000095.1:0-12041 GCA_036406715.1 Bryobacteraceae bacterium | reverse complement strand
GGAGGCGGATCAAGCTCTCTATCGAAGAGGTTGCGGCGCGGCGCTGGGGATTGGTGACGGCGCCTGGACCAGCGCTTGCACCAGATCTTGGAGCGGCGCGGCTCGATAACCGGCGGGGACGGCGTATACAGAGTCAGGGATCTCCGCGGTGGATAAGTCCGCCAGATCCATCTGGAATTCAGCAAGAGGGCCGGCGGGATCGAAGCCGTCGGGAGTCTGACCGGTGAAAGCCAGGGTCTGCGAGAGAGCCGGAATCAATACCGCCGCGTGGAGCTTCAGGACCAGGCTGGCGTTGGTTTTGGCCAGTTCCTCGAGCGGCGCGCGCAGCGAGTCGCGCATCGCCGGCAGGCGCGAGAACATTTTTTCGATCATCTCCGCGGGTTTGAACGCGCGCTGCGCCCGGCCGGCGTAGTCGGCCCACTCGCGGAGCGCGGGAACACGGAGCAGTTCGCCCGCCTGCGCGACCCAGATCTGCATCTCGAGCCGCATGGCGGAAGCCACGCCCTGGGTTCCCGCCATGTTCATCGAAACGGCCAGCAGTTCTTCCTCGGCGCGGATGCCCTGGACCTCCCCGGTCAGCCCGGGACTGTGGGTTTGCACATCGATGCTCAGATCTCCCAGATTGCGCTCGACCTCGGGCGGCAGCGCCGGAATCGGCTGGGCTGCGGCGATCTTTTCGAAAGACTCGCCGAGCGGCGCCGTCGCGTACTGGTGCGTCTTCGGATTGAGCAGCGTGATCTGGTTTTGGCGGTAGTCCGTGATCGCGAACAGCGGGCCGAAGCTCGAGTAGACGCGATCACCCTTGATCCGGACCAGTGTTTCGCTCGGCAGCGTGGCGCTCAATTGCTGGCTCACCTGCGTTTCGAGTTCGGGCGGGACGAACGAGGCGAAATGGAATGTGAACGTGTGGCGCAGCGTCAGGTCCGCCCGCGCGTAAGGCCCGAGCGCCAGTGCCAGGAGGGCTATCAACCAGCGTCCGAAGCCCATGCCGTGATTCTATCGCGAATGCCCGGCTGCTCCCGGCTGTGCTTTAGCGAACCAGGATCGGATACGGATCGCTGGAGTCGGAGTCCACCGTCACGACCATCGGGATGACCATCCCTCCGAACGATTGGGCCATCACGAACGTGACTTCGACGGTGCCCGGCGCGGGTCCGGCCGTAGCCAGGAGCACCGGCATATCGAAGCCAGCCACGCTCACACGAACACGGCCATGACTGCCGGCTAATGCCGGAGCCGCCGAATTGACCACAATCGTCAGCACGTCGCCAACCGCAGCGGAAGAGGACGTATTCACGGCCAGAACCGGCCCATCACTGACACCTGTGACCACGGGCGGCGGCAGCGAAATTTGAACCGCAAATGGAAACGTATTCGCTACGCCATTGCCGACGTTCAAGACGGCCGGGCCGCTCGGAAATCCAGCGGGAATTTGGATGTTGATTTGATTCGCCGCAGCGTACAGCACCGGCACGGGCTGACCGCTGAGCGTCACCTGCGGGAGAGTTCCCGCAATCGCCAGGTTGGCGCCGTAGATGGCGGCAAAGCCTCCTCCATAGATGGTCTGGCGCGAGGGATCGCCGTTGAGTACAGCGCTGACGGTCGGCTGAGTCGGGCTTGGCGGCTGGATCTGGAAGGCCGCGGGCTGGAACACGCGCTGAAAACCAGAGATGACGCTAACCTCGGAGAGACCCTGCACACCGCCCGGCGCAACCACCACGTCGGCAATCGCATGATTCGGGCTCAGCACCCAGACGTGCTCCACGGAAACATCGAACGTGCCGAATCCGGCGGTGACCTGGCCGTCGGCAAATTGCATATTCGTGCCCGTGATATCTACCATGGCGCTCACGCCAGCCGGCAGCGCCGATGGAGTGATTGTGACCTGCGGAACGGCCGCGGGCGGATAGATAAACAACGGCGGCTTTTGTATCTGATAGAAGGTCGAGTTTTGTCCATCGGCCCCGTACACAATGATGCTGGCGGCCTGACTGCTATAGCCCGGCGGCGGAATCACCGTGATCGAACCACTGTTGAGATCGCCGGCAAAGGGCACCGCTGTGCTGGCCGGCGAGCCATCGAAATAGACGCTGCTATCGGGACCAAAATTCGAACCCGTGACCGTCACGGTGCCATCGGGGTTCGGGATTACCGCGGAGATCGCCGGCGGCCCCTTCTGCACCAGTACGACACCATCCGGAAGCACATACATGTCGTCCGCGAAATTGAACAGGAGGTGGCGCGGACCGGTCGCCATCATCAGGGTGAAAAGGTCCAGCGCGAGCGCGGTCGGCGAGCCGTACGGCCGAATGGTTGCGTTGGTGAAGCCCGGCACCGTCACCGACAAGGGAATGGGAGTCAGTTGAAACGCGGCTTGCGCGGAGATCGTGCTGAACCCGAGGACCGCGTTCACAAATGCCGGAGTCACCGACTGCTGCCCGGAGTAACTGTAGGTCACCATGTCATACACGGGCACGGCCGCGCGAGGCTGCACAGAGAAATTGATGCCGGGAGTAGTTACGCCCGCCGTGACGGGAACCTGGCCGAACTGATTGGGATCGCGCGTTCCGGGAAAGAATAGCGTCTCAAAAGGGCCGCTCGCGGGAATGGGCTGTCCGTTCACATCGAGCGGGCCCTTGATGCCTTCGCTTTGGAATGCGTCCGGGGGAGCCGGGTGCACATAAACCCAATACTGATTGGGCGGCAGACCGTCAATCGTATACGTGCCGTCGGGGTTCGTAAAAGTGCTGACAGCCGGCCCCGTCGCGGTAATCGCCACGACCGAAGCCATCGCCACCGGTAGTCCGTTCGAAACCACCTGGCCGGAGATCGAACCAACGCTAGCCGCGTAGGTGCTCTTGCCGTAGAGCAGCGAAATGCTGGCGATATCGTCGAGGTCGATGGGACGCGTGCGCGAGGTGTTTCGAATGACTGCCTGCGACATGGCCGCACCGGTGAACGTATGCTGCAAGCCGAGAGCGTGCCCGATCTCGTGAACCGCGGTCGTGAAGAAACCTTCGAGATAGCTGGGCCCCGCACCTTGATTGGTGTCCTTGCTCAGCATTACGGTCGAGCGGACGATCGGGATGAAAGAGCCCGTGGCTGTGGCGGTCGGGGCGATGGGAGCGGCGATCGTGGGAGCGCCCATGCCCAACAAACCCGGTGGCAGATCGACAAACACAACGTCACCGCCCGGTGTGCTCGCCGGCTGGGAGCCTGCTTCCACGCCTCCGAAAGCAACGCGCAGATCCGAGGTGGACACCGAGTCCCATGCGGCCGCCGCTTGCCGGATCTGGCTGAGCACCGACGCGAAATCGTCGCCCGGCGCGAATGCCGCCGGCCCCGAGTCGCTTACCAGGAACGTGACGGTCTTATTGGGCAGGGCCGCGAGATCGAATCTCTCGAAAACCGGATTGTAGGGAGGGCCCGCCAGATAGTGAACGTAATGATAGTAAGCTTTCGCCGGCAATGCCGACAGGATCATGGCGATCGCGGTAAGAATTTGCACGCGCCCGAGCTTGCAGATCTTACCCATCAGCGTGTCCCACCCTGCCCGACTTGGCTTGCGATCCGCGACCGCAGCTCGCTGAGCTTCATGACGAGCGCCTGATCCTTTACTTGCCGCCCTGTACCGCGTTCGAGCATGAGTTCTGAGGTGGCGGCACGCATGGCAACCGGATCACGAGATTGCCCAAGAGAAATCTGAAACAAGCCCTGCGTCAGCCCCATAATCTGGGTGATTCCCGAAGAGCCGGTCCACAGAAAGAACACGAACTCATCGCCAGCCTTCAGTTCCGGAGCGCCGGGGAAGCTCTGCCGCAGGTTGTTCAGCGTGCCGCCCGGAACCGCAACCGTCACGGGCTTCGGCCCTTTGAGCTGCTCGCTGGTTTGAACCGAATAGTAGGTGTAGATCACCGGTCCGCGCCGGACGGCGTACGACCCAGTCACCTTCGCGCGGACGATGGCGGTCGACTGGGCGATCATGTCCTCCAGCGACAGCCGTTCCAGCGTGGCGCTTCGGGCAGGCGTCAGTCCGAAAAGTAACAGTGCGAAGCTCAGCCACCGGGCCACGGTAGTGTGCTTAGCATCCCGGATGCCACGACTAAGTCATTTAAAATAAACAAGTTGGTGGCAAAATATACAGTTTCCTGTGTTTCCGGGACACGCCCTATGGGGCACCCTGTCCCAGCTAGGAAGGGCCCGGGCGGACGATCAAAATCGGCACGTCCAGGTTGTGCCGGACGGGATTGATGGTGTTTCCGAAGACGAGATCTTTCAAACCCCCGTGGCCATGCGCGCCCATAATCACCAGATCCGGGCGGATCTGCCGGGCATACCGGACGATTTCGCGCCGCGGCGACGACGAGTGAAAAACGGCGGTCTCGACGGCAATCCCCTGGCGGCGTAAGCCATCCGCGATGGTGTCGAGGTAGTGCTCGCCGGCTTCGACCTCGGCAGTAGAAGAATCCGGCCCGTAGACCTGGCTGGTGACACCTTCTTCGACGTGCAGGAGATACAACTTGGCGTCGTGTAGCTTGGCCATGGCCGAAGCATGGCTGACCGCAAGGCGGTCGAGATTCGTATGATCGAGCGGAACCAGGATGCGGCGGTAGACGAGGCCGGCGGCTTCGGCCGCTGCCGGCTCCGGCAAGGTGACGGGGGCGCGGCCAAAGCGTCGTGTCCAGCGGCTGACCAGGGGCTCCAGCGTCACCCAAAGCAGCAAAAGCAGCAGAAGCACGCCTACAGGGACCGTCACCAGCCAAACCAGAGTGCGCCACGAGCCCGCGTTCGCCAGCCAATCGGAGACGTTCATCACCGCCAGCCGGATATTCAAGCCGACGACAATAAGGGCCGTGGCCCATGCGAGGAGTTGCACCCAGCGCCGGTTGGCGAATCCGCCCATCCGCCGCCGGTCATTGGTGAAGTGGATCAGCGGAATGATGGCAAACGGCAACTGCATGCTCAGAATCACCTGGCTGAGGATCAGCAACCCGAAGGTAGATTTGTCGCCGGCCAGATAAATGGTGAGCGCGGCCGGAGTGATCGCCAGCGAACGCGTGATCAGGCGGCGCAGCCACGGCCGCATGCGGAAATTGAGGAAGCCTTCCATCACCACCTGGCCGGCCAATGTGCCGGTGAGCGTAGAAGACTGGCCGGAGCACAGCAGCGCAACGGCAAAAATGACGCCGGCGAGACTGGTGCCGAGCAGCGGCTCGAGCAGGACATGAGCCTGCTGGATCTCCGTCACCACGATGCGGCGCTGAAAGAAGACGGCGGCGGCCAACACCAGGATGGCGGCGTTCACGAAGAGCGCGCCATTCAGCGCTACGACAGAATCGATCAGGTTGTAGCGGCAGGCCGTGCGTTTGTCCGTGGCGCTCTGGCCGATATGCCGCGTCTGCACCAGCGCCGAATGCAGATACAGATTGTGGGGCATCACGGTCGCGCCGAGAATTCCAATCGCCACGTAGAGGCTGTCGAGATTCAACCGCGGGACGAGTCCGGTGAGCATTTCGCCCGCGGAAGGCCGCGCCCACCAGATCTCAATGAAGAAACCTCCGGCGATCACTGCGATCAAGGAAAGCACGAACGCTTCGATAGTACGAATGCCGAAACTCTGGAGCCAAAGAACCAGCAGGGTATCGGCGGCCGTGATCAGAACGCCGGCCAGCAGCGGGATGTGAAACAGCAGGTTGAGGCCGATTGCGGCTCCTAGCACTTCCGCCAGATCGCAGGCCGCGACGGCGATCTCGCACAACACCCACAGCGCGATGTTGACGGAGCGCGGATAAGTCTCGCGGCAAGCCTGCGCGAGATCGCGCCCGGAGACAATGCCGAGACGCGCGCTGAGAGTCTGGAGCAGGATGGCCATGGCGTTCGACATCACCAGGACCCACAGGAGTTGGTAACCGAAGCGCGCGCCGCCCTCGAGGTCAGTGGCCCAGTTCCCGGGATCCATGTAGCCGACACTGACCAGGTAAGCGGGTCCGGCGAAGGCGAACATGCGCCTCCAGAACGACACCTGTCCGGTGCCTACGCTCGCATGCACATCGGCCAGCGAGCGCGCATCCGACCCGACATGGTCCGCTGGCACCATCCGCAGCTTAAATATAAGGAAATGTTGGGACTGCCGTCAACCGCGGCGCGATTGCAGCCGCTTCGCGCGGCGGCATCCCCCCTACGATAAATGTCTGATTGTGAGATTCATCTAAAGAAAGTAGTATGAATGCGTCCCGCCCGACAATTGAGAAATGCGACTTCCGTATCGACGTGCCTCACTCGGCCGAAGCGTCGCAATCACATCGCTGTCTGTTCTTGGCTCCGTCGCTTTGACACTGGGCTTCGAACCTTTTCTCGGGAACGACAGCCATTTCCTGCCGTTCACTCTGGCGGTGATCATCTCTGCCTGGTATGGCGGGCTGATCTTCGGGCTCATTGCGACGGCAGTCAGCTTCCTGGTGGTTGCTTATTTCTTCCTGCCGCCGGTCCTGCACGTGGTTCCGATTCACCCGCACGCGTACGCCCTGCTCGCGCTGTTCCTGGTAGTTGGCGTTTCCATCAGCATTCTCCAAAGCACGCTTGCGGACGCGAATGAAGCTCTGAAGAAGAGCCGGGAACATGTGGAGCTGGCAGCCGAGGCGGGAAGAATCGGATTTGCGGAATCGTTTGGGGGCGACCAAGTCGTGTGGAGCCCCGAAATGGAGAGGCTGTTCGGACTCCAGGCCGGCGGCTTCGAGGGAACCGTGGCTGGATGGTTGAGGCGAATCCATCCCGAAGACCGTGAGAAATTCGAGAATGAGAGGCGTAGGCAGATCGAGCAGGGTCTGCCCGAACTGAAGTTCGAGTATCGCGCCGTTTTGCCGGACGGTCAGATCCGCTGGCTGGAGGGGCGGCGGCGGCTCATGGTTTCCGAAACCGGCGTCTTAAACCAAATTGTCAGCGCCAACATCGACATCACCGAGCGCCATAACCTGGAGCAGGCTCTGACCCTTCGAAGCCAGGAGTTGAAACAATCCAACCAAGAGCTGGAGCGGTTCGCCTATACCGTGGCGCACGATCTGCAAAGCCCGCTCCGCGCTGTCGAGACGCTGACGCAGCTATTTCTGAAGCGCACGCGGCGCGAACTCGACCTGGAATCGACGAATCTGCTGGACCTGGTGGTCAGCAGCGCCGACCGCATGCGCCGCCTGGTGGACCAGATGTTGGAACTGGCTCGGGCCGCGCACGCGCCGGCCGTCTACGCCGCCGTCGATACGGCGGCCGTCGCCAAGATGGCAGCCGACAACGCGCGCAATGGCGCAATCGAGTGTTCGATTTCCATTGGCGCGCTTCCCACTATTCAGGCGGACGAATCTCAACTGCAGCGCGTCTTCGAAAACCTGATCGGGAATGCTCTCAAATATTGCGGCAATGGCAAGCCGGAAGTGCAGGTCGACGCCTCGCTCGAAGGCAGCGAGTGGGTGTTTTCGGTGCGCGACAACGGAATTGGAATCGATCCGGCCGATCACCAGCGGATCTTCGATGAATTCGAGCGGTTGCACAGCGCCGCCCAATACGCCGGCAGCGGCATCGGACTTTCGGTTTGCCGCCAGATCGTTCAGCGGCACCATGGCCGGATCTGGGTGGAATCTCTGCCCGGCGAAGGAGCGACGTTTCGTTTCACCATCCCCCACGAGCCGCCGGATTTGACCGTCGCCAAAAAGCCGGCAGGCTCGGAAGGCGGCGCCGACCGGAATCGCGCCGCGGCCGGATAAGCACCCTGCCGCGCAGGGGCACAAGGCTGCTCTCTACGCCGCCCGAAACAGTTCGACCTTGCCGCGAGCAGCTTTCTGCCCTTGTCGCTAAAACTGCGTCGTCGGGCTCCACGTAGCCGCCCGCTTGGGAAAAGAATGGTGAGCCACCTCGCGGCAGAACTACGCGTTCCCATATAGGAGGGTGTATGTGGGTGGTATTTCTGCTATTCATCGCGATCGTGTTGTCGCTATTCCTATCGATGATCTCGTATCCGCCGCCCGCGTCGCACCGGGCCGAGCGCGACTGACCGGAGGTACCTGCGGCGTGATCTACGAATTGTCCAAGCCCGAAGAGCCTATTGATACGGAAGAGCTTGCGGCTCGCGCTGCCGATGCCCTCGAGGACTACCGGCGCGCTCCCTGGACGGGCATCGCGGACCGGATCCGAATCGCGAAGCTGCGTCTGGCCCGGCGTCTCCTCGGCCGCATCGTGCGTTTCGAGGATGCCCGGCGGGCGCGGCAACTCCGGCGGCCGCCCGGCCCCGAACTCCCGCGTCCGCAGCGGTGCAACTGAGGTCAGTCGCGGGGAAGTCGGCGCCGTCTGATTGAGGGTAGATCGCTACCCGCTCATCGACGCCAGGAACTCGCCGTTGGTGCGGGTCTTGCCGAGCTTATCGAGCAGCAATTCCATCGTCTCGACGGGACTGAGCGGGTTGAGCACCTTGCGGAGAATCCAGACCCGGTTGAGCTCGTCTTTGGGCAGCAGCAGCTCTTCTTTGCGCGTGCCGCTCTTGTTGATGTCGATGGCCGGAAACACACGCTTATCGACCAGCTTGCGCTCGAGGTGGATTTCCATGTTGCCGGTGCCTTTGAACTCTTCGAAGATCACATCGTCCATGCGGCTGCCGGTATCGATCAGCGCCGTGGCGATGATGGTGAGCGAACCGCCTTCTTCGATGTTGCGCGCCGCGCCGAAGAAGCGCTTCGGGCGCTGCAACGCGTTGGAATCCACGCCGCCCGAGAGAACTTTCCCGGACGGTGGAACGATGGTGTTGTAGGCGCGCGCCAGACGCGTAATCGAATCGAGCAGGATGACGACGTCGCGCTTGTGCTCGACGAGGCGCTTGGCCTTCTCGATCACCATCTCGGCCACCTGCACGTGCCGCGTGGCGGGCTCATCGAAGGTCGAACTGATCACTTCGCCCTTCACGCTGCGCTGCATGTCCGTGACTTCTTCGGGGCGTTCGTCGATCAGCAGCACGATCAGCGAGACTTCCGCGTGGTTGGTGGTGATCGAATTGGCGATCGACTGCAGCAGCATGGTTTTGCCGGTGCGCGGCGGCGACACAATCAGGCCGCGCTGGCCTTTGCCGATGGGCGTGAGCAGATCCATCACGCGCCCGGAGTAGTTCTCGCGCACCGTTTCGAGCTTCAGCCGCTCGTTGGGATAGAGCGGAGTGAGGTTGTCGAAGAAGATTTTGTTGCGCGCTTCCTCGGGCGGCTCGAAGTTGATCGCGTCGACTTTGATCAGCGCGAAATAGCGCTCGCCTTCCTTGGGCGGGCGGATCTGGCCGGAGATGGTGTCGCCGGTGCGCAGATCGAAGCGGCGAATCTGCGACGGCGAGACGTAAACGTCATCGGGGCCGGGCAGATAGTTGTACTCGGGCGCGCGCAGGAAGCCGAAGCCGTCGGGCAGACACTCGAGCACGCCCTCGGAGAAGATGAGCCCGCTCTTTTCCGCCTGGGTTTGCAGGATTTTGAAAATCAGCTCCTGCTTGCGAATGCCGGCGGCGCCGGCGATGCCCATGTCCTTGGCCACCTGGTTGAGCTTCTGAATGCTCATGTCTTTCAGTTCGACCAGGTCGAGCGTCGGGGTGCCGTTGCGGACGCCCTGCGCCGGTTTCGCATGACGGCGCTGGCCTGCCGCCGGAGGAGCGCCTGTGGGCGGCGCCTCGACGACGGCGCTATCGGCGGACTTGGGCTCCGCGACTTTGCCGTCGGCCACCGTCGTGTCCGTCGATGCGGCGGGCGCGTTCTTGGCGGCGCGCTCGGCGCGTTCCGGCTTTTCCGGTTTCTGTGTCTTTTCCGCTTCTGCGGAGGCGGGGACCGGCTGATTGTCAGCCGGCTTATCCTGTGGCGGGACGTTCCCTAAGGATGAAGTGTTTTCGAGATTGCTAGCCAAATTTCCCTCACTCCCCGGCCCGTCAGGGCCGAGAATGGCAGCGGCTCCACGCCCTCCTTGCGGATGGCTTGGAAACCGCGGTTTGATTCCGATTGGTTTAGTTTGTCCGTCTTGGTGGCGATCACCACATACGGCCTGCCGTGATGCTCCAGCCAGCGTTTCAGGTCCCGGTCCGGGTCCATCCATCCGCGGCGTGAATCCAGCACGAGGCAGGACAGTTTCAGGTTTTCCCTCTTTAACAAATAGTGCTCAATCAGCCCCTTCCACCGTTTCACCTGCTCCGCCGGGGCGCGAGCATAACCATACCCAGGTAAATCGACGAAGTAGAAGGCGCCATCGATTCGATAAAAATTGATCGTTTGTGTTCGACCCGGTGTGTTGCTGGTAAATGCCAAGCCTTTTTGCCCAGCCAGGGCATTGAGTAGGCTCGACTTCCCTACGTTACTTCTCCCTAAAAACGCGATCTCGGGCAGCCCATCGGAGGGGAAGGTGTCCGGGTGCGCCGAACTAACGATGAATTCCGCTTTCAAACAACATGGCGGGGCAGCCGCGCCTGTCCGCGTTCCGGCTGCCCCAAATACTCTAGTGCATCCGATTCTCTTCAGCCGGCTGGACTTCCACGCCCGGCGCAGTCGTCGGCATGGGAAGCGCGACCAATTCCTCGGTCAGTGCGATCTTCAAGACCTCGTCCATCGAATCGACGAAGTTCAGCTTCATGGTCTGCTTGATCGCATCCGGAATGTCCGGAAGGTCCTTCTCGTTCTCCCGGGGCATGATCGCTTCCAGAATGCCATGACGGTGGGCTGCCATCAACTTTTCTTTGAGGCCGCCGATGCCCAGCACCTTTCCGCGAAGCGTGATTTCCCCGGTCATCGCGACATCGCCGCGGACCGGGATCTTGGTCAGGGCGCTGGCAATGGTTGTCGCGATGGTGATTCCCGCTGACGGCCCATCCTTCGGGATCGCGCCCTCGGGAATGTGCAGGTGCACATCGAGGTTGCGGTAGAAATCCCGGGGCAGGCCCAACGTGTGTGCGCGCGACCGGATGTAGCTCATAGCCGCCTGCGCCGATTCCTGCATGACCTCACCCAGTTTGCCGGTGATGGTCAGCTTTCCCTTCCCTTCCATGAGCGTGCATTCGGTAGTGAGGATCTGCCCGCCCACCTCGGTCCACGCCAGCCCGACGGCGGCGCCGACGTCGTTCTTCTTCTCCGCCTGCAGGTCGCGGAACTTCCACGGTCCCAGCAGATCGGGCAGCTTCTCCCCGGTGATCACGTTCTTGGGGAGCGGCTTCTTCTCTTTTCCGCCCTGGTTGTTGACCACCTGCCGCGCCACTTTGCGGCAGAGATTGCCGACTTCGCGCTCCAGGTTGCGGACGCCGGCTTCGCGCGTGTAGTACTGGATAAGCCCGTTCAGCCCGGTGTCGGCGAACTCGATTTGATCCTTGCCGAGGCCGGTCTGCTCCATCTGCTTAGGTACCAGGAACCGCTTGGCAATCTCCATTTTTTCCAGCTCGGTATAGCCGGAAAGCCGGATGACTTCCATGCGATCTTGCAGCGCTGGTGGAATAGTGTGCAAAACGTTTGCCGTAGCGATGAAGAACACCTGGCTGAGATCGTATTCGACGTCCAGATAATGATCGACGAACATGTAGTTCTGTTCGGGATCCAGGACTTCGAGCAGCGCGGCCGACGGGTCGCCCCGGAAATCCATCGACATCTTGTCGACTTCGTCCAGCATGAACACGGGGTTGCGGGTGCCGGCCTTTTTCATCATCTGGATGATCTGGCCCGGGAGCGCCCCGATGTAGGTGCGGCGATGGCCGCGGACTTCGGCTTCATCGCGCACGCCACCGAGCGACAGCCGGACGAATTTGCGGCCGGTAGCCTTGGCGATCGACATCCCGAGGGACGTTTTGCCGACTCCGGGAGGGCCGACAAAGCAGAGGATCGAACCCTTGGGATTCTTCACCAGGCGGCGCACGGCGAGGAACTCAAGGATGCGCTCTTTAATCTTTTCCAGACCATAATGGTCCGATTCCAGCACCTGCTCGGCAAACTTGAGGTCGCGGATCTCTTTGGATTTCTTCTTCCATGGCACCGCGAGCAGCCAATCCAGGTAGTTTC
>DASXAK010000094.1:0-3224 GCA_036406715.1 Bryobacteraceae bacterium | reverse complement strand
CGGACCTGATTCAGACGCGCGGGCGGTAGCCGTTTCCCCGGCGCCTTTTCGTCCGTCCCGTAGCCTTGATCGGCGATGCACACGAATTCGTTGATCGTGAAGAAATGATGGACGCGGTCGGAAAGCTTCCCCGCGACGAATCCGGCATACTCCGCGAAGGCTTTGGCGGTATCCGCCGATTCCCAGCCGCCCCAGCGGTCTTCGAGCGCCTGCGGCAAATCCCAGTGATAGAGCGTCACCCAGGGCTGGATCCCCGCGGCCAGCACAGCGTCGGTCAGGCGATCGTAAAACGCGATGCCTTTGTCATTGACCGGGCCGGCGCCATCGGGGAACACGCGCGGCCATGCCACCGAATACCGGTAGGCCTTCACGCCCAGCGACTTCATCAGCTTGATGTCTTCGGCGTACCGGTGATAGTGATCGTCGGCGACGTCGCCGGTATCTCCGTTGGCGATCTTACCGGGCGTTCGCGAATACGTGTCCCAAATCGACGCCTTGCGGCCGTCCTCGAAGGCGGCGCCTTCGACCTGATAGGACGCGGTCGCGCAACCCCACAAAAAATCCGGGGGAAACCGGCGGATCCCAGGGGCCGCCGCCGTATCTGCATTCGCGGCGGGCGTGGCATAAGCGCCAAGCGCGGCGCTGCCGACCGCCTTGCCAAAACCACGGCGGGTCGGGTGGTTCAGATTCATTGCGCACTCCTTCGATCGTGATTTTAGGATGTTTCTACCTTAAATACCACCGGGTATGCGATCGGAGGGGGCGAAGGCGTCCGGGAACCACTCGATGAACGGGGGATCCGTCAGCACGATGCTGACGATGTCGAAGCGCACGCGGCTCCACTCGATGGCGGCACGGCGGGCGTAATCGCGGCCGGCGCGGCGGAGGTATCGCTCTTTTTCGGCGTCGACGGCGCGTTCGGGGGCGCCGAACTCGGCGGTCGCTCGCGTTTTTACTTCGACGAAGACGAGCGTCTCGCCGTGCCATGCCACCAGGTCGATTTCGCCGCCGCCGGACCTGGGCCTGTACCGCCGCGCCACAATCGTGAGTCCTTGCCGCTGCAAGTACCGGTGCGCCAGGTCTTCGCCGATCTGGCCGTGGTCGGCAGGGTGGCTGCGATGCCTGAGGGCGTCGGCGGCGCGATAGATTGGACCGAACACTTTCAGATGCTTGGGCAGGCCGGAGACCTGCGCTACGTTACTTCAACACTTCGAACTCGAATTCGATCACTTTCCCGCGAACGAGGTAGCAGAGATAGTATTCCCAGAAACGGCGGTAGCGCGGGAAACGGTTCACCAGAAACTGGAACCCCAGCCACTTCCAAAAGGCGAGTAGCTTGACGTGAACCGAAATCTCACGAAATTTGACGTTCGAGTAGTAGCCGAAGCCGCCATGGTTCTCGCCAAAATAGCGGAAGCTGAAGCTGTTCAGATGGCTTTTGTGGGTGGGATCGCAGAACGAGCTGAAATCGGTGTAATGCGGGGTTTCGATACGAACACTGCCGCCGGCGCGAACGAGACGATGGAACTCCTCCATCGTGCGGATCACGTCATCCACATGCTCGATGACGTGAATAGCCGTGACACGGTCGAAGGAGCTATCCGCAAACGGATAGGGAAAGCGATTGAGGTCTACGAGAACGTCGGCGCGGCTGGCGGGATTCCGGTCGATTCCAATGGAACCGGGCTGCTTATGAATCCCGCAGCCGACGTCGAGGACTCTCATCCGTGTTGCGTCGCCTCGCGCAGGCACTCTTCCAAGGTTTCGATTGCGAAATCGCACTGGTCGCGCGTAATGACGAGCGGCGGACTCAATCGAACTGTATTGTCGCCGGCGCCCAGCACGAGGAGCCCGCGCTCGAACGCGCGCGACACTAGGTGATCGCGCAGATCCGGCGCTTTCAGCTTCGTCTTCTGATCGTGTACCAGTTCGATGCCGATCATGATTCCCAATCCGCGGACGTCACCAACGACGGGGAACCGCGCCGGCCATTCGCGCATGCGGTCCATCAAATACGCTCCCATGCGGGCGGCGTTTTCCACCAGTTCCTCTTCCAGCAGCGCAATGGTCACCAGTGCCGCGGCGGCCGAAACCGGATTGCCGCCGAACGTGGACGCGTGGGCCCCTGGCGGCCACGTCATCAAATCGGCACGCGCCACGGTAGCGCCTAACGGCATCCCGCTGGCAATTCCCTTGGCAACCGCGAAAATGTCGGGGACCGCATCGAAATGCTCCGCGGCCCACATCTTCCCGGTGCGGCCCACGCCCGATTGCACCTCGTCGAAAACGAGCAGAATACCATTTTGTTCGGCCACTCGGGCCAGCTCATCGAAAAACTTCTTCGGAGGCACGATGTAGCCCGCTTCGCCCTGCACCGGCTCGACGACGATCGCGGCGGTCTCATGGGCCGGAGCGATGGTCTTCAACAGGGTGTCTTCAATGTGCTGGACGCACTCCACCGCGCAGCTTTCCGGCTCTTTGCCGAACGGGCAGCGGTAACAATAAGGATATGGCGCATGCACGACGCCGGGCATGAGCGGCCCAAAACCGGCGCGCTGCACGGCTTTGCGCGCGGTGAGCGCGAGCGCGCCCATGGTGCGCCCGTGAAATGCGCCGAGGAAGGCGATAATCTTGTCGCGGCCGGTGGCATAGCGCGCCAGCTTGATGCAGCCTTCGATGGCCTCCGCGCCCGAATTGCCGAACGACACGCGGCGCTGGACAGCGCCGGGCGCGATCTCGGCCAGTTTCTCGGCCAGCGCGATCATTTCCTCGTAATAGAAATCAGTGCCGGACATGTGGATGAGGCGGGCTGCCTGCGCCTGGATCGCCTCGACCACGCGCGGATGACAATGCCCGGTCGAGACCACCGCGATGCCGGCATTGAAATCGAGAAAGCGATTCCCATCCACATCCTCGACGATGCTGCCGGAACCGCTCGCCGCCACCAGCGGATAGCACCGGGTATAGGAAGGAGAAACCACACGGGTGTCGCGCTCGATGACTGCCCGCGCGCGCGGCCCCGGAACCGGACCTTTGAGATTCGGAAGGTCCATTCGGACCATCTCCGCAGTTCTGCTCATGACTGGCTCCCAGATATTCAGTTGTCAGGGTTGCAAGACGAAGGCCGCGAATGGGCCCACTTTAATCGGAGCCGAACAGCCCGGGGCGGGATGTGGATGGCGTGTACGCCATGCCTTCATTCTACGCCGACTCGCTAATGACGG
>DASXAK010000093.1:0-60266 GCA_036406715.1 Bryobacteraceae bacterium | reverse complement strand
AGGTGAATCAACGTGTACAGGTTGATGGTGTCGAGGTTGAACTTGAAATAGGAGTCGTCGCTGAGCACATCGACGGAAATCGGCGGTATCGTCGCCCAGGACAGAAAGAAACGTGCGAGGTCGTAGGAAGTCGAGAATCGATCAGGATTCACCTCGCGCCCGAGTTGGAGAAACGCGAGCTGCTGCTCGGGCCGGCCGAGAAATGTGGTGGTGATCGTGCCGTCCGGCAGAACCACGTTCCAGCCATGATCCTTCAAGAACTCGACCATGCGTGTCACGAGCGCGGCGATCGACGAACGCACGGTCGCGTCGTCGATCATTTCGTACGCAACTCCCAGCCCGAAAAGTACCCCCGAGTACTGATCTCGCGAGGTGTTCCCTACCCAAAAATTTCCTGGTCCGCTGCGGTATATCCCGTTATGAGCTTCTTCGCTCTCGATGGCCGGACCATACGGAGAGGTGTCGGGCAGCAGGCATCGCGCCAGTACATTGTTCCCGGTTACATCGACGAGCGATTGGATGCCGGCAAGCGTTCGCTGCGCAGCCGCGAGCGCATCCGGCGACTGCGTCACCTTATACCGAAATGACTCGGCAGCCAGGTAGAACCCGGTCCACAAGGCCGAATCTCCGCACCGGGTATAGCTGACAATCTGATCGCCCGTTGGGCTGTCGAAGATCGGATCAAGCAGTGTGTAATGCGGAAAGTGCCGGTTTTCGATATTTTTCGAAATGGCGAGCGCATCCACTTCCGCCGCTGTCGCCAGCCCGGCAGCTCCCACGAAAGCTGCTATCACAATGAATCGCATGGCTATGGTTTTTCGAACCTCCTGACGGGACAATTTGGAACGGGCTCCGCACACTTGGAAAACGGGCGCGTTTTAGCGGTCACGCGGCAACCCGCGGGCGGACAAGCGATGCCCCTGAAGACCCGGCTATCTCTCGGGCACTATAGAAATGATCGAGTGCAATTGGTGATTTTAAGCGCTTTGGCGGAGTGACCTCAATGCATCTGAAGTACGAAGTACCCTACGGGACCAATTCCATCGAATGTCATCAGGTGCCCCCCTGCTATCGATCATGAACGAACAAAAACAACTATTGTGGATGCCTTGACTCTGGCAGACCATAAAGAGAACCGATGCTAGGTTTGAACCGGCGAAAGGGGGCTACGGCCTGCAACGAAGATTTCGAGAGGGTGATCGGGCATATCTCGATACTTTTCGCCTCTTGGGATTTTTTCGTCGGGATGTTGATCGGTAGCATTGTTCTGCCTGGGACCGATTGCCGGGATCTCTGCGATTGGACACTAACTCAGAAGCTCCGCTACTTAAAGGCGTTGACTCCTGAGGAGGTTGTGAATCACCGGCTATTGGACCGAATCCAACCCGTCCTTCCCGGCGCCATCGAAATCAGCCGGCGGCGAACCAGGTTCCTCTCCGATATGTGGGCGTTTCGATCGGAAGCGATCAATGACGGTCTGATCGAGCGAATCGGGTTGGAAGCCGAGGCTAGACCGAAAGGCGGAGGATTTGGCTTTCAGTCCGAGATCTTTTCACTCACACAGCTTCATGAAGTGGTGGGAAGAATCCGCTACCAGCATGATCTATTCCTGGGATTCTTATCGGAGCTGCGAGGCGATCTGGCCGCGGCCCTGAAGTCCCGGCGACGACTGTAGCTTCTCATCACCCGGATCACTCTGGATCACGGCACCGGTATGCGGTAGAGGTTTCGCTGGATCGTCTCGCGAGAGAACGCATAGACCTCGGACGTTGCGCCCGGCACAACTTCGGGCACGTCGATCTCGTGCACTCCGGGAAGTTTCGCAAGGTCCGCCGCCCGAAAACCAGTTTTTGGGATCTCCGGCCAAACACGCCCCGGGGGGAGAGGAACGGCGAACGTACGACCAGCCATTCCCCCAGATTCCGACACATACAAAGTTTTCCCGTCCGCCGACCAAGTGATGGGACGGAATCCGCCAACACCCATAAGGTAAACGCCAGGCCCGCCTTCGAGCGGGAAAGTCAGGATGGCTCCCTTGGTTTCCTCGCCGGGCAGAGCGTAGCGCACGTAAGCCATCAACCACTTCCCGTCCGGCGAGAGCCCACGGGTCTCAATCACCGGGTACTCGATTAGTTTTTTTAGTCCGGTTCCGTCCGGATGAACCCGGTAGGCGTATCCGTAGTCGCCCTCCCGCCGGCGGAACACCAGGTCGCCATCCGGCGCGAACGCCGGGCCGTCCCCTTCCACGTTGGGAATCGGTTGCGGTGGTGTCCGGTGGTCCGCGGATGCGAGCCAAAGCCGCATCTTGCCTTGCGGATCGGGAGCTTGCACGACTACCTGGCGTCCATCCGGAGAGACGTCAAAAAGGCTGGATACGCCTCGCATCGCGAGGGCGAAGCCCGGCAGGAACGGCTCTGTGCGTCCTGAGGCCATGTCGGCGACCCACAACTCAGGCGTAGGATACTTTGTCACGAGGTAATAGAGTCTATTCCCATCGGGACTGAAACGCGGCTCAGAAGCGTACCCTTCGAGGGACACTTGCCGCTCACCGCGCGAATCGTGAATCCAAATCGAGCTTTGCGCCAGACCGACTGAAGTGATGAACGAACGGCCGTCGGGATCCATGGCGATGCCTCCTTCAGTGGTCGGTCCCGAGGTGATCTGTTCCGGCGGTGCCAGCGCAGCTTCGGAAAACCGCTGGCGCCAGATATGATAGGCGCCGCCCGCGTTGGAGCTGACGTACATCCATCTGCCGTCGGTCGACCACGCCGCAAACAGACATGCGGCCTCGGGTGGGCCGATCTTCCGCCCGGCAGATTTTCCGTCCGTGGGAACCACCCGGCACGGAAGCCACGCGCCTCGATCATTCATTTCCACCACCAGCACCCACTTCCCATCTGGTGAGGGATAGGAGCGGTGCGCCATGGCGCCCTTGGGCTGAGGCACGTAGAGATCACGCTCTCCGGCGCGGCTCTCCTCGGCGACCACCAGTTTCATGTGATTGCCTTCGAGCTTGTCGACTACTTCGGAGAATACGATTCTGTTCTGAGCATCCCAGGTCAGGCCCGAGGCGTTCGGCAGCCAGGCATGCGCCTCACCCCCGAGAACCGGCACCACCCATGTGTCCCAGTATCCCGTGGTGTAAGCGATTCGCGATCCGTCCGGGGAAAACACCGGCCTCATCATTCGTCGATCGGTATTCGTAAGCCGCTTGGGCTCTCCGGAAGGCAGCAGCTTGACGTAAATCTCGCCGGGCGTGGTCGGCGAAATCAAGGAACTAGGGCCGCGGATGAACGCGATCATCCGCCCGTCCCGTGAAAGGGACGGTTCGACGACGGAATCGGGGAAGTTGGTCAGTTGCACCCATTCCCCGCGAGGCGCGGGCCGGCTTCCCGACCTCTGCCAAAACCATACGCCCGCCGCGAGACAGGCCGCCATTACAGCCGCGCCCGCCAGTTTCCAGGAACGGCCGGTCCGCACGACCGCGGCGGCTCCTCCGCTGTGACGAACGAGCCGGCGCAGGTCCACCACCATCTCGGACGTGGATTGGTACCGTTCGCCCGGATCGTTCGCCAGCGCCTTTTCTACGGCCAGCCGCAGCGGCAGGGGTACTTCTTCGCTGAGACGCGGCGGGGTGGAGTGAATGATCTTTTGCAGCGTTTCCAGATCGCTGGTACCGGTAAACGGCCGCCGCCCGGCGAGCAATTCATAGAGCACCGAGCCGAACGAGAAAATATCGCTGCGCGCGTCGAGAGTTTTCCCCGAGGCCTGCTCCGGCGACATATAGGCGAGCGTTCCCACCACCATCCCCGGTTGCGTGCCGTGTTCGGTCAGCGTGCGAGTGGCTTCTTCGGGCGAAGACGCTTCCACCAGTTTCGCCAGACCGAAATCGGCGAGCTTGGCGTATCCGCCTTTGGTGATCAGGATATTGGCGGGCTTGATATCGCGATGCAGGATTTTCGCGTCGTGCGCGGCGGCGAGCCCGTCAGCGACGCCGATGAGCAACTCGACGATCTCCGGCCATGCCCGTCTTCGTGCATTGGCCCAATCCCGCAGCGTGCCGCCCTCCACGTACTCCGTCACGAGGTATTGCCGGCCTTCGAATTCGCCCACGTCGTGCACAGTCAGAATGTGTGGGTGGTTGAGGGAAGAGGCCATCTGCGCCTCACGCTGGAAGCGGCGGCGCGCGGCAGCGTCGGCCAGGTCACCCGAGAGGATCTTGACGGCCACGTCGCGGTCGAGCTTGGTATCTCGCGCGCGGTAGACCTCCCCCATGCCACCCGCGCCAATCGGAGCGAGGATCTCGTACGAGCCGAGCCTTGTGCCAGCGGCCAGAGCCATGGAATTTTAAATGATTTTACCGCGCTACTCCGCCTGGCCCCACTTCAGCAGACTCGTGCACGCCCGTCATGGCGCGGTGTTTAGCCGGCCTGCGCCGATTGCATCAGGATCGCCTTGCCCGAAACGGTGAACTGGCCTGCCGAAAGCGCGTGGTTGACCTCGAGGGCATGCTTCACGGCGGCGGCGCCAAAACCCGAGTAGTAATGCATCGCGCAGATGCGTTTGTCGGTAGCCGACTCCCGCGCCATTCTGGAAATGAATGACGTGGGCACCGGGGCTACCAGGCTGCCGATGCCGTCGATGCCTTGGGCGGCGCCGATTTTCAGCATCTTGAAGTAGCCTCGAATTTGTTCGTGCGTCGGACGGCCCGCCACAAAATTGCCGTGGGCAAAAGCGAACTTCGCCCGCACGTCGCCCAGCATCACGCCGGGATGCACGGGCAGTTGGTTGCCTTCCTTCTCCAAGCGATTCAGCCACCGCATGAACTTCGACGGGCTATAGCAGACTTGAGTCCACAGGAAGATCTCTTTCTCCGGATGCGCGGACGCGTAAGCATTCTTGCGCCGCAGCTCGGTGGCGGTCTTGTCCGCGCTGGTATTGGGGTTGCCGTAGGGGTGGCCGGCGAAGACGATTGTCTTCACGCGAGCGTCGTCGAAAACGCCGGTGTCGGCCATATCCATGGCCGTCTGAAAAGCGCCGACGGGGTGCCGCGGGTCACCGGCGAGAAGCAGGAAGCCGTCGGTGCCCACGTCGAGCAGCGCCTGGACGATGGCCTTCAGGTGAGCGGCGTCCCGGTACCGGCGCGCCGCCATATGCGGAACGGGCCGGTAGCCGAGCTTCACCAACTGCGCGGCGCGCTCGATGGTCTTGACGCGATCCGTGTCCTTGGTGCCCGGCTCGGTACACTTATCGACGATGGAGAACACCTGGCCGGCGGGTATGGGAACGCCCTTGTCTGCCATCTCCTTGGCGACATTGGCCATGTTGGTGAGGCAGCTGATCTCGTAAGTGCTCGACCGTGCGTATGTTCGGACTCGATCCCCCACGGGATCCTTGACAAACCCATTCATTTGTTTATTTACCCTGGTTACTGATTCGGCGCGTGAGGCACGATCAAAATCCGCCTCAGGCGCCAATATCAATTGTAACGTAGCCGCCCAGATCGCCCCATCAATCTGATTGATACCGGGAAACACTCGGAAAGATGGCCCGAGCGCAGGTTTTAGCTGCCCCTACCCTACCTGGCTCCACTTCAGCAGACTGGTGCACGGCCGCGTCAGTGGATCGTCGAAGTGGTTCGGGCTCACGCGCAGCGCGTAGCCTAGTCGTCCCGTGCGCTCGGGCACGATCTCCTTACCGAACACCGCCACCGACCCGGTCTGTTCCACCGCCGGCAGCACCATCACTTCGGTGTCTTCCAGGTTGCCGTCGATGTCCACCCGGCCCATCACCACTTCCACCCGCACATCTTCCGGTGTCAGGCCCGCCAGGTCGATCGCCGTCTTGACGGAAAGCGGTTTGCCGCTCACTACCGCGCCGGCCGGCCCGGCGCCCGAGTCGACGAACCTCACGCGGTCCCATACCTCGCGAATCCGCGTGTTCCACTTCGCCCGCTCCCGCACCATCGTGTAATCGCTCTTCGCGATCCGCACGTGCTGCGCGTGCGCCGGCTCGTACAGCTCGGTCATGTATTCGTGCACCATCCGCCGGCAATCGAACTGCGGGCTGATGTACATCAGCGCCTGCTTCACCCGCCGGATCCACTCGCGCGGCGTCTGCTCGCGCCGCTCGTAGAACATGGGCACAATCTCGTTCTCGAGCAGGTAGTAAATGGCGCTCGCGTGCAGCGCATCCTGGTCCTCCGTATACGGCTCGCGCTCGCCGATCGCCCAGCCGCCCGATTGCTCGTACGCTTCATCGAACCAGCCGTCGAGAATGCTCAGGTTCAACACGCCGTTGATCGACGCTTTCATGCCGCTCGTGCCGCACGCCTCTTCGCCGCGCCGCGGATTGTTCAGCCACAGGTCGACGCCCTGCACCAGCTCGCGCGCCACCTTGATGTCGTAGTCCTCGAGAAACACCACGTGCTTCCACAAGTCCGGATCGCGAGAAAGCTGGACGATCTCGCGGATGAAGCTCTTGCCCGGCTGGTCTTTCGGGTGCGCCTTGCCGGCGATGATCACCTGCACCGGCATTTCTTTGTTCAGCAGGATCCGCTTCAGCCGCTCCACGTCGCGGAACAACAGTGTCGCGCGTTTATAGGTTGCGAAACGCCGCGCGAAGCCGATCGTGAACGCGTTGGGATCGAGCACCTCTGCCGCGCGCCGCACTTCCGACGCCGACGCCTGCCGCCGCACCGCCGATGCGTGCTGGCGCGCGCGCACGAAGTTCACCAGCCGCCGCTTGCGCCGCCGGTGGCCTTCCAGCAGCTCTTCGTCGGGAATGTCGGCTACCTGCTCCCAGATGCTCGCGTCGTTGAAGCGTTCGCGCCAATCCGGCTGCAGATATTGGTCGTAGAGCGAGGCGAGGTCGCCGTTCAGCCAGCTCGGCAGATGCACGCCGTTGGTGATCGACGTGATCGGAATCTCCCACACCGGCAGTTGCGGCCACAGGTCGTGGAACATCTCCTGCGCCACCTCGCGGTGCAGCCGGCTCACCGCGTTGCGGTAGGCGGACGTGTTCAGCGCCAGCACCGCCATCGAAAAACGCTCGTCGCGATCGAACACGTTGCGCCGCCCCAGCGCCATCAACTGCTGGAAGTCGATGCCGATCTCCGCGCAGTACTCGGAGAAGTAGTGATACATCAGCCCGGGGTCGAACAGGTCGATACCCGCCGGCACCGGCGTGTGCGTCGTAAATACGTTGCTGCCGCGCGCCGTTTCGAGCGCTTCGTCGAACTTCAGCCCGCAGTCGCGCATGTACAGCCGGCTCTGCTCGAGCGCCAGAAACGCCGAATGCCCCTCGTTCATGTGGAACACGGTCGGCTTCAGGCCCATCGCCCGCAGCGCTCGCATTCCCCCGATCCCCAGCACGATCTCCTGCCGGATGCGCGTATCGGTGTCGCCGCCATAGAGAGAATCGGTGATGTCGCGGTCCTGCGGTAAAACATTTTCCGGAATGTTTGTATCGAGCAGATATAGCGTGATCCGCCCGACCTCCAGCTTCCATACCTGGATAAACACGTTGCCGGTCGGCAGCTTCACCGAGACTTTCAGGTCGTTGCCGGCCGCGTCCTTCACCGGCGAGATCGGCAGCGTGTAGAAGTCATTCAGCGGGTAACGTTCCTGCTGCCAGCCGTCGGGATTGAGAAATTGCCGGAAGTAACCCTGTTGATACAGAAGCCCGAGCCCGACCAGGGGATAATCCTGGTCGCTCGACGATTTCAGATGATCGCCGGAAAGTATCCCGAGACCGCCCGAATACACCGGCAAACACTCGGTCAATCCGTATTCAGCCGAAAAATAGGCGATCAGCTTGCCGTCGGCCGGCAGCGGCCCCTTGCGCACGCGCGCGTCGTGCGTGTCGCACGCCATCCGGTACAGCGCCAGGTATCGCGGATCCGCGGCGGCCTTCTTTAACGCCGCCTGCGAAACGCGGCCGAGCATGAGCACCGGGTTATAGCCGCAATCCCGCCAGAGATTCTGATCCAGACGCCGGAACACCGCCCGCACGATGGGCTCCCAGCTCCACAGTACGTTGTGCGCCAGTTCCGATAAACGCGAGAGCGACGGCGGCAGTGCCGGGCGAACCAGAAATTCGCGAATCGGCTGGATGTAAAAGGGCATCCGAAGAGGCTACCTCCAAGATAACAAATGGCCCAAGGCAGTCAGAAGGTGAGCGCCTGCGGTCCCGGGCGGTCCGCACCGCCGCCGATCGACACAAACGGGGTGCACATTTCCGCCTTCCGATACGTCACAATTACCAGTATAGGCAGAATGCGTTTCCTGGTAGCCATATTCCTTTTGTCAGTGAATTCAATTTATGCCGCCGAGTTCGCCGTGCTGGCTAATGGCGGCCGTCTGCACATCGATCGTCACGAAATCAAGGCCGATCAGGCGGTGCTGTACATCGGCGGCGGCTCGATTGAGATGGATTCGGCCCAGATAGTCGGATTCGAACCCGACGAGCCGCAACCGCCTGCCGTCCAGCCGCCGAGCGCTCCGCCTCCGGTTTCTCCCCGCGACCTGGCCGACGCGGCCGCCGATAAATATGGATTGCCGCGCCAGCTCGTGCGCCGCGTGATGGCGGCCGAATCCGGATTCAACATCCAGGCGGTTTCGCCGAAAGGTGCAATCGGATTAATGCAGTTGATGCCGCAGACCGCGCAAACTCTGGGAGCCGATCCGCACGATGCCGCTCAGAACGTGGATGCCGGCGCGCGCTACCTGCGCCAGTTGCTGGAAAAATACCACGGCGCGCTCTATCATGCCCTGGCCGCCTACAACGCCGGCCCTCGCGCGGTGGACAAATACAACGGCATTCCACCCTTCTCCGAGACGCTCCGCTACGTCGGCCGCGTCGCCGCCGGTTGGAAGAAGACCGACTAGACCACTCCACATTCCAGCCCGAGCCGCCGGAACCCTTCGATCATGCGGCTGAGCACCGACGTGAATGCGAGAAAATTTTCCCCGTATCTTTCCAGCCGCGCGATCTCGTTGAACTCATCGAGCATCACGGTGCACCGCTTGTCGAGTTCGCGTATCCGCACGTGCATCTCGACCGGCCGTTTCGGAGCCGGCCGAGCGCGCCGGATCTCCGCCACCGCGGCAGCCACCTTGCGCGAATTCTCCACGCTGAGCTCGATCGAGTTCCCCTGGTGTTGCAGCACGCCGTCTTTGACCGCAGGCGCGATCGCGCGGTAAGTTTCCGGCGATACGCGCGTCAACTGCGCCACTTCGAAGTAGCCCGGCCCGAACTCCTCGAGGAGATGAATGATCTGATCGGCTTGAGTGCGGCTCATCTTCAAGTAATTGGCGCAAAAATCGCGCCACTGAGGGGCAACGACTTTATAGAGCCGTTCCTCGCGCAGACGCCGCAAACCTGCGGCCTGTGCCGCCGAGCAGCGTCCCGCTACGAGAGCAAAGGATTGGTTCTGGCCCAGAACGGCGCCCAGACTGAGTAAGTCGGCGACTTCGGCCGGCAGCTCAGGAACAGATTTATCCATTGACATTCTGAAAATGGCCGGAGTCCGGCCATTATAAAATTGGAGGTCTTAGCAAACAGGCGAGTTACAAAACTTACTCGCCGGGATCGCGGCCACCCCCTATTTCCAACATGACACACCCCTCGCCGCACTCCGGCTTCACGCACGCGCAAATTCTGCACAACCCCCGGCGCCGCACGCCGTTAGCAATATTTACTAACGCTGTGACTCAGTTTCGCGGAATCTGATCGAGCTTCGCCGCCAGGATGAAATCGCTCTCAGTCAGGCCGTCGATCTTGTGCGTCCAGATCTCCACCCCCACTTTGCCCCAGGCAAGATAGATATCGGGATGATGCCCCTGCTGCTCGGCGATGGCGCCCGCCTTGTTGACGAAATCCAGAGCTTTCAGAAAATCCGGGAACGTGTAGCTCTTCTTGAGATGGTGCTCGTTGACCACGTCCCAGCCCGCGACCTGGCGTTTCAAACTGTCTAACTCCGCACCTTTCAACGGCGGCACTCCTCCGCGGCACGGCACACACTGTTTCTGCGCGAGTTCCATTCCTCCTCCGTTTCTCTCACCCCATGTTACGATGGCGATTGTCAGTGCTGCGGGCTAGCGTGAAAACGCGCATGCGGGGCGAGGAACGCCACGCGGCGATTGTTCGTTCCGCCATTCACCTCTTTGCCGAAAAGGGCTTTCGCGGCGCCACCACACGCGAACTGGCTGCGTCGCTCGGAGTCACCGAGCCGGTCCTTTATCAACACTTCAAAACCAAGCGCGAGCTGTACGACGCCATCATCGAAGCCAAGGCGCAGGCGGCAACCGAGCGCGTGGAACGCATGCGGCCCTACGCCGAATCGGGCGACGACCGCGTGTTCTTCACCCGCCTGGCCGGGCAGATTCTCGAACGCTACGAAACCGATCCGCAGACCACGCGCCTGCTGCTGTTCATCTCGCTCGAAGGCCACGACCTGGCCGGCTACTTCTTCGAGCGCGTCTTCCGCGATTTTTACGAGCTGGTTCGAGACTATATCCGCGAGCGCATCCGCGACGGCGCCTTCCGCGGCGTCGATCCCGAAATCGCCGCGCGCGGTCTCATCGGCATGATCGGCTATCACGGCCTGGTGGAGCAGCTTTTTCCGGGGTATTTTGCGAAGCGCAGCCGCCGTATGATTGCGCGCGAAATGACCGAGATTTTTCTGAAGGGCGTCTCAGCGGCCGGATGAGCCGAACCCGCCGGCGCCGCGGCGTGAATCCGCCAGATCGCCCTCAATCCATTCGACGGCTTCATACCGCGCCACAATCATCTGCGCGATGCGGTCGCCCGCATGCACCGTGTACGGCTCGCGCCCGAGGTTGAGCAGGATGACGCGAATCTCGCCGCGATATCCGGGGTCGATCGTGCCGGGGGTGTTCGGCATCGTGATCGCGTGCTTCAGCGCGAGCCCGCTGCGCGGCCGCACCTGCGCTTCGTAGAAGGGCGGCAGCTCGATCGTCAGTCCCGTCGGCACCAGGCGCGCGACGCCGGGCTCGAGCGTCACGTCCTCCACCGCGCACAGATCCATGCCGGCGTCTTCGTGAGATCCGTGTGTGTAGGTTGGCAGAACGGCAGCAGAGTGCACTCGTTGGATTCGGATCTGCATCCGGCTATCATAGCGTCTTGCCCACGAAACGCGTCATTACGGTGGCGCCGATGCCTCCGGAGAAAAGCGCCTACGCGCTCGCCCGCTACAGCCGGTCCGCCGATTCCATTCGCCAGTCGATCGAGTGGGTGCGCACACACGATGCGCGCAATTTTCTGGAGAGCTTCTATTTCCAGTACGGTCACGCGTCGATCGCCGATCTCGGGCACACGGTGGTGTGCTTCGAAGGCATCTCCGAGCTCATCGCCACTGAGATCGAAGCCGAGCCGCTGTGGGACGGCCAGGCGAAATCGTCGCGCTACCAGGATTTCTCGCGCGCGGGATTCGTTACCCCGCCTGAGTTTTCCGACGCCGACGCGGCCGTCTACCGTTCCGCGGGCGAGGCGCTGCTGGCCGCGTATATAGAAGTCAACGAGCTGGCGCTCGCGCGCTTGGCCGAAAAGCTGCCGCGCCCCGAAACGATGAAGCCGGAAACGTACCGGCGCAATCTCGCCGCGCGCGCGTTCGACGTGGCGCGCTACCTGCTCTTTTGGGGCGTGCCCACGAATGTCGGCCAGGTGACCAGCATTCGCACGCTCGAAAAACAGATCCGGCGTTTCAAGTCGTCTGAATACGCGGAGCTGCGGACGCTTGGCGAGGAGATTGCGCAGGCGTGCGCGGCCGGGCCCGATTGCCTTTGGGATGCGAACGCGCCGGTCGAGACCGTCGCCCCGACATTGGCCCGCCACGCGGACCCGGATGAGCACGCGGCGCGGTCGCGCGAGGATTTGCGCGGATGGGCCGCCCAGAACCTGCCGCCCGCGGCCGGAGACACGGCGCCGCGCGTCGACCTGCTCCGTCCGGCGAACGTGCCGGCCGATATCGCGGCGACGCTGCTGTACCCGGTGACCGGCCGGCCCTTCCGCGAGTTGTATGAGATCGCCTGCGGCTGGAGCGACCGCCAGCGCGCCGAGGTGATCGACGTGGCGCTCGGTTCGCGCACGCGCCGCGATGAGATCCTCAGCGGCTTTCGCGGCGGCCTGTACGCTTATGATTTCGTGATCGACATCGGCGCGTTTCGCGATCTGCAGCGCCACCGCCGCTGCCAGAAATTCCGCCAGGCGTATTCGGGCAGCCTCGGCTTCGACACGCCCAAACTCGTGACCGACGCCGGCGCTCAGGACCGGTTCGACTCGGCCATGCAGGGCGCCCTCGACACGATGCGCGGCCTCCCCGCTCCCGGCGCGCAGTATCTGCTGCCGTTCGGCGCGCGCTCGCGGTTCCTCTTCAAGATGGATTTTGCCGAGGCCGAATACATCTCGCGGCTGCGCAGCGGCGTCAAGGGTCATTTCAGCTACCGCGAAATCGCCTGGGAAATGAAATGCAAGATGGAGCAGCTCGAGCCCGAACTCGGCCGCCTGATCGAAGCGACGCCGCCCTGGGTGGAAGACCCCCTGCAAAGATAGTTTTCAGCGCGTGTCGATTTGCGCCACCGGCCGTTCGACTAATCCGTGGAGGAGCTAAAACGATGCGATTCATGATGCTGATGATTCCGAAAGGTTACGAAGACGCGAAGCCGGGGACGGTGCCCGATGCGAAAGCGGTCGCGGCGATGATGAAGTACAACGAAGAACTGAAGAAGGCCGGCGTGCTGCTGACTTTGGACGGGCTGCATCCGCCGTCGATCGGCGCGCGGGTCTCGTTCGCTGGAGGAAAACCCACGGTGACCGACGGGCCGTTCGCCGAAACCCGCGAGGTGGTCGGCGGCTACTGGATGATCCAGGTAAAGTCGAGGCAGGAGGCGATCGAGTGGGCCAAGCGCTGCCCGGGTTCGGACAACGAGGTGATTGAGATCCGGCAGGTGCAGGAGTTTGCGGATTTCCCAGCCGACGTGCAGAAGGCAGCGGCCGGTTTCCAGGACCTGCAATCGGGTCAGACGCCGCGCTAATCGCCGGTCGGAATGATTCCGGCGTTTTCGACCATCAAAATCACCGTGCGCTCTTCGGCACGGGTGCGGTGGACAACTCCCTTGGGAACGACGAAGCCCTGGCCAGGCGCAAGTTCGACAGTGCGGTCCTCGAGATCGATAAGGAATTTACCAGAGACCGTATAGAAGAACTCGTCGTCGCGGTCGTGTTTGTGCCAGTGATATTCGCCCTCGACGACGCCCATGCGGACTACAGAGCCATTCACCTGGCAAAGCGTCTGGTTGTACCACTTGTACTCGCACGCGTCCGCCAGGGCCCGGACATCGATCACCTCCAGCGGGTTGTGAAGAATATTCAATCGCGTCTCGTAGGGATAGGTCATGGCCACCGCCTCCGCTCGGTTACAATTTGCTGGTGCTGCCTGTTGCCATTCTCGCAGGAGGGCTGGCGACGCGCCTGCGCCCGCTGACCGAGACCATACCCAAGGCGCTGGTGGAGATTTGCGGCGAGCCGTTTCTCGCTCATCAGCTTCGGCTGCTGCGGCGCGCTGGAATTGAGCGCGTCGTACTCTGCGTCGGATATTGCGGCGATCAGATCCGGCACTTCGCGGGTGACGGCAGGGCCTTCGGGCTCACTGTCGAATACTCTTTCGACGGTCCCAAGCTGCTCGGAACGGCGGGCGCTTTGAAGAAGGCGCTGCCGCTGCTCGGCGATGAGTTCTTCGTTCTCTATGGCGATTCGTACCTGCCGTGCGACTATTTGGCCGTGGAACGCGCGTTTCACGCGAGCGGCAAAAGTGCGCTGATGACGGTCTTCCGCAACGACGGGCAGTGGGATTACAGCAACGTGGAATTCTCCGAAAGCTCGATCCTCACCTATGACAAGACCAATCGGACCGCGGCGATGCGGCATATCGACTACGGCTTGGGAGTCATCCGGCGCGAACCCTTCGACGGCCTCCCGGAAGGCGAGCCGGCCGACCTGGCCATGCTTTATCAGGACCTGCTGCGCCGCGGCGAACTGGCCGGCTTTGAGTTGTTGGCGCGGTTTTATGAGATCGGCTCGCCGCAAGGCATCCGCGATCTGGAAGAATTTCTCTCGCGTCCGTAACTTTTCATCCGCTTCCCAGGCCTGCCAAGCCTTTCGCCTCCGCAGCGCCTATCGATTGGATGGGGGATTAAGGCTAGAATTGGTCTGATGGGCGCTCGAATCATTTGTGCGGTTTCTCTCATTTGCCTGCCTGGCCTGGTTTGTGCGCAAACCGGCCAGATTTCCGGGCCGGTTACCGGGTACACCTTCGACACCGCGGCGCGCGGGCTGCGGCCGATTCTCGGAATGCCGGGAGCCTCGCTGCTCGGAGACCCGCTGAATTTCGGCTTCGACGTCGCGTCGGCAGCGGTCGCTCCGCGTCAGGATGCCGCCTTTGTCACGGCCGCCGACCAGACTTTCCATCTGTTCCGGATTCAATCGGGCGTCCCGGCCGAACTCGCGCTCAACGGCATTACCGCCACGCCGGAACGCATCGTGTTCAGTCCGTCGGGGTCGGCCGCGGCGCTCTACGCAAACGGCTCGATCCAGATTGTCAACGGGCTGCCGGATGCACCCGCGATCTACGCCACGATGGCACAAGCCCTCGGCTCTTCCGATTCGGTGGCGCTCAGCGATGACGGCGCGATCTTGCTGCTGGCCTCGGGCAACACTGTCGAGCGATTTGCCGGCGCCGCCGATTGGGGCAAGGTGGCGGACACAGCCGGGCCGGCATTGGTCGCCTTCGCGCCCACCAGTTATGATGCCGCGGTGGTGGACCGTGCCGGTGCGGGAATTGTCCTGTACCGCAATCTCACCGACGTGCCGGCGGCCCAGCCGCTGGCGGCGAGCGACGATGCGGTCAGCACGGCTTCGGCGGTAGCGTTTCGCGCCAATGGCCGGCAGCTGCTGCTCGCCAGCGCGAGCGGCCAATCGGTGACTGTGTTTGACGTCGCGGCTGGAAGCCGCAATGCCATCGCGTGCAGTTGCGCTCCCTCCCGGCTGGCGGCGATGGGCAACGTGTTTCTCTTGAACGATCTCGATAGCGCGCCCTTGTGGCTGCTTGACGCGAGCACGGACAATCCCACGGTGAAATTCGTGCCGGCCGCCGTAACTGCGCCGGTGCGAGGCCGTCCCGCGCGGATCGGCACCCCGCCGCGCGGCCTGCATCCTGTGCCGCAGGCCGGCGGCGCCGCGCCGGCGGGAATTGCCCGCACCGAATAACGCAGCCGGCCGCATCGAGCACCCCGGCGGGCCTGAAGCTACAATCGAGAGGGGCCGCCGGTGCGCACTTTGCTGTCAAGGCATTGAATTCGGAACCGGACGGTAGAATTACCTTATGAGCAGCACCGCCCGATACGTCCGCTGGCAGGATGGCGACATGTGGCTCGGTTACTTCGAGCAGTTTCCGGATTACCTCACACAAGGTGAATCGCTGAGCGAACTCGAAGAGAATCTTCGTGACTTATACCGGGATCTGCACAGCGGTGAAATCCCCGGCATTCGCAGCGTGGCCGAACTTGCCGTCGAATGAAGCGGATCGATCTCATCCGCAAATTGGAACAAGCTGGTTGTGTATTGGTCCGGCACGGCGGCAAGCACGATTGGTATCAGAATCGTAAAACAGGCGCCTCGCAACGTGAAATCAAGGATTTTCTTGCAAAGCACATCTTGCGAAAGCTGGACATCGAATGAAGACTTACTTCCACGTCGATATGGACGCGTTTTTCGTGTCGGTGGAAGAGCTGTTCGACCCGACACTCAAAGGCAAACCGGTGGTGGTGGGCGGGCGTCCGAACGAACGCGGCGTGGTTTCGGCAGCCTCTTACGAAGCGCGCAAGTTCGGCGTGCATTCGGCCATGCCGCTGCGCACGGCCTATAAACTTTGCCCGCAGGCCATCTTCGTCGACGGGCACCCGGACCGGTACCGCGATAGCTCGCGGCAAGTTTACGAAGTGCTGCACTCGTTTTCGCCGCTGGTCGAGATGGCCTCGATCGACGAAGCGTACATCGACATGACCGGGACCGAACGCCTGCACGGACCGCCGCTGAAGGCTGCGCACCGCTTGCACGAGCAGATGAAGACGGCGACGCGATTGAACTGCTCGATTGGAATCGCAACTTCGCGCCTAGTGGCGAAGATCAGCTCGGACCAGGCGAAGCCCAACGGCGTGCTCCGGATCATCCCGGGGTGCGAGGCGGCGTTCCTGGCGCCGCTCGACGTGCGAAAGGTGCCGGGCGTCGGCAAAGTCACGGAAAAGAATTTGCACGCGCTGGGAATTCACAAAGTGGGCGACCTGGCTCGGCTCGACGAAAAATTTCTCGAAGAGCGCTTCGGCAAGTGGGGGCTGGCGCTGGCTGGCAAGTCGCGCGGCGAAGACGCCGGCGGCTGGTACGACAGCGAAATTGGCGAGGACTCGGGGCCAAAGTCGATCAGCCACGAGCACACGTTCTCGGAAGACACCGCGGACGTAGCCCAGCTCGAAGCGACGCTGGCTCGATTATCAGAGATGGTCGGACGCCGCTTGCGGGAGCACGGGCTGCACGCGCGCACGATCCAGCTCAAGCTCCGTTATTCGGATTTCTCGACGATCACGCGGGCCCACTCGGTCGGCCGGCCGACGCAGCTCGATACGGAGTTGTTCACGGAGATCCGCGAGCTGTTCCACGCAAATTGGAAGCGCGGCGAGAAGGTGCGGCTGCTCGGTGTGAATGCGTCTTCTTTCGATGAGCAGGCGGATCAGATGGATCTGCTCAGCGAAGAACGGCACGAGCGCTGGACGCGAGCCTTGGCCGCGGCCGACCGGCTGCGCGACAAATTCGGCGAATCGGCGGTATCGCTGGCCGCGAGCATGCGCGGCAAATTCCGCGAGCGCACGCACGAGAACCCGGCAGGGCTGCCGGGGAAGAAGTAGAGGCGGTCAACTGGCGCGGCGGATTTCCTCTCGAATTACCCTCCGTAGCGTGGCTTCGAGAGGCTCACGGGCATGCGCGATGTGCTGGCGCGAGGCGTGGTCTTTCGCGCAGAGATCACCCGGAGATACTGGCCCACTCGATCCGCATGTATGTACGGTTGCACACCAGGACCGTGGGCTTCGCGTACGCGCTGGCGGGCGGGGGAATTCCTCACTAAGATAGGTGGAAATGAAAGGCGCCGGACTGAACCCGGGGGACGAGCCGGCTTTGGGCGAGTTGATCCCGCTCGTCTATGCCGAGCTCAAGCGGCTGGCCGCCTATTACTTGCGGCAGGAGCGGCCGGATCACACACTGCAGCCGACGGCCCTGGTGCATGAGGCGTACCTTCGGCTGGCGCGGGAAAAAGACTCGCATTGGGAAAGCCGCACTCATTTTGTGCGGGTCGCCGCCAGCCAGATGCGGCGGGTTTTGGTGGACTATAGCCGCGGCCACAATGCGGCGAAGCGCGACGGCAAGGCCGGCCGGATCTATGTCGAGGCGGCCGCGGCCGGGCTGGCGGACCGCGCCGTCGATATCCTGGTCGTGGACGAAGCGCTTACGCGGCTCGCGGAATTGGATCCGGAGCAGGGCCGCCTCGTGGAATTGCGTTTTTTTGGCGGCCTCAGCATCGAAGAAACGGCCGCGGCGCTCGGCATCTCAACCGCTACCGTCAAGCGGAATTGGAGTGTTGCCAAAGCTTGGCTGGCGCGGGAAATGAACGTCAGGCAAACCGATGCGTGAACGATGGGAACAGATCAAGGAGATCGTGGCGTCGGCGCTGGAACGGAGCCCTGGGGTACGAGCCGACTTCGTCCGGGCGGCCTGCGGTGACGATCAGGAGTTACGGGAAGAAGTCGAATCGCTGATCGCGCATCACGACGTAGCCGACGCGGTCCTGGAAAACTCCCCGGCGCTTGCGGCGTTCTCGTCTCAAGGAGATAGTCTGATCGGGCGGAATATCGGCGCATACCGGATTGTGCGCGAAGCCGGCCGAGGCGGCATGGCGGTGGTGTATGAAGCCGAGCGCGCCGATGAAGAGTTCCAGAGACGCGTCGCAATCAAAATGTTGCAACCGGGGCTCAGCGGTGCGGAAATTGAGCGGCGGTTTCGCACGGAACGGCAGACGCTGGCCGCCTTGGACCATCCGCACATCGTCAAACTGCTCGACGGAGGGAGCACCGAAGAAGGCCGGCCGTACCTGGTCATGGAATTCGTGGACGGCCTTCCGATCGATCAATACTGCGATGCCCATGCTCTTTCGATTGGCGAAAGGCTCGGGCTGTTTCGCCTCGCCTGCCTGGCGGTGGAATACGCGCATCAGCACCAGGTGGTTCATCGCGACCTGAAGCCTCACAATATCCTCATCACGCCGGATGGCGTGCCGCGGCTGCTGGATTTCGGCATCGCCAAGCTGCTCGCGCGCGAAGGGCGGCCCGACGCCGCGACCACAGTAGGCGATGCGCGTCCGATGACGCCGGAATATGCGAGCCCCGAGCAGATTCAGGGGGCGCCTATCACGGGCGCGACCGACATCTATTCGCTCGGCGTGCTGCTGTACCGCCTGTTGAGCGGCCAATCGCCGTACCGGACGGCATTTTCATCCTGGCCGGAGATCGAGCGCGCGGTGTGCGACGAAGTACCGCCCAACCCGAGCGCCGCCACAGAGCGGGCGGACGACCGGCGTCGCCTCCGCGGAGATCTGGACACCATCGTGATGATGGCGCTGCGCAAGGAGCCGCACCTCCGCTACCGTTCGGCCGAGGCGTTCGCCCAGGATATTGAGCGTCATCTGAACGGGTTGCCGGTGAAGGCACGGCGTTCCACCGTGGCTTACCGGAGCGCGAAGTTTGTCCGCCGGCACCGGGAAGCAGTGATTGCGGCGGCCGTGGCGGTTTCGCTGGTGGGGTTAGGCGGCACATGGGAGAGTTATCGCGCGCGAAGGAAGGCGGCTACGCCCGCGGCTGCGGCCACGCGCAAGCCCCGGCCTTCGATCGCGGTTCTCGGCTTGAAGAACGCATCCGGCCGCAGCGACACGGCCTGGGTCTCCACCGCGCTGGCCGAGATGCTGAATACTGAATTGGCGAGCGGCGAATCGCTGCGCGTGCTTGCCGGCGAGACGGTGGCGCGTTCGCGAATCGATCTGAAGCTGCCGGAATCGGAGAACATCGCCCCAGACGCGCTGGCCCATCTGCGAACGCAATTGGGAGTGGATTTTGTGGTCTCGGGGGAGTACGCGGAGACCGGAATCGGACAGCTACGCCTGCAGTTGAACCTGCAGGACGCTTCGCGCGGCAAGATCGCGGATCGCATCTCGGAATCGGGATCGGAGAACAATTTGCCGGAGCTGGTGGGACGCGCGGGAACGCGTCTGCGGGCCGCGCTCGGAGTACCGGCGGTTTCGCCCTTCGACGCCGGCCACGTCCAGGCCGCGGCGCCGTCGAACGCGGAGGCGTTGCGGCTTTACTCGGAAGGTGTCGCCCGGTTACGAACGTTCGATGCGCTGGCCGCGCAAAAGCTGCTGGAGCGATCGATCGCAGCCGACGACTCCTTTCCCCTTTCTCATATGGCGCTGGCCCTGTCGTGGCAGAACCTCGGCTACGACCAGCGGGCGGCGCAGCAGGCGCGGCGCGCCCTCGATCTCGCCGGCCGGCTTTCTCGCGAGGACTATCTGGTGGTCGAGGCGCGGTTTTTCGAAGCCAGCCGCAACTGGGAAAAGGCCATCGAGACGTATCACGCCTTGTTCACGTTTTTTCCGGACAACCTCGAATATGCGTTGAGTCTGGCCCGGGCCCAAAGCTCCGCGGCGAAGGGAAAAGACGCGCTGGCCACGCTCGCGGCCCTGGACGAATCGGGAACCCGCGATGACGACCCGCGCATCGATCTCGCGCGGTCCGACGCCGGCTCGGCTCTCGGCGATGCCAAACTGCGCAGAGACGCAGCGGAAAGCGCTGCGCAAAAGGCGGCGAAGCAAGGCGCCCGGCTTCTTGTGGCTCGCGCGCGCACACAGGAATGCCGGGCCCTGGCGGATCTGGGAGAGAACGAGAAAGCCGGGCCGGTCTGCGAAGAGGGCAGGCGCATATATATGGATATCGGAGACCGCGGCGGCCTTGCCCGGATTCTGCACTCAGCCGCGGAAGTGCCGCTCAACCAGGACGACTGGGTAACCGCGGAGCGGCTCTATCGCGAGGCGCTGGCGCTGACGCGTGAGATCGGCGACCGGCAGGGAACGGCGCGCGAGCTCGGCAATCTCGCCCTGACCTTCAAGTATCGCGGAGACCTTGCAACCGCACTGGAGATGCAGAGGGAGGCGCTCCAGATCCAGAGCGAGATCAGCGACAGGAATGGGATGGCCATTCAGACCGGCAACATCGGAAACTCGCTACGGCTGGAGGGAAAACTGGGGGAGGCGCTGGCCTTCTATCGCCGGTCTCTGGATCTATCCAAGGAGATCGGAAACAAAACCACGGAGGGCATCGCCGCCGCCAATATCGGTACAACGCTGGCGCTCGCCGGAGATCTTGCCCAAGCGCTGACGATGTACCAGCGCGCGCTGGCTCTGCATCGCGAACGAGGCGCGAAATACTACTATGCGGACACCCTTCACTCGATCGGGGCACTCTACCGGCAACGGTTCGATTTCGATCGGGCGCGCCGCGCGTATACCGAAGCTCTTGCGGTGAGACGACAAATCGCCGAAAAAGACGCGATCGCCGCCACGCAACTGGCGCTGGCCGAGCTGGATTCCGATGCCGGCAAGGCTGCGGCGGCGCAGGCGGTCGCGGCGGAGGCTCTCGCTGTGTTTCGGGCTCAGAATGAGCCGGCCGGCGAGGTGTCGGCCTACGTCGTACTCTCACGGGCTCTCCGCGCGCAGAACCGGCTGGCCGATGCCCGCAAGAATCTGGATGCCGCCATGGCACTTGCCGGGCGCAACTACGACATTGCGGTCCAGGCGGATGTGACGATCGAGCAGATCTCGCTACTGATCGCGGAGCGCAATCTCGAGCCCGCGGCGAAGCTCGCGCGCCAGATGATTGCGCAATTCCAGCGAAACGGCATCGTCCGCTACCAACTGGAAGCGTCTCTGGAACTGGGACGCATCCAGGCTCTCGAGAATTCGTCCGCGGCTGGAACGACGTTCCAGGAAGTGCGCGAGACCGCCCACCGCAAGGGCTTCGAGCTCATCGCCCATCAAGCGGATTCTGTTTCCACTCCCCTCGAAGCTGCGAAATAGCAGCGCTCCACCAAAAAATACCGAATTCGTGATCCAGTTTTGGCGCGTTTGTCGCGCTATTGGTCCGACAGATCACTTCGGCAGAACCGAGGGGAGACGATATGAAACGGACGCATTTTCGCACGGTGGTCTTGTGCTGTATCAGCGCCTTGCTGATTCCTGGCTTCGGGCAACGGGCCCCGGCGCCGCAGTGGAAAGGCATCTGGGAGCCGGTGAGCTACCCGGACGATGTCCGCTTCTTTGACGTCTTTTTTGCGACGGCCGAGGAAGGGTGGGCCGGTGGAGGAGCCAATGAAGTCTCGGGCGGCCTGATCGTCCACACCGCCGACGGCGGCGATCACTGGGACGTGCAATACGGCGATCCGCAATCGAGCGAGCGCGCGATCAGCGAATTCCGCTTTCTCGACGGGACGCACGGGTGGGCCGTCCAGCGTACCGGCTCCGCCAGCCGGCTGCTCCGCACGCGAGACGGAAAGCTTTGGACGGTGGCGGGAACGATCGACGAGAATCACACGGACTACATGTTCACGTCGGAGGCCACCGGCGTCTCGCTTTCCAAGGACATCATCAAAATCACGCGGGACGGCGGGCGGAGCTGGCAGCCGGTGTTTCCGTGCGCAGCGAAGGTGCAGGTCAACGGCTTATTCCAGAACGTATCGTGCGAGTGGCGGCGCGTGCACTTCGTATCGCCCGCGGTCGGGTTCGCGATCGCAATGCCATACGGGGTGGATAATCTGCTGTTTCTCGCCAAGACAGCCGACGGAGGAGCCACCTGGTCGATGACCACGCAGGAGCTGACGGGAAAGCCCGAGGACACGTTCTTTATCGACGAGAACACGGGCTATGTAAGGGTTGGGGCGGCCGACACCGGCCAGGTCTACAAGACCACCGACGGCGGACGGACCTGGACGGGGCTGGCCACGTCGCCGGGAAAGCGGATGCAATTCGCGGATCCCGAAGTGGGCTGGGCGCTGCTTTACCGCAAGATCAGTTTCACGACCGATGGCGGCAACCGGTGGAACTCTCGCGAGTATCCGTTTCCGGCGAGCGCGGACGCGTTCAGCCTGCCGCGGCGCGATCGCGGCTACGTGGCGGGCGAGCACGGGATGATCTTTCGCTACCGGATTGTGCCGATCAACTACACATCGAAAGGAATGATACCGGCGCCGCTGCTGTCGGGGATCGATTCTCCGCTCGAAGCCCAAGTGCAGCAACTCGAGCAGCAGGTGCAGAGCATGGTGCAGGACCTGCCGGGCGCGGCGGGAGCGGGAGGCTTCCCCGGGGGCGTTCCCGGCGGAGACGGCGCTGCACCAGCTAATGCCGCGCCCGGTGACGCGGCCACAGCGGGGAATCCCGGCGCACCGTTCGACGCGGGAACACCGGGAGTGGCTGCGAATCCCGGCATCGCGTTTACCGCGCCCGGCCCCGCCGCGACCGGCGGTGTGAATTCCGCCGGAGGCGTAATGGGCTGCGTCACATCCGGCTTACCGGCGGCTTCTACCGGCGGTCTCTCGCCTGCCGGCGGAGGGTTTGCGCAAAACACGGGGAACGCCACCCCATCGATTGCCGGCGCCGGCTTTGCCCAGGACACCGGAGCCAACGGAACCACAACTCTTCCGCCGGCATTCACGCAGGACACCACGGCGGCCACAAACACAATGAATTCGGTTTCCACCACGGTGCCGCAATTCCTGACGCGCTACCGCAACCTGAACCTGTTATTGACCGGGTTTCAAGTCTCCGCGCAAATGCCGGCGGTGGTCGACTGCCTGAAGCGGTCGTTCCAAATGCTGAAGGCCACGAAAGACCCGCAGGCGAGCTCGTTGCTTGCGGCCAACATGCAGGGTCAGGTGAGCGGGCTGGGGCGACTGGTTCGCGTGGCGCTGCAAAAACCAAAGTAGCTTTCGAACGGAACCCAAAGAGGAGATATCGTCATGACCAAGACTCTATTCGTGCTTCTCGCGGCTGCTTGGGCGGGCTCGCTCGCCGCCCAGCCCTGCTGCGTCATCACGGCCATTCAGCCGAACGGCGCGGTGGCCGCGCGCGTAAACGCATCCGGCCAGCAGTTTCAGTTCTCCGTCCCCGATGCCGCGCTGCTGCGTTCGTTGAAAGTCGGACAGGGCATCTATGCGAATCTGGCTCGAAACCAGGTTTCGATCGACGGCAAGACAGTTTGTTGCACCATCACGAGCGGAGGCGGCAATGCGGCGACACCCGCGCCCGCCGCGGCGCCTGCACCCCCGGCAACGATTGCTCCCGGGCAGGGACCAGGCTGGGAATTCAAACACGTCACGGCCAATGTGGGCGGGCGGAGTGTCGCCGCGGATCAGTGGCGGCTCGCCGGCGCGGCCGGCGTGCAGGCTTCCAACTTACCGGCGGGCTACCGGGATGCTCTGGCGCAAAAGGCGAAGACGTTGCCGGCGGATTCCGTGTTTCTGGTGTCGAAGCCAGGGGTCGACCGGTGGGTAGCCGCTCATCCGCCGGGGACACCGCAGAGCCTGAGCGTCGGAGACGTGCTCGACGCGTGCGCCGAGAAGACCGAAAGCCAGTCGAGTCCCGTGCAGTTCAGCCGGACTTTCGATCTGCCCTATACGTTGAACAACACCAGTGTCGGAGGCGGTGTGTCGGTTTCGGGCAGCGTCGACATCAAGTTCCCGTTCTCCGGGAGTTTCAACGCCGAAGTGCAGGCATTCTACAATCCATGCCTCTTCTACGTTCGCCCTAAAGCCTTGAGGACGGCGGGCACCATGAGTTTGGGCGCGCAGATGAGCGTGGACGTGAAGAAGGTGAACTTCAAGAAAGATATCCCGATTCCGACACAACCGATCACGTTTCCGCTGTTGAAAGGCGCGGTGGTGATCGAAGGCGTGGTGGTGGAGGCGGGAGTCGACTTGTTCGTCCAAGGCGGCGTGGACATCAACGCGCAGGCTGAAGTGGATGTTCGTTACACGGCTTCAGGAAGCGGCTCGGGCCCGTTTGATTTCTCCTGCGATGGGCAAAAGTGCGGCGGCAACCTTGGCTTTACGCCCACTTTCACGAGCTCGGGCAATGTGTCGCTGGCCGGACAAGGAGTGCGCGCCAGCGTAACTCCCTACGTTTTTGGGGGGCTGCAGTTCGAAGTCGAGGAAGGCAATGTGCTGTCGGCACAGATTGGCCCGCGGCCGGCCCTTATCGGCGACTTTTGGGCATACGCCGGTCCGAACTGCGGGAGCACGGGCGCGGTCAACGCACTGACCGCCGATATCGATGCGGGAATCGACGTGCGCTATCAATTGAAGACGCCGGTGGTCAGAAAGAGCGACATCATCTGGGCTCCGCCCAAGGTGCATCTCGGGTTCTGGGACTTGTTAGGCAACTCCACGGGATTGACCGCGGTAGTTACTGGAAATGCGGCGCCGGCAGCCGGGTCGACCTCGCCCTACACCGTACGCATGAGGCCCTGCTATCCGTATACGGACCGGATCCAATATTCGGTGAACTTCAGCAACAATCCGCTGATCAAAACGGTGGGCGCCGGGCTGGATTTGCGTGAAGCGGGTTCGCAAGGGTCGCCGCAGGACGGCGTGACAGTGAATCATAACTGGCCGAGTCCCGGCAATTTCAATGTCAGCGCGTCGGCGGTCAAGGATGCGCACGGCCGCGTGTTCGGAGACAGTCCGACGCAATTCAACGTACACGTTCAGTGAATTTCAGAGAAAGGACATCACCTATGAGACACGAGCGAAAAACATACGCAAACAGGGTTGTAACGGCATTGATCGTAGCGGCTGCCTTGTTCGCCTTCGCGCCGGAGACTCGGGCAGTCACGCCCTGTTGCGGGATCACGGGTATCGATGCGCGAACGGCAACGGTAACCGCAAAGGAGACAGCCACCGGCCGCAGCTTCACGTTTAAAGTACCGAACTCCGCTTTGCTCAAAAGCTTGAAAATCGGCCAGAGCGTGTATGCCAACTTCGCCACGAGCCAGGTTTCCGTGGACGGCGCGGCGCCCTGTTGCTCAATCGCGGCGGTATCTTCGGCGGCGGCCAAGCCAGCGGTCCCGTGCTGCAACATTACCGGCATCGACTTGCGGACTGGCGTTGCTGTGGCCAAGGAAGCCGCAACCGGCCGAACCTTCAGCTTCAAAGTCACCGACAACAATCTGCTGCGTTCCCTGAAAGCCGGGCAGGCGGTGTACGCAAACTTCGGAAGCAAGCAGGTTTCGGTGAATGGTGTCACGCCCTGCTGCAACATGGTGGGCGGCCCGGAATAGCGTCTTGCGCACAAGAAAGGAAGTCGCCATGAGACAGAACATCGACACAAACAGGATTGTCCCGGCATTGATTTTCGGAGCTGCGCTGTTGGCTCTCACGCCTGAAGGGCGCGCCGCCGAGCCCTGCTGCGGGATCACCGGTATCGATGCACGGACGGCGACGGTGACCGCAAAGGAAACAGCCACAGGCCGCAGCTTCACGTTTAAGGTGCCGAACGCAGCGTTGCTCAAGAATTTGAAAATCGGGCAGACGGTGTATGCCAACTTCGCCACCAGCCAGGTTTCGGTAGATGGCGCCGTGCCCTGTTGCAGCATCGCGGCGGTATCTTCGGCGGCTGCGAAGCCTGCGGAGCCGTGCTGCACCATCACACAGATCGACCTGCGTACCGGCCTCGCCGTGGCTAAAGAAACGGCGACAGGACGAACGTTCAGCTTCAAGGTGACCGACAACAATCTGCTGCGTTCCCTGAAAGTCGGGCAGGCGGTGTACGCAAACTTCGGAAGCAAGCAGGTTTCGGTGAATGGTGTGGCGCCCTGCTGCGGCATTGTGGGCGGCCCGGCGTAGCTCTATGGAAGTGGCCCATCAAAACGCACCGTGGTGGTGGAAGCCCGTCGGGCTTGCCTTCATCGCCGGCGGAATCGCCATGGTTCCGATACCCGGCTGGATCGGCGCCACGGCAATCTGGGAAAACCTGCTCTTCGTCGGTTCGGCTGGAGTTCTGGTGTTTCTCGGCGTCGTGTTCCTGAAGACGGCACCGCAACCGGGAACGGTTTGTTGTCCGGCATGCGGGTCGGAATCGAAGCGCAGCCGGCTGACGTATTATTGCGCTCAGTGCGGGACGGCCTTGAATCCGGACGAGGACGAACTCGCGCGATCGGAAATCAACTGCCCGTGTTGCGAGGAACCGATTCCGAAAGGCATCCCGGTCTGCCCGAAATGCTCGAAGACGCTGCCGGGGTTTGGAATCACTTATGTGAAAGGGCAGGCGAGCTGCCGGTGGTGCAACACGCGCGTGGAGGCAGGCCAAAAGTATTGCAGCTGGTGTTCGGCACCGTTAGCAGAGAAGAAGTAGGATACGGCGGTAGGCGCTGCGGACGTTAGAGGGAACGGCGTAGCGATCGAAATCGCCACGGGCGCACCAGACGACGTCACGGGACTCCTCGGAGGCCTGGACGCGGTCGGTGGCGGCACGGAAGAAAAAAATCAGATCGTGGTGCAGATGGTAGGGTTCGGCGCCTTTGGGCGGGATGCCGTGGACATCGATGCCGGCGAGCGGCGGATCGCCACGCAGCACTAGCGATACGCTCGTTTCTTCGACGACTTCGCGACGTGCGGCTTCGGCGGGCGTTGAGTCTTCCGGCTCGATGTGACCGCCGGGCAGCAGCCAGCGATCGAGGCGCTTGTGGTGAATCAGCAGAACGCGTTCACCGTCGGGGGCAAACACCAGGCCGGTGGCGGTGAGATGCCCCGGCGTAAACTGATTGCGCGAAAACGGCGCAGGGGTGTGGTCGAGCAGCATCAGCACCAGATCGCGACTTTTGACCAACTCGCCGTCGGAAGGATCGGAAAACCGCTTCACCAGGCCGGTGACGGCCGTGGGCGCCATCATGCGTTGTCCTTCTCCACGTAGACGGTGCGGGTCGGGAAGGGAGTGACGATGCGCTCCTCGCGAAACCGCTGGAAGATGCGCCTGCGCAGCTCGTTGCGAACCCCGAACTGAGTGGCGAAGTCGGTGACCTGGTAGTTAAGACTGAAGCCGACCGAGAACTCGCCGACGCCGGGATCGAACGTTACCGAAGGCGCTGGGTCGGCCAGCATACCGGGCACTTCGTTAGCGGCGGCCAATCCGATTTCGAGCAGGACGCGCTCGACGTGGCCGGGATCGCAATCGAGACTGACGCCGACCTGGACGCTCGCGCCCATGCGCTTTTCCGGCAGACTGTAGTTCGTCACGATGGCTTGCCCCAGTTTCGAGTTCGGCACCACGATCAGATTATTCGCCAGCGAGCGGATGCTGGTGCTGCGCCAACTGATGTCGATGACGTAACCTTCCTGGCCCGCATCGAGGCGGATGTAATCGCCGAGCCGCACCTGGCGCGCCACGGTGATGTAGAAACCGGCGAACAAGTTCGAAAGGGTGTCCTGGAGAGCGAGGGCGACGGCGAGACCGCCAACGCCGAGGGCGGTGAGGATCGGCGCAATCGAGAAACCCAACTGGTTGAGGATCACCAGCGCGCCCAGAATCAGGACCGCCAGTTGCGCCAGCGTTTCGGTCAGGGTGGAAACGGGAAGAGCGCCGGGGACCTGATCGCCGTAGTGGCGGACCAGGTTCCGGGAGATCTTCATGAACATCAGGGTGAGCGAGAGAATCCACAGCGCGGCGAGCGTCTTGCTGGTCCACTGGGTATAGCGGCCGGGGAGTGCGGAGAACTGAAGCGAGAGGTGAACGGCGAGGATCAGGCTCCAGATGAACAGAGGACCACGCAGAGCCTCGATGAGGATGCGCCCGGGGCGGCTGGCGGTACGCGTGTTCCACGCCTGCAGCACACGCAGCAACACCCGGGTGACGGCGAAGGCCACCACCATCGTGATCGCAAAGACGATGAGCGGCGTGATCACGAGCATCGGGTCGTTGATCACCATGCGCTGGAACGCCCGCATTCCCTTTCCTCCAAGCCGGACCGGCCGGCCTCATCAGATCAGGTTCTCACAGGTAAGGCATGCGCGCCCCTATAATCAACGTTTCACCATGTCACGAATGATGGAAGAGATCCGGGAGCAGCCGTTGGCGCTCGAACGCACGTTTACAGGAAGCATGCGGCGGGTGGAGGCGTTCCGGAGGCTGATCGAGCGGCGGCGGCCCAAGCTGATCGTGCTGGTGGCGCGCGGCACGTCGGACAATGCGGCGCTGTTCGGACGCTACCTGCTGGAGATCACGACCGGCATTCCGGTCGCGCTCGCCGCGCCTTCGATCGTCACATTGTACGGCGCGCGCCCGGCGTATCAGGACGCGCTGGTGGTCGGGATTTCGCAATCGGGCGAATCAACCGATACCAACATGGTGATGGAGCAGGCGCGCGAAGCCGGCGCGTTGACGCTGGGGATTACCAACGAGCGCGCGAGCGCCCTGGCGCGGATTGCCGAGCACGTGTTCCTGGTGCGGGCGGGCAAAGAAAAGAGCGTGGCCGCCACCAAGACTTACACCGGCCAGCTCCTGATGCTGTACCTGCTCGCGTATGCGCTGGGGGGGCGGGTCCGCATCGGCGATCTGGAGAGGCTGCCGGAGCTGGTCGAGATGGTGCTAAAGCTGGAACCGCAGATTCGGGAACTCTCGGAGCGCTACCGGTTCATGAGTCACGCGGTGGTTGTGGGGCGCGGCCTCAACTACGCGAATGCGTTCGAGTTCGCGCTCAAGTTAATGGAGACGTGCTACGTGGTGGCGGAGCGGTTCTCGTCGGCCGATTTCCTGCACGGCCCGATTGCGCTGGTGGAACCGAGCTTCCCTGTATTCGCCTTCGCGCCGCCGGGAGTGACGTGGGGATCGATCGGCCAGACGCTGGTTAAGCTGCGCGGGTTGCGCGCGGAAATCGTGGCGATCACGGACGCGGCAAATCGCGAGGCGGAGGCGACGGCCACGCGCGTGATCCGGATTCCGCGCCGGATTCGCGAGGCGCTGACGCCGATTCCGTACATCGTGCCGGCGCAGATCTTCACGGCGTGCCTGGCGGCGGAGAAGGGGTTGGACCCGGACCGGCCGCGGACGTTGAGCAAGGTGACGCTGACGATCTGACGCCAGATCAATCCGGCACGTACGTGCGGAGAAAATGCGCCTGTGTCTCCGCCCGGACCACGGGCTGCGGGCCGGTGTCGGGCAAGAGCCATACGTCGCCACGGCGAACGGGGGCAGTTCCGATCGATCCGCTTCCTTCCAGGCAGATCCACAACTGGCACACTTGCGCCGAGGGCGTCCGCTCGCCGCCGCGCGGCAGACGCACGCACTCGGTGACGAAGTGCTTGGAGCGGACCAGCAAGTCGCAGCCCTCCGCGATTGAGACAGGCGGCGTTGGGCCGGGGTGGACGGTGAGATCGGCAAGCGGCACGGCCTGCTCGGTGTGGATCTCGCGCGGCCTTCCATAGTCCCAGAGGCGATAGGTCACGTCCGAGTTCTGCTGAATCTCGCAGAGCACGATGCCGGCGCCGATCGCATGAACGGTGTGGGCCGGCGAGTAAAAGGTCTGACCTGGTTTTACGGGTATCCAGTTGAGCAGTTGCTCGATTTCCCTGGCGCCGGCCACATCGCGCAAGCGCTCCCGAGTAATACGCTCGCGAAACCCGAGCGCAATGGCCGCGCCCGGCTCGGCCTCAAGGATATGCCACATTTCGTTCTTGCCGCGCGCGCCGTCCTCGCCGTCATCGGGATGCAATTGCACGGAGAGCCGCTCGGAGGTGAAGATCAGCTTGACCAGGAGCGGCAGCTCGCGGCCGGCGAGGTACCAGGCCTCGCCGATCCGGAGGGACGAATCGGGGAACCAGGGGGAGAGCCGGGTTTTGCCCCACACCTTCTCGCGCAGAGAGGGAGTGAGGCGGACCGGGTCAGAAGTTTGCATCAAACAAGACTGGGCAGGCTGGAAGCCTGCCCCACTACTAGGAGTGTTGCACGACGAACTGGTGGATGCGGTCGATGCCGCGCTCCAGCTCCTTCAGTGAAGTCGCATACGACAGGCGGATGTGCTGTTCGGTGCCGAAGGCCTCGCCGGGGACGACCGCGACTTTGGCCTCGGACAACAGACGCTCGCAGAGCTGAAGGGTATTCTGGATGCCCGGCTTGCCGATCACGACGCCGAGGTTCGGGTACGCGTAGAACGCGCCACGAGGATCGGCGCAGGTCACGCCGGGAATCGCCCGCAACCGCTGGACCACGAAATCGCGCCGCCGGCGGTACTCGGCCAGCATAGTTTTGACCGAATCTTGGGGGCCGCGCAGGGCCTCCGTCCCGGCCTTCTGCGCGATCGAAGTTGGGTTCGAGGTCGAATGACTTTGCAGCTTGGTCATGGCCCCGATGATCGGCGCCGGCATCAAGCCGAAGCCGACCCGCCAGCCGGTCATCGCATAAGTCTTGGAGAGCGAGCCGACCACCAGGACGTTCTCCTTCGCGCCCGGCAGCGACGCGATCGAAAACGGCTCGCTGTCATAGACGAAGAAGCAGTAGCATTCGTCCGTCATCAAGTAAATGCCGCGCTCGGAGGTCAGTTTGTAGATCTTCTCGAACTCGGCGCGATCGACCAGGGCGCCGCTCGGATTAGAGGGCGAGTTGATGATGACGACCTTGGTGCGCGAGGTCAGGTGCGGCGCGATCATGGCGGCGGTCACGGCGAAGCCGTTCGATTCATCGGTATCGACGAAGACGCATTTGCCGCCCGCGTAATTCACGACGTCCTTGTAGGTGACCCAATACGGGACGGGGATGACGACCTCGTCTCCGGGATTGATCAGCGCCTGCATGGCGTTGAAGATGATGTGCTTGCCGCCGACGGTAATCAGGCACTCGGCGGGCTTGTAGCTGGTGCCGAAATGGCGGGTGTGGTACTCGCACACGGCCTGCTTCAGCTCGAGCGTGCCCGCGGTGTTGGTGTACTTGGTGAAGTTCTCGTCGAGAGCGCGAATCGCCGCCTGCTTGATATTTTCCGGGGTAGGAAAATCCGGCTCGCCGGCGCCGAAATCCACGATATCGACGCCTTCGGCGCGAAGGCGTTCGGCTTCCGCCGCCACCTTCATGGTCGATGAGACGCTGATTAATGAGATACGGTCCGCGATTGCGTTTGCGACTGCCTGCATATGACTGTGGCTTATGCCCCTCCCGGTTCAGTTTTTAAATTTGTGGTGCAGCCGCTGTTCGACGCTCGGCGGCACCAGGCCCGTTATGTTTCCGCCCAGGCTGAAGACTTCTTTCACCAGCCGGGAACTGATAAATGAATACGCTTCGTTCGACAACAAAAATACCGTTTCCAGCGTAGGACGCAGCCTGCGGTTCATCAACGCGGTCTGCAGCTCGTACTCGTAATCCGAGATGGCCCGAATGCCGCGCAACAGAACCTGGGCCTCGCGCTTTTCGGCGTAATCGACCAGCAGGCCGTTGAACGAATCGACCTCGACATTCGCGTAACCCTGCACCACTTCGCACAGCATTTCCATGCGCTCCTCGACCGAGAACAGCGGCGACTTGCTCTCGTTGCGAAGAATCGATACGATCAACCGGTCAAACAGACGTGAGCCGCGCTGGATCAGATCGAGATGCCCATTGGTGATGGGGTCAAACGATCCGGGATAGATTGCGATTACACGCGTACCCTGGCGCGACAACCTGGTCTCACTTTCCGGCTGATCTTTGATTCTATCAGTTTCGGAACGGGCGACCGCTCGAGGATTTGCGACGGACTGGCACGAACCAGGACGCTTGCCCGAGCGACTCCGAGTCAATATACTTCTGGTTGTGTCTCAACCGGGGAGGGAATCGATGATGCGGCTCCTGACTGTATTCCTGATGGCTCTCTCGGCATCGGCCGCCGATCTGCCGGGCATTACCTTCCACAAAGACGTCGAACCGATCTTGCAGCGGAATTGCCAGGGTTGTCACCGGCCGGGGCAGGTGGCGCCGATGTCGTTTCTCACTTACCAGAACGTCCGGCCGTGGGCGAAAGCTATGAAAGCCGCCGTGGCGTTGCGGAAGATGCCGCCGTGGTTCGCGGACGCGCAGTACGGTCCCTACTTGAACGATCGCTCGCTGAAGCAAAGCGAGATCGAAACGATTGCGAAGTGGGCGGACCAGGGGGCGCCGGAAGGCGACGCGAAGGATGCGCCGCCGGCGGTGCGCTGGGCGGACGGTTGGCTGATCGAGCCGGACATCGTGGTGGATGGGCCGGTGACCGAAGTTGCCGCGAGCACGAAGAACAACGTGGTCGAGTGGATCACGGTGATCATGCCGACCGGCTTCACCAAGGACACCTGGGTCACCTCCGTGCAGGTCAAGCCGGAGTTTCCAGCGGTGACGCATCACATGTGCATCAGCTACATTCCGCACAACCCGGCGTATAAATACGGTGTGGCGTACTGGACCGATAAGGAGCGCGGCGAAGATGGATCGGCGCTTCCGGACAAGGGGCCCACGTTCCTGGGCGCCGGCACAGCGCGCAGCAGCGACGATGATCCCACGCCAGTGGTAAATCGCGGGACCGGGCGCGGCCTGCCGCCGCCGGGCGGCGCCGAGGATTGCTATTTGCCGGGGAACTTTGCCGCGGACTACCGGCCGATTCACGCGGCCAAGCTGATTCCCGCGGGATCGGACATCACCTTCAACCTGCATTACACGCCGAACGGGAAGGCAGTGACGGATCACGTGAAGGTCGGGTTCACGGTGGCCCAGACGCCTCCCGAGCGGCGGTACATTTCGTTCCTGACCACGTCGCCGACCGATCCGAAGCGGTTCGCGATCCCACCCAATGATCCCAACTGGGAGAGTCCTCCGGCCGAAGTGGAATTCCTTCAGGACGCGGAACTGGTCTACCTGATGCCGCACATGCATTTTCGCGGCAAGGACATGACGTACGTGCTGGAGTATCCCGACGGGCGGAAACAGACAATTCTGAGTGTGCCGCACTACGACTTCAACTGGCAGCTTGGGTATAACGTTTCGGTGAAGGCGCCAAAAGGATCGGTGATGCACGTCTACGCGCATTTCGACAATTCGGTGAACAACAAGTTCAATCCGAATCCGAATCGAACGGTCTACTACGGCACGATGACATGGGAAGAGATGATGAATCCGTTCTACAGCGTAGTGGTTCCGAGTGGGACGGATCCGAAAAACGTGGTTCGCAGCAAGTACGCGCAGGTCGGCGGCGGGGGATAGAGCAGCCCCTTACCGGCCGCTTCGTTTCCGCACAATCCGGCGTTCGTGAGCTTCGGCGGCCGCATGTCTCCGGAGCCACAACTCGTGATCGTAAATTCGAGCCATTAGCTCGCTGCCACTATTAGGATATCGCGCACCGGGGGGCTTGCAGCAAGACCCGGGCCGTGCCGCATAATTGCGGCCTATGACCGAGCATGCAGTGGTGATTGCCGGTGGAGGTCCGACGGGGCTGATGCTGGCGGGCGAACTGGCGTTGGCGGGGGTCGATGCCGCCATCGTCGAGCGGCGCGAAAGCCAGGACCTCGCCGGTTTGCGCGCAGGCGGGCTGCACTCGCGCACGCTCGAGGTACTCGATCAGCGGGGAATCGCCGATCGCTTTCTTTCGCAAGGGCAGGTGTCTCAAAGGGCACCCTTCGCGCGGATTAATCTCGATCTCAGCGACCTCCCGACTCGCCACAACTACTTTCTCGCGCTCTGGCAGATCCACATCGAACGCATCCTGGCCGGCTGGACCGGCGAACTGGCGGTGCCGATCTATCGGGGACGTGAGGTGACGGGTTTCGCACAGGACGACACCGGGGTCGATGTCGAGATGTCCGACCGCGAATCGTTGCGAGCGAAGTATCTCGTCGGGTGCGACGGAGGTCGCAGTGTGATCCGCAAGAAAGCAGGCATCGACTTCCCGGGGTGGGATCCGTCGGTCAGCTACTTGATTGGCGAGGTCGAGATGGCCGAAGAGCCCGAGTGGGGCATCCGCCGTGGGGAAAAGGGCATCTATGCCGTGGGGAAACTGGAGGACGGCAAACGCGCGCGCGTCGTGTTGAGTGAACAACACGTCGTCCAAGGTGGCGAGCCGACGCTGCGCGACGTCCGCGAGGCGCTCATTCCGGTCTACGGCACGGACTATGGTCTTCGCAGCGCCAGCTATATCTCCCGATTTACCGATATGGCCCGGCAGGCGGCGTCCTACCGGGCGAGACGCGTGCTCCTGGCCGGCGACGCGGCGCACGTGCATTCCCCAGTAGGCGGACAGGGACTCAACATCGGTGTCCAGGATGCAGTGAATCTGGGATGGAAGCTCGCACAGGTGGTCCACGGCACGTCGCCGGAGAGCCTCCTCGATACCTACCATGCCGAGCGGCACCCCGTCGGCGCCCGCGTGTTGCGCAACACCATGGCGATCACTGCACTCGACCGCGGTGACGATCGGAACGCAGCCTTACGCGACATTGTTTCCGAGCTGGTGCAGATGGACGAGGCTCGCAAGCGATACACCGCGATGATGTCGGGTCTGGACATTCACTACGACCTCGGCGAGGGACACCCGCTGCTCGGTCGCCGCGTGCCCGATCTCGACCTGGTCACCGCCACCGGCCCCATGCGGGTCTTCACCCTGCTGCACGCTGCGCGGCCGGTGCTCCTCAACCTCGGTAAGTCCGGCGGCTTCGACATCACGCAATGGGCCGGCCGGATTCAGTGGATCGATGCCAAATACGAGGGTGCATGGCAACTTCCGGCAGTCGGAGCGATCACTCCCCCCAGCGCCGTGTTGATTCGGCCCGACGGATATGTGGCCTGGGTAGGAGACGGGACGCAGCAGGGGCTCGGCGACGCGCTGACGGTCTGGTTCGGACCGCCTGCTGCGGCGTAGCGGTCACCGAAACTGGCGAAACCATTCGCGAAGTTCCGCAGCAAGCAAATCCGGCTCTTCCATCGCGGCAAAGTGGCCGCCTCGCGGCATCTCCGTCCAGCGTTGAACGTTGAAAAAGCGTTCCGCCCACTCGCGTGGCGGGTGTCCGATGTCTTTCGGAAATAACGAGAAGGCCGCCGGTACCGTTGATGATCCCATCCAGTTTTTGATTCCTTGCTTCATCCAGGTCAATGCGCCGGCGTTTGCGTGGTCGAAGTAAGTCAGAAAAGATGTTCCGATGGACTGTGTTACCCAATAGATCATCACATTCGTGAGAAGCTCGTCGTTAGAAAATCGGGATTCGAGCTTGCCGCCGCAGTCGCTCCAAGCCCGAAACTTTTCGATGATCCACGCCGCTAATCCTGCCGGCGAGTCATTCAGGCCTGGTGCGAGGCTTTGCGGTTTTGTGGATTGGATCAACGCGTACGCGCCTTCCATTTCGCGCCATTCTTCACTCTTCTTGAAAAACTTTTGCTCAGCCGGCGACGGATCATCAGGCTTCCGCTGAAGAAGATGTCCGAATGGAACATCGGTGAGGTGAATCGCGGCCACGCAATCGGAATGCTGTCGAGCGAGTTGTTCTGTGATTGTGCTGCCCCAATCGCCGCCATGCGCGCCGAAGCGCTCATAGCCCAGGCGCTCCGTCATCAGGCGTGCCCAGAGGTCGCTGACGCGGAAGGTGGATCCCTGCTCTTTCGGCTTATCTGAAAATCCATAGCCCGGGATGTCGGGTACAACGACGTCGAAGGCATCCTCCACACGCCCGCCAAACGCGGCCGGATCGGTAAGGAGCGGAATCAGCTTGAGAAACCGATAAAAGGAATCGGGGTACCCGTGGGTAAGAATGAGCGGGAAGGGCGCCGGCCCTTTGCCGCGCTCGTACAAGAAATGGACGCCGACGCCGTCAATCTCGGTTCGATAGTGCGCGAATCGGTTGAGTTTTTGTTCTTCATTGCGCCAATCGTATTTTTCGAGCCAATAGTCGAGAAGCCCGCGCAAGTAGTCGCTGTCCGTTCCGCCGTCCCAGCCTAAGTCCGCAATTCGAGACGGCCAGCGTGTATTTTCGAGCCGGTTGCCGAGGTCTCGCAAAATCGATTCCTCGACCTCGATCCGGTATGCCTGGATACCATCCTTCGGGACTTGAGTGGTGCTTGTAACAGTCATATGTTCCATCTGCCACGCTCGATTCCAGTCCTGAGACACGAATACATTTCCGAATGCAATAGCGCTGCCATTCAACGGTGATAACTCGCTGAGCCGGTTTTCCTCGCCAGGCGTGACTCAGGAGTCCAGCACGTCGCGGTAGTGCTTTTCGTAAAGGGGAATGATTTTGTCGGGACAGTAGCGCTCGGCGGCGTTCCACCGGCCGGTCTTGGCCATTCGGTAGTGCAGCCCTTCATCGCTCAGCAAAGCGATGACGCGCGCGGCTTGTGCGGCAATGTCGCCGGGCGGTTCGAGGAATCCGTCTTCGCCATCGGTGATGAGTTCGGGAACGCCGCCGACGCGAGTCGCAACCGGCACGACGCCGCAAGCCATGGCTTCGAGCGCCACGAGGCCGAAGGACTCGAGATCGCTCGGCATGAGCAGAACATGGGTGAGGGGGATCAGGCGTTCCACATGGCTTTGCTTGCCGAGAAACGAGATGTGCCGGTCGATATTTAATTCGCGCGCCAGATGCTCGGCCGGACCCCGGTCCGGGCCGTCACCGACCATCAGCAGGTGCGCGGGAACCTGCTTGCGGACCTCCGCCAGGATGCGAATGCAATCGAGAACGCGCTTGACGGGACGGAAGTTTGAGAGGTGGATGAGCAGCTTTTCGCCGTTGGGCGCATACGCGGCCGCGCCCGTCTTCTCATTGTCGGGGTGGTAGAGATCGCAGTTCACGAAATTCTTGATCACGCGGATTTCATTTTCCACGTGGAAGACTTCCACCGTGCGGCGGCGCAGGTATTCGCTGATCGAGGTCACGCCGTTCGATTTCTCAATGGAAAATTTAGTGATCGGAAAGTAGGAGTGGTCCGTGCCGACGAGCGTAATGTCGGTGCCGTGCAGCGTGGTCACAAACGGGAGGCGGCGCTTGGGAGCCAGCATCTGCTGGGCCAGCATGGCGGAAATCGAGTGCGGAATGGCGTAGTGCACGTGCATCAGGTCGAGGTTGTAAGCTTCCGCGACCTCGGCCATGCGTGAAGCCAGGGCCAGGCAGTACGGTGGGTATTGAAACAGCGGGTAGGTTGAAACTTCGACCTCGTGATAATGGATGCGCGGGATGCCGGGATCGAGCCGGATCGGGTTGGCGTAGCTGATGAAGTGGACCTCGTGGCCGCGATTGGCCAGTTCCAGTCCCAACTCGGTAGCGACAATGCCGCTGCCCCCGTAGGTCGGATAGCACGTGATCCCGACGTTCACTCCGCCAGCGTAGCATGGAGGGCTCTGGTCTCTTGTCAGGCGGGAACAAGGATCGCGATTGCGCAGCCTACTGCAGCGGAATGCGGAACTTCAACCCGGCCCCTCTGCCGGGGCGGGATTCCAGCAGCATATCGGCGTTCAGCGAACGAGCGCGGCGCTTCAGGCTGGCCGGACCCAGCCGCAGCAATTCCAACTCTTCGAGCGTGTAGGTGCCCGCGAACTTAAAACCGTGGCCGTTATCGTCGACCGAGATCTCCAGGCCGCGATCGGTCTTTTCCATCGAGACAGCGACACGGGTCGCTCCGGCGTGCTTCTGGATGTTGTGCAAGGCCTCGCGTAACATCTGCAGCACTTCACTGCTTACTTCCTGAGGCAGGCCGACCGGCGTATTGCTGCCGAGGAAGGTGACCGGAACGCCGCTCTCTTTCTGGAAATTTTCAGCCGTGCGGCGCGCGGAAGACATGAGATTCGCGCCGTCCACGTCCACCGGCCGCATGCTGTGCAGGAACGCGCGGAGGTCACGGACCTGGGACTGCGCCAGAGTGTAGAGTTGCTTGAGATCCTGCATGCCCGCGTTCAAATCGCGCTCCATCAACTTACGGAGGATCTCCAGACGCATCTGGAGACTGATGAAGCTCTGCAGCGGCCCATCGTGGAAATCGGAGGCGATCCGGGTGCGTTCGACCTCGCGGGCCTTCTCGGCCTGTTGCTGCGCTTCCCGCAATTGCGACTGCAAGTCTTCCACCTTCGCGTTCTGGCGTTGCTTGTTCACGGCGAAGCCGCAGGCCAGGGCGCCAGCGATAATCACAGTACGCTCAATGACCCGGGCCGCCTCGTTCGGCAGAACGGCGCAAAAAACGGAGCACACCGCGGCGACCAGCACAACTTCCACCTGGCCGTAGAACACCAGCGCTTCAATCAGCAGATAGAGATAAAAGATTGAGGCCAGCCAGAGCAGGCGTTCGGTGCCGAAGCTCGTTACAACAAGGAAAAAGATGGTATCGGCGAAGAGCACCAGCAGTCCGAACGTGCCGCTCTGCCACTGGCTGACGATGGCGACGGCGACGCTATAGGCGAGGAACAATCCAAGCACGCCATAGAGCAGGGACGATGCCGCCGGTGACGAGAAAAGGGTGATCGCCAGGGCGACTGCCGAAAGAAGCGCGCGCGCCCAGGAAACATACCGGCGCCAGGAAAATTCGGGAGGGAACAGCACGGTTATTTGCGATAGAGATAGAGCGTGTGACTCCGCCCCTCTCCGTCGTCCTGAATGGTTTCCACCTTCTCGGGCATCCAACTCTTGAATTCGAAATCCTTTGCCACCACGCGCGCGCCCTTCTTCAACTGCAGATCGAGGAGCGGCTGGACTTTGTCATTGGAAGCGGGCAGCAGATACACGGTTACAAGGTCGGCGGAACTGTAGTTTTGTTTGAGGAGGTCGCCGGTGATAATGTGGGCGTTCTTGTCGAGGCCCAATTGATGAATTTTCGTCCGGCTTTGCTTGGCGAGGTCCTTGTCCAGTTCCACGCCATAGGCGTCGGCATGAAACTTCTGCGCCGCCGCGATCACGATGCGGCCGTCACCGGAGCCGAGATCGAAAATCTTTTCGCCCGCCTTGAGGCCGCCAAGCTGGAGCATCCGGTCGACAATAATTTCGGGCGTCGGATAAAACGGAGCCAGCTTTTCGGCGCTTCCATCCTGCGCGGGCAGAAAGGCGCAGGAGGCCACGACGGTCAGCAGCAGTTTTCGCGAAATTGGCGCATTCAGCATCGCCGGACTATCAATGTAGCACTTCAGCCGCGCTTACTCCACGACCGACTTCCATCCGCGCCGGCTCAGGTCACGGTAGATATACAGACCTGCGAAGAAGGCGATGGCCAGCAGCAGGATGCCGGTGGCGTAGTCCTTCAGAATCACTTTGCCGGCGCCAAATAAAGCGCCGTAGATCATCGCGCAGCCCGCGATCCAATCGAAAAAACTGTATTTCAGCTCACGGGAGGGCGGCACCTCCGGAGCCAGACGGGCGATCGGCTTCCACAGCGCCGCCGCGGGGCGGACCCGTTTGTAGAACGAGACCAGTTGCGCTTCGGGTTCGGGAGCCGTCAGGAAGGTCACAGCCAACCAGACGGCCGTCGTGATCGCCACGGTGACCAGCATGATGTAAGCAAATCCGTGGGGATCACCGCTGGAGAGGCCGAACTTCGTTTGCAACACGACGGACACGACGAACGCCGCTGCCATGGCGGAGACCTCGCTCCATGCGTTGATCCGCCACCAATACCAGCGCAGGATCAGAACGGTGCCGGTTCCGGCGCCCGTCACGATCAGCAACTGCCAGGCGCCGGCAATCGAATCCATATAGCGAGTGATCACGGCAGAAATGATCGTCAGCAACACGGTTGCGAGTTGCGAGGCGCGAACGTAGTGGCGGTCGGAAGCATCCGGCCGCACAAAGCGACGATAGAAGTCGTTGACCAGGTAACTGGCGCCCCAGTTGAGCTGCGTGCCGACGGTGGACATGAAAGCCGCGGCGAACGCGGCGACCATGGTGCCGCGCAGCCAGGCCGGCAGGTGGTCGATCATGACGCGGATATAGCCGGTCTCGGGATCCTGCTGGAATCCGGGATCGTGCTGGTACAAGACCACGGCCGCGAGGCCGGCCAGCACCCACGGCCATGGCCTCACCGCGTAGTGCGCGATGTTGAACCACAAGGTGGCCAGCAGCGAGTGCTTCTCGTCCTTGGCGCAGAACATGCGCTGCGCGATGTAGCCGCCGCCGCCGGGCTCGGCCCCCGGATACCAGGTGGCCCACCAGTTCAGCGAAATGTAGACGAGAAAAGTAATCATCGGCATCCACGCCGAATTGAGGTCAGGAACGAAACTCAAAGCGGAGCCGGCGGTTCCGGTGGCCAGGCCTTTGGCGCGATCGATGGCGGCGAGCTGGATTTTCATCGCATCGATTCCGCCAACGGCGCGCACAGCCGCCACGGCGAGCACGATCACCATCGTCATCTTGATGACGAACTGGAACAGATCGGTCACCAGCACACCCCAGAGGCCCGATAAAGTCGAAATACACGAAGTGAGCGCGATGATGCCTACGACGATAGCGAGCGCCCAATCCTTGTTGACGCCGAGAATGAGCGACAGAATTTTGACCATCGCCAGGTTGACCCAACCGAGAATGATGCAGTTGATGGGAATTCCGAGATAGAGCGCGCGAAAGCCGCGCAGAAAGGCAGCCGGTTTGCCGGCATAACGGATCTCGGCGAATTCAACGTCCGTCATCACTCCCGAACGCCGCCACAGCCGCGCGTAGAAGAAGACGGTCAGCATGCCGCTGGCGACTGCGTTCCACCAGAGCCAGTTGCCGGCGATTCCGTATTTCGCCACCATGCCGGTGACGGCGAGCGGAGTGTCGGCGGCAAACGTAGTCGCTACCATCGAAGTTCCCGCCAGCCACCAGGGAGCGTTGCGTCCCGATAGGAAGAATTCGCCAGTGTTCTTTCCGGCGCGGCCCTTGTAATAGAAGCCGACGGCCAGATTGAACAGAAAATAGGCGGCCACAACCGCCCAGTCGAGCGGCGTCAGTCTCATGCCCGCGCCTCGTTTTCCACGGGTCTGTGGAAAAACCTGTGGAAATCAATCCTCATCTGAATGTAATCGAGCATACATGTCACTGTTTTTTTACATTCTGCACAGGAATTGTGCAAGGCGCCTTTGCGCACCGGTAACACGATAGCCTATCAGTGGTTAGAAGGATTTCGAGCGCGCTTTTTTCGAGTGATTTTGCCCCCATTTGTAGGGAGTATTCTCTAAGTCACTACTTTTTCTAACGGCACTCCACGTTTGCACAGCTCACAATGAGCGCTGTCGGTGTAATAACTGGCCTCGAGCTTGGCGAGGTAGTAGAGCGGAAGTGATCCAAAATCGCGGATTTGCGGATTCGGCTGGTAGATGACGACCGCCAGGCCGACCACCTGCGCACCGCGCGCGTGCAGCAGCGTCTTCAGTTGCGACAGCTTGTTGCCGGTCCGCAGAATGTCATCGACCAGCACCACCTGCTCGCCGGGGTGCTGCTCAAGATACTGGCGGAACCGCATGACGCCACCGTTTTGGTCGGTCTCCCCCCAATAGATCTGTTTGGCGCGCAAGGCTTCACAGACTCCGTAAGCTACCGGCAAGCCGGCATTGGCGGGCGCCACGATGGACAAGTGGGGCACCATGGCGCGGATTTCGGCATTCGCGCGCAGCAGCCGGCTGAGCCCCACACTGAACATACGCTGGTACTGGTAATAGCGCATCGCCAGGGGGACTTGAAGATATTCATTCGAGTGCAGGCCACCGGAATACTCGAAGTGGCCGCCGCGAAGGGCGCCCGTCTCGCGGAGCACGGACACCACCTCGTCCTGGGTGGGAATTAAGTGCATGTCGAACTCGTGATCAGTTGGCGCCCCGGCCCGCGAGGACGCGCGGGATCGTGCGCACCAGAATCTTCCAATCGAGCGCCAGCGACCAATTATCAATGTACTGCATATCCATCTTCATCCAAGTCTCAAAATCGAGATGGTCGCGGCCGGAAACCGCCCAGAGGCAAGTGAGGCCGGGGCGCATGCGCAAGCGGCGGCGCTGCCATCGTTTATATTGATCGACTTCACTGGGCACGGCCGGCCGCGGCCCGACCAGCGACATGTCGCCGCGAAGCACGTTCCAGAGTTGGGGGCATTCATCGATCGAGAACTTCCGCAGATAGTGGCCGATGGGAGTGAGACGCGGATCGTGCGGGATCTTGAAAGCGGTCTGGCGCGTGCTGAGGTGGGCGACCGCTGCCTTGAGTTCCTCCGCGTTCTCGCACATAGAGCGGAACTTGTAGAACACAAAGCGGCGCCCGTTCAAACCGCAGCGGACCTGGCGGAAAATCGCCGGACCGGGAGAGGTCAGGCGGATCAGGAGGGCGATCAGCAGCATGAAGGGCGCGAGCACGACCAAGCCCGCCGCCGCGAGCACGATATCCAAACTGCGCTTCAGCAAGAGCCGGACTTCGTCGTAGGGAGCCGCGGAAAAGGTCAGCAGCGGCGTCGCGCCAAACCGGTCGAGCGACACGGTGCTATTCACGTGAGGGAAAAAATCGACCGCCACGCGCGTCCGCACGCCTTCTTCGTCGCAGAGCAGGAAATACTCTTCGAGGCGCGCGAGGCTTTCGCTGGGGACGGCGAAAATGATTTCATCGATGACGTGCTGGCGGAGCATGGCCGGCAGATCGCCGACGGGCGAGACCGGGTAAGCCTCTTTCAATACGATTTCCCTCTTCGCGGGAGCGCTCTCTTCGCTCAGGAAACCGCGCAGGCGAATCCCGTACTCGGCGGACTTCTCCAATGCGTAGGCCAGGCGCATCGCGCGCGACCCGGTTCCCACGACCATGACATAATGCGGGGCCGCGAACTCCCGGCGGATGATGCCCACCACCCGCCCGGCGGTAAGCCGGAAGCCCAGCAACAATACCCAGGCATACAGGGAGAAGCCGATGAGGAAGAGGCGGCTCAATTCCATCCGCAGCGCATATTGGAACAGCACGAGCGCGAGCGCGCCGGCGGCGCATTGCCGGGCGGTGTCGCGCAGGATGGTGCGCGGATCGCCGGAATCGAGCTTCTCATAGATCTCGAACCACAGGCCGGTAACCACCCAGGTGAGCACCGCGAACCCGAGCAACAGAGCCTTCTGTTCGACCGTCAGGAAGAAGACGAAACGGAGGCGCAGCGGAACGCGCGTCTGATACGCTGCTTCAAACGCCAGCGCCACCAGCACGACATCCGATAAACCGAACAGGACCCGTGCTTTGTGGGGCCGGCTGAACATTTCGGACTAAGCATAACATGAGCTATCGCCGAAGCGATCCTGGTATGATGGCGATACGTAATGGCTGATTTGCGTTCCGAACCCTCGCCGGTTTCCGAGGCGGTAACCCACGATATTCGAGTTGAGGTTCTTTCGCAGTATTCACCGGAAAACTCGCAACCGCATCAGGATGTCTGGGTATTTCAGTACACGGTGCGGGTCACCAACCAGGGGAATGACACGGTCCAGTTGATCAGCCGTCACTGGGTCATCACCGACGCGTACGAACGCGTCGAACATGTCAGGGGACCGGGGGTGGTGGGCAAGCAACCCGTACTGGCTCCCGGTGAGTCGTTCCAATATTCGTCGTGGTGCCCTTTGAAGACGCCGACCGGCACGATGCGGGGCACTTACCAGATGGTGGGCTCGGGCGGCGAGCAGTTCGACATCAATATTGCGCTCTTCGCACTGCGCGCCAAATACACCGTGAACTGAACCGGCCCTGGAATATTGGCCCGTAAAAGAAAAACCGCATCGGGCCCTCCCTCCACGACGTTCGGGGGATGACGCCGATGCGGCTCGCCCAGGATGGGCAGGGATCCGGCGGCGAGCCGACTGCCTTCCTACTCAGTACAATTCCTGGTCGGGTTCCGCGTCCTGGTTTTCCCTAATCCAGAAATACAGCCGAGCGCCGCTACCTAGGATCCCCGGAGAGATCGTTAAGAAACCGCTCTACAAAAAAGCCCCTCTGCGGCAACCGCCGAGACCAAAGAACAGTGAGCTGAAATCTTGCAACATCGGCTCCCGCAAGCACGCTGTCCATATCGCCCACTCTTCTCCTGCCTGAATGTTGCTGCAGAGGGCAGGTTTGAAGGTTACTTCACCAATTCACCCTCAGAGTGAGCAATCAAACACCCAGGCCTCAAGAGTATAAACCGTTCTGAATCAACAGTTCTGTGGCAAAATTAAGCGCTTTCCGCGGCTGCCGGAAGCGCCCGGTGTGTCGCTATGACACAATTGTTGGGAATGGCACGACGCCGCTTGCCGGGGATACTGCTGGTGTTGGCTTGGGCGGGACCGATCCATGCGCAGGCCCCCGCAAGCGCACCCTCCGACGAACCGGTCACCGTCTCGGCCGAACATCCGCGGTTGTTCCTGCGGCCCGCGCGCCTGCGGCTTCTCCGCCGCGAGCGGGAACGGCGCTCCGTCCGTTGGCAGCAGTTGGAGACCTTTGTAACGGCCGAGGCGCCGATGCCGGAGACCGCGTTTGCGCAGGCCCTCTATTATCAAATCTCCGGAGACGCCGCGTTTGGCCGAAAGGCCGTCGCCTGGGCGCTCGGGCCGGGAACCGATCTGCGCCAACTGGCGCTGGTGTTCGACTGGTGCCAGAATTTGCTGAGCGAGGCGGAACGCCGCACGCTGACTTCGCGTATCGAGCAGCGCATGACGCAAAGCGGGGCCGACGAATCGATCGGCTCGATCCGCTCCCTCACGCTCGCGGCCATTGCGCTGTTCGATCATACGCCGGAGCGACCCAACCGCGAACTGCAGCGCGTGGTTCGGGTTTGGTGGGGAGGGAAGATCGCGCCGGCGCTGAATGCCGGCCGTCCGGCAATCGCCCGCGAGGATGCGTTTCCGCTCTGGGAGCTACTGCACGCACTGCGCGACAGCACCAATATCGATTTGCGCGAATCGAGCCGGAAGTTCTTCAAGGAATTTCCGATCGAGCACCTGATGAGCTACTATCCGGCGGCGTTCCCCGGCGAGGACAACGACTACCGCATCGGCGCCACGACGCAAAACGGCGACCCGGATCTGCAGCGGGCCGCGCTGTCGCGGGCCGCGGATCTGGCCATGGTCGCGTATGACACCAATGCCGAGGAAAGCCAATATCTGCAGGGCTGGCTCATGCACGACAACTTTATGCTGCGGGGCGCTTTCGGCGCTCCGTACGAGTTTCTCTGGGCGAACCCGTATCAGCCCGGGCTCAGCTTCACGCACGTGCCGCTGATTTACCACAGCGCCAGTTTCGGACATCTGTTTCTGCGCTCCGACTGGGAGGACGCGGCCGATTGGTTCGGCTATTTCGACGGCGCGCCGCAACTGTTCCGGGACGGCCGGCGGATCTCGATCGATATCAAGAAACCCGCGGAACCGCTTTCGTTCCCGGATGCGCTGATTGCGTGGGGCGCCGCCGCCCCCAAGCTGCGGGTTGGGTTGAGCGAAGACCAGCAGGCGGTCATCCTGATCGGGCTGACGCCCAACCGCACCTACCAGGTGGAGATCGACGACGAAGAGGTGTTCGAAGAGAAGACCGACATCGGCGGCGTGCTGGTAATCAATGTGCCGGGCGGGAAGGAAGTGGGAGTCCGGGCCAGGCTGGCGTCGGGCAGTTGATTACAGAGATTGGTTTGCTTATGGCAAATCTTCGGCCTCAGATCGCGAATTGGCTTGGGCGCAGCAGCATTATTGCTATGTGTTGTACCAGCGCGGCCATGTTCCTGCTCTGGTGGCAACCCAGGCAGTTGTCAGGTCCCGGACGCCGATGTGATCGTCCGGGCCACGGTGGTTGCTAAAGAAGTAAACCAACCGCAACCCCCGTTGGTGCGGCCAGGGTCCAACCGGGTGCAACCCGCGTACCGGACGGCCGGTGATATCCCGCAGCCGGAGCCGTGGGGACATGTAAAGGTCACGTTGAATGTCTCCGAGAGTTTCCGCGGTATGACAGGTGATTCGCTGGTTGTGAGAACCGAGGCGGGGACGGAAGCCTGTGGGTATCCGTTCGAGGTTGGTCACGAATACCTCGTCTTTGCGAATGAAAGCCAGGGCACCGTGACAGTCACGACCTGCTCCGCGACTCAGCCGGCAAAAATAGCAGTTGCACGAATTCTCCAACTCCGCGCTCTTCGCGATCGGAATGCTCTGCCGGACATATTTGGATTCGTGGGCACCCATCCGCTTCGCGGGGACCAAAGCGGTTGGGACCAAATGCAACCCGTTCCAGGTCTGACGGTGACGGCACGGTCCGACGGCGCCGAGTATCGGGTCCAGACCGCTGATGACGGCTTGTATGCCTTCCACGGTGTGCCGGTCGGTCGGTATCAATTGAGCGTTGAGGCACCTTCCGGACGTCGGGCGTTCTGGGGCGGGAGCGCAGAACACCCCGGTGCGAGCCCAGGCGTCGGGTGTGCGATGAATTTCGAAGTCTTTTGGGACGGGCGTATCCGCGGAACGGTCCTGAACAGCAGTGGCCAACCCGCATCCGGAATGATTACCGCCCAATACGCCGGTCCGGAGACACCGCCGGGTGGATCATTTTCAGTCCAGGTGAAAGATGGGGATTTCGAGATTCTGAGGTTGCCGCCGGGCCGATACCGCCTCATGTTTTCTAAGATCGTTGCCGGCGGACTCGCTGAAACCACAATCTACTATCCCGGTACGCAGATACGAAGCGCTGCCTCTCTGATCGAGGTTGCCGAAGGCGCGCACTTAGATGGGCTGCTGTTTCACATTTTCTGAAAATACTGTCTGACCGAACCGAGACACTATCGCAGGCTCACCTTCCTCCAGCGTTCGCGGCTTCTCTCTCTTCCGCACGCGCCCCGGAAAGGATATCGGTCATCGCGTAATTCCCTTCGTGGCATTCATACGGGAAAATTCCTTCCGTCGTGCGCGTCATCGGAATCTCGCCGCTCCAGGGCCGCGTGAATGCCGTGGGATCGTCGACCGTGAACTGGTAGAGGATCGTGTCCGGCGCCGTCCGCGTCAGCCGTTCCACCAGATGCAGGTTCTCGTCCGCCCCCAGGAAATCATCGTCGCCGAGGAAATTCGTGGTGTCGATGACGAGTGTGCCGCCCTCCCAGTGCGCGCGCGGATCGCCCATGTAGCTGCGGACTTTGGGCGAGACGTGCGGGCGCGTATCGAGAGGAATCAGCCGCACTTCGTACATCATCTCCTGAAGAATCGCGACAAAACCCTGCGACTGCACGATCTGGAAGAAATTGTTGTTGGGCGTGGGAACCATGGGCAGGCCGCGCGAGATGCAGCGGATGCGCAGCGCCAGATCTTCCGGGCCACTGGGGTTTCGCGAAGCGGCCATTTGAGCGTCGCGGCGTTTGCGCCCTTCCGGCGTGAACGGCGGAATGCGTCCATCCGGAGGATCGATGATCAACGACGTTCGGAGGTTGGGCTTCAGTTCGGCGCCGCGGTCGCGCCAGTACTCGTTATAGTTGCGGCGCAGATCGTCTTCCCTGCCGCCGTCACGGCGATCGCTATTGAGTTGATCGAGCGTGCGTTTCTGATACGCCGCGGCTTCCTGTTCCGTCAGGACTGCCTTCCCCGCAAATTCCGCCGGGCGTTCCAGCGGGGTGAGCGTGGACATTTCCCAGACTCCCTGCAGGTCGATCTGGCCGTCGGGCGTACGCGGCGGCGTCCATTTCATCGCGGACTGACGGTCACCCGGACGCCCGGGAGTCTGTCCGATACCCGCCGCGATCCCGAGCAAAAGTAGCGGAAAAAACGCGAGCGCGCATCCGCGTCTGCGGATCATCACGCACCTCCAGCGGTGCCTATTCTATATCTCTCGCGCTGTGTCCGGGAAATTCGCGGTATATACTTGGAGGCCAGCCGGGAGCCGTCTCCAAACCGGCTCCTTCCAGGAGGACAACCCATGGAACAGATCGTTGCGAAACTGGTTCAGGAATTCGAGCAGGGCAAGCTGAGCCGCCGCCAGTTGATCCAGAACCTGACACTGGCAGCGACCGCCATTTCCGCCGCTGCGGGCGAGCCGGCGGCTGCCGCCGAAGGCAAGGCGATCCGCGCCGCCAACATCAATCACGTGTCGTATCAAGTCACCGATTACGCTCGCTCGCGCGACTTCTACGCGGGCCTGTTCGGAATGAAGGTCTCCGATGATGACGGCAAACAGTGCCGCCTCTCGTTCGGCGACAACATTCTGATTGTGCGTAACCGCCAGCCGGCGCCAAAAGTGGATCACATCGCGTTCACGCTGGCCAACTGGGACCAGGAAAAAGAAGAAGTCGCGGCCGAGCTGAAGCGGCGCGGTTTGAAAATCGTGCAGGGTGACACCAAAACCAGTCTGCACGTTCTCGATCCGGACGGCTTTGAGGTGCAGATGGGCGGCTTAAAACAATAAGCTGGTCTCAGCGCGAGGCGGCCGCCGGCGCCAGTTTGACCACCAGCGCAGTGAAACTCTGTCCGGTTTCCATCCAGAACTGGTGGACGGTGTTTGGCGGAATGTAGAGCATGTCCCCGGCGGAGATCGGATATTTCGTATCGCCCTCGACGGATTTGCCGCGCATTTCGCCCGGTGCAGTGGTTCTCCCCTCGGTCATCTTTCCGCCCACGCGCACGGCCCCGGAACCGGAGCGGACCAGAATCAGGTCTGCCGAGTTTTGATGTAGCTCCGCCTCGCCCGATCCGTTGCGGAAAGCCACGAACGCCGCATCCAGCAGGCGCTCGGTTCCCAGGTGCCGCTCCGGGTTGAGCTTGGATAACGCGCTTTGGTCAATCCCGGCGAGCTGTTTGGCACTCCAAAACATGGGCTGTGCCGGCTCCGCTCCCCGGACCGGCAGCAGACAGGCAGCAACCAGCCACAACTTCTTTTTCATGGCAGGCAAGTGTATCGCAGAGGCCGCCCCGGGTCCAGCCGGCGGCGTGCGGATCAGGCACCGGTGCTGCGCAGATAGATCGCTACCGCGTGGAGAGTTGCTGCTGCTGCGCGGGCTGAGCCGGAGGTTCGGAATTTCCGGCGAGTTCGGATTTCCGGTACTTCGGTTCGCTCAGGTAGCCTTCGATCTCGCTCTTCCCGACACGGTTGACCACTAACTGGAGGGGTTGCGGCCGCTCGCCGATCGTAATCAAAACGGGTTCGTACAAATTAACCTGCTTCTTGTTGAGCACCCTGTCATCCACAGTCATCGCGAGATCATACGTAAAGTGCTTCGTGCTCGTGCCTCGCAGAGAGAGGCTTACCGGGCCGACGCGTTGCATCTGTTTCGACTTGGTCAGCTTAAATTCGTAGATGTTCTGCTCTCCGCGTTTCTGCAATGCCACAATCTCGTCGTGCGTTTTCGCGATCGATCCGTTCAAGTCATCCCGAGCGGAGTTGATCTTGCCATCGAGTTCCTCGCGCGCTTTCGAGAGATCCTCGCGAGTGGTCGCCAATTCCTTCTGAGTCTCGGTGAGCCGTCCTTGGAGCCGGTCTACCCGAGGATCACGGACGGCCTCTCTCGCCGCGGAACCCTTGCGGCCGGTTGCGGGAGCCGGTCGAGGCGTCGGGTTTGCGGGAGCCGACGGTGCAGCCTCACGCTGTTTCTCAGTTAACGAATTAAGCCGGGTGGTTAGATCAAAGATCTGCAATCTCGCCTGATTCAGCGCGACGGTGGTTTGCGTGCGCTCTGCCTCGAGGGCGCGCAGATGACTGCGTTCGATCATCCAAAGGCTCAGAGTCAGGATCGCCAAGCCGCCACCGGCCGCAATCACGGGAATCGTGCCAACACCTCGGCTCCAATGGCTCCGCTCGGTTCTGGTCATGATGTCCGCGAACGGGCAATTTCAATTCCACAACGGAAGCACGGCTCTTCGGCGATTGCGCGAGAATTCTGCTGCGGAAAATTTGCTCGGCGCTGAGCAAAAAGGAAATTGCGCGCGACACGGTTCTAGAAGTACTGCGGGGATGAGACGGGCTCCGGCAAGCTCAAAGCTCGCCCACCTGCTCAGAACGCCCAACGCCAGAGGCTTGCGCCGACGGTATAGCCGGCTCCGACAGCGGCGAAAACGACCAGGTCGCCGCGCTTGAGACGCCCTTGCTGGATCGCATCGCGTGTGGCCAGCGGAATGGTGGCGGCGGTGGTATTGCCGAAGCGATCGATGTTGATCAACACCTTCTCGGGTGGGAGGCCAAGCCGGTCGGCGGCGGCGGTGATGATGCGGCGGTTCGCCTGGTGCGGCACCAGAAGCGCGACGTCGTCGTTGGTCAGGCCGTTGCGCTTCAGCAGCTCGTCGCAGGCTTCGTACATTTTGCGGACCGCGTATTTGAAGACCTGGGAGCCATCCTGGTGCACGTAATGCAGACGCTGGTCCACGGTTTCGTGCGAAGACGGCAGGCGGCTGCCGCCGGCAGGCATCTTCAGGTAGTCGCCGCCGGAGCCATCCACCTCGCCGATGAAATCGATGTACCCGCAGCCGTCGCCATTATCGGCCGCCTCGAGCAGCATGGCGCCGGCACCATCGCCGAACAGGACGCAAGTCGCGCGATCGGTGTAGTCGATGATGCGGCTCATGGTGTCGGAGCCAATCACCAGAACCTTCTTATGCGTTCCTGCTGCCACGAGGTGCACCGCGGTGGTCAGGCCGTAGACGAAACCGGAACAGGCGGCCACCAGGTCAAAGCCCCAGGCGCCCTTGGCTCCCAGCGCATTCTGCACCAGGCAGGCCGTCGACGGAAAGAACATGTCCGGCGTGACGGTGCAGACGATGATCGCGTTGACCTCGGCAGGCGCCACACCGCGCTGGGCAAGCGCGCAGCGCGCGGCTTCGATCGCCATGTCGGACGTCGCCACCTGGGGATCGGCAATATGCCGCTCGCGGATTCCGGTGCGCTCGACGATCCACTGGTCGTTGGTGTCGACGATCTTTTCCAGATCCTGGTTGGTGAGCACGCGCGGCGGCACGTAACAGCCGAGCGCGCTGATCTTTGCTTTTGGCGAGCCGTCTTTGGACAAGTCGATTATCCTTTTTCAGAGATCAGGGTAACGCATTCGCGGTAGGCTGGGGAAAGATGCCGGGCCGGGCCACCACGTTTTCGAGCGACGGGCTGCAGAGTTCGCTGTTCTTTGAAACGCCGGAAGAGATTTATGCGCGGGTGTTTCGCGACCTCAAACCGCGCTCGCCGCTGCCGGAGTTGCGGGTGGAGTTCTGCCGGTTCGCCAATCCCGACAGCTTCATCCGGCTGGAAAACGGGCGTCTGCATGTGCGAATCTCGGACCTGCTGGCCGGCGCTCCGGCTCCCGTGACGGAAGCGCTGGCGTATATCCTGCTCGGAAAGCTCTATCGGAAAGCGGTGCCGCGTGCGTACACGCATCGCTACCGGCTTTATCTGAACCGCCGCGACGTGCGCCGGCAGGCGCACCTGGTGCGGCAGATTCGCGGCCGCAAGTTCATCTCCGGACCACAAGGCGCCCACCGCAATCTCGAGGAGATCTTCGACCGGCTGAACGCGCGGTTTTTTGACGGGTTGCTCGGGCGGCCGCAGCTCGGTTGGAGCCGCCGGGCTTCCCGCAGCATGCTCGGCCACTTCGACCCGTCGCACAACGCGATCATCATCAGCCGCATTTTTGACCGGCCCGAGACGCCGGAACTCGCGCTGGAGTATGTGGTTTTTCATGAAATGCTGCACTTGCGGCACCCGGTGGATCACAACGGAGCCCGCCGTTGCGTGCATACGCGCGAATTCCGGGAATCGGAAAAGCAGTTTCCCCAGCTGAAAGAAGCCAAGGAAATTCTTAAGACTTTGTAGCCGGCCGCACCGGTTTCTTCTCCCGACGGCGGTAAGAATTACGGGGAATTTCCAGCTAATCGCGGGATACTCTGAGAAGAGTTTTGTTCAGAGCTTCCAATTGACTGAGGAGGCGCTCCTCGTGTTCCGGGCCGAAGGTGGGGAGCATCACTCGAACCTCTTCCCCTTTGCGCGTGAGAAACACCAGCCAGATGAGAATGCAGCCGGCGCCGATCGCCAACACGAACGTGTTGAGATAGCCGATCGCGTCATATCCGAGCACGGTTCGCAACAAAACGCTGGCGGTACTGCTCAGAAAGAGGATCGAAAACGCGGCGCTGTGTACCACCACATTGCGGCTCAACGGAATCGGGTACCGCGTAAGCCATAGCAGAATGACGATCAAGAAGATAAAGAGACTGAAATCCACACCGCGCTCGATGGCAAAGTAGTAGGGCATCAGCAAGGATCGCTGGCCTCGGCCCCCGGTCAGTTGCGGCAGCAATGCCAACCCTGAGATGAGGATCGAGACGGACAACCCAACGTACAGCACCCATCGGCCGAGCGTATAAAGCCCCCGGTGCCTCTCGAGTACCAACGAATAGAGTTCCATCACGAGCATCACGTAGAAGAGCCAGATAATGGGCTCGGTCAGCATCCAAAATCGCAGGTAACCGGCTGTGGTGGAATCGCTAAAGACGAAGAGGAGGGCTGAAGTGTAGAGTGTGCGGAAAACGAGATAGGCAAACAGGGCCCGGTACCGATGGTGTAAGCCGGCCCACACGAGTTTTATACTGGTTAGGCCGCACCCGGCGAGCAGCACCAGCTTAAGTATGTACACAATCGCGGCGCTCGAGCTCATTTCACCAGACAGGTGATTCTAGCATCGAACGCCGCAAAGCCTCATTAGTGCTTTTAGCGCACCCACGGGCAAGGATCACAGCCCGGAAATGGTCCATCGATCTTGCTGCCGCTGGTTTTCGCCGTCGCCAGCACCGCGAGAGCCATTACCGCTAGCAACATCAGCCTTCTCATGGAAGTCCACCTTTCCCCTTACGGGAGTTTACTAACTTCAGTAAGGTACTGTACCGAACTACCCGTTAGTACGGGGAATTCCGTGAGAAATTTTCCGGAAACGGAACAGGGTAGACCCAGAGTCCCACCAGTGATGAAATTTTCAGCACTTCGTCAATAGCTAGGGGGAATACACCAGTTTTAGGAGCTGGGCGGCTTAATTGCGGTTGCAGAAGACCGGCTGTGGCGTCGCTTTGAAGTCTCCAAAAGCATCGCCACTCCAGTGACTTGACCGAGGATGTCGATCTCGTCGGGGAACCGGAAAGTCAGCGGCTGCTTCTCCGACGCCGGGTGCGGCTGGATGGTGAGGCGTTCCGCTTCGAGCGAGCACCAGCCGCAGGCAAACCCCTGACGGTGCTCGAAAAAATAGATCGGCCGGTCGAATTCGTTGTTCCATCCGCCACGGGCGATCTTCCGCCGGCCTTCGTCGATCAATACGAGCGAGCCGGGGCGTAACAGAGGAAACATGGACCAATCCTCAAGCCCCACCAGACCATACCGATGTTGCTTCGGATCGATGCCATTAAGAAGACTCAGAGGAGCCTTACCCCACTGCCGGATTAGATGACTCAGAAATGTCGTTTTGCTGAGGTCAATTTCGGCGTTCGGCGGGCTCGGGACTGTGACTACGCCAGCCGGTCGACCGGTCAGCGGGTGAGTCTCGTCGAGCTGGACATGGAGCGTGTCCGAATCCAGCTCTTCGAGCGGAACTCCATACCACTTCAGAACTTCCTGGAAATCGAGCCGGTAAATCACGCACAGGGTGTAAAGCCGAAAAAGGCTCGGAACCTTGCCGCCGTTTTCGATATCGGCCAGGCGGCTTAACGGTATGAGGAATTCGGGGCTGCCTCGCCGGCGCGCCAATTCCTGGCCTGCCTGCTCGACATCGCGATACGTCAGCTTGAGCCGTTCGCGAATCTTTCGCAGCTTTTCTCCAGGGCGGTCCATGCTATGATCCTCGCTGTGCGAGCGACCGGCAAGCGAAAAGCGATTATACCGGCACCTCCTCGCGCCATCAAGAAAAATTGGATGATTTTGTTCCGAAATCGGAACACGGCCGCGGTCTACGCGGGGCCAAATTCGTGACAATTGTGGTCGGAATGTCCGGCGCGAGCGGCGCGATTTACGGGCTACGGCTGCTCGAACGGCTCCATGACAAATGTGTCAAAATTCACCTAATTCTATCGCGATCCGGGGAAAAAACGCTGTTCCTGGAGACCGGTAAGTCCGCCGCGGACTTGAAAAAGCTGGCGGATTTCTGGTACCCAATCGAGGACATTTCGGCCCGGCTGGCCAGCGGATCGTACCCTACCGACGGGATGGTCATCGCTCCCTGTTCGATCCACACGATGTCGGCCATCGCCCACGGAATCAGTTCCAACCTGTTGGTGCGAGCGGCCGATGTCACATTAAAGGAGCGCCGAAAACTGGTCCTGATGGTGCGGGAGAGTCCGTTTCATCTCGGCCACCTGCGCACGATGACAGCTCTGACTGAGATGGGAGCGATTGTGGCGCCGCCGATCCCAGGCTTTTACAATAATCCGCAGAGTGTCGAAGATATCGTCGACCATAGTGTAGAACGCGTTCTCGACCTGATCGGGTTGCCGAACCCGAACGCCCGCCGTTGGGAGGGCGCCAAGTGAGCCAAAAACCAACAGGGCCCAAACGTATCGCGTTCCAGGGCGAGCGCGGTGCTTTCAGCGAGGAGGCCGCCCGAAAGCTGCTGGGGCCGCGAATCCAGGTGCAGCCTTGCCCCCGTTTCGAGGATGTGTTCCGGAATTTGAAAGAAGGACGAGTCAGCGGAGCGGTGGTGCCGATTGAAAACACCCTGGCCGGTTCGGTGCACGAAAACTATGATCATTTGCAGCACTTCGAGCTGCCAATCGTGGCCGAAACCAGCGTCCGCATTATGCACAATTTGATTGCGCCGAACGGCGTGAAATTCGCGGCGGTTCGCCGTGTTTTCTCCCACCCGGTCGCGCTCAATCAATGTCTGGATTTCTTTTCGAAGAACCCGCAAATCGAACGCGTTCCCTTTTACGATACCGCCGGCAGCGTGAAGATGATTGTAGAAGAAGGTCTTACGGACGCGGGCGCGATCGCCTCGCAAGTCGCGGCTGAGATCTATCAGGCGCGAATTTTGCGGAAATCCATCGAGGACGATCGCCGGAATTTCACCCGGTTTTTTCTTCTCCGCCGTCCGCGCGACTACCGTCTGCCGCCCCGAGGCGGGTCGGCTGACTCGCAATGGAAGACGTCATTGGTCTTCACGATTCGCAACGTCCCGGGGTCGCTTTTTCGCGCGCTGGCGACTTTCGCGCTCCGCGATCTGAGCCTGCTCAAGATCGAATCGCGACCGTTGCGGGGCAAGCCGTGGGAGTACCTCTTCTATCTCGATTTCATCGGCCGCGTCGATTCTCCCCAGGCCGTGAATGCGCTGAATCACCTGCGTGAACTGGCCGACTATCTGCGCGTGCTGGGCTGCTACCGGCAGGGCGCATAGGCGGAACGCTGCGCGGCACAAGCTACACTGAGGGTAAGCGCGATGGCCGTTGAAGAGAAGCAACTCCCGCCGCCGGGTGAAGCGGAAGCCGAACCCCTGGAAGAGGTGCCGGTCCTCACGGTGCGCGATACCGTGGTGTTTCCCGGCGCGCTGGCGCCAATCACCGTAGGACGTCCGGCCTCAGTTGCGCTGGTACAGTCGCTCGGGGAGAATCGCACGCTGGCGGTAGTTTCGCAGCTCGATCCGCGGGTGGACGTTCCGCTTCCGGAGGACCTCTACCCGGTGGGAACGCTGTGCGTTCTGCACAAGGTCATTCGAGTACCCAAAGAGAACCTGCTGTTGTTTTGCGAAGGGGTATCGCGGATCCGCACCACGGAATTCACGGCGCGCGAGCCGTTCCTGAAAGCCAAGGTGGAGAAAATTGCCGATGTCGAACCGGAAGTGACTCCGGAGATCGAAGCCCTGCGGCAAAACGTGATCAGCCTGTTCCAGCAGATCGTGGCGGCGTCGCCGAACTTATCGGACGATCTGGCGACCACGGCCGAGCACATCACCGAAGCCGGCCGGCTGGCGGATTGGGTGGCGGGCACCATGCCGTCATTGAGCCCGCAGGAACGGCAGAGTCTGCTGACCGAACCCGACGCGCGGATTCGCCTCGATACGATCCATCGCCACCTGACGCGAGAGCTCGAGATGCTGGAGTTGCGCGGCCGCATTCAATCGCAGGTGCAGGGGCAGCTATCCCAGAGCCAGCGTGAGTTTTACCTTCGCGAGCAATTGAAGGCGATTCAGAAGGAACTCGGGGAAGGGGACGAAACCAGCCGCGACATCGACGATCTCCGCCAGAAGCTCGAAGCCGCGGGACTGCCCGAGGAAGTCAAGACGGAAGCCACTCGTGAGTTAAACCGGCTGGGCCGGATTTCGCCGGCGTCGCCGGAGTACGGAGTATCGCGGAACTACCTCGAGTGGATGGCGAGCCTGCCCTGGAACGTCTCTTCGGGGTCGCAAGTAGATGTAAAGCATGCGGCGGAAATTCTGAACCAGGATCATTACGACCTGGAAAAAGTGAAGGACCGGATTCTGGACTACCTGGCTGTGCTGCAACTGCGGCCGGTGTTGAAAGGTCCGATCTTGTGCTTTGTCGGGCCGCCGGGCGTCGGAAAGACGTCGCTCGGAAAATCGATTGCGCGTGCCCTCGGACGCAAGTTCGCGCGCATCTCGATGGGCGGCATGCACGACGAAGCGGAGATTCGCGGGCACCGGCGTACATATATCGGAGCGCTTCCCGGGCAGATTATCCAGGCTCTGCGGCGGGCGGGCGCCAACGACCCGGTTTTCATGCTGGACGAGGTCGATAAGCTGGGGCGCGACTTTCGCGGCGACCCGGCGTCGGCGCTGCTCGAGGTGCTCGACCCGGAACAGAACGTCACGTTCCGCGACAACTATCTCGACGTGCCGTTCGACTTGTCGCGAGTCCTGTTCATCACCACCGCCAACGTGCTCGACCCGGTGCCGGATGCGCTGCGGGATCGCATGGAGGTGATTCCGCTCGAAGGCTACACCGAGCAGGAAAAGGTAATCATCGCGTTCCGCTATCTGATTCCGCGGCAGACGGCGGAAAACGGGCTGGACGCCGGACACGGCATCGAATTCAGCGACGCTTCCGTGCGGTTCCTCATCCGGCGCTACACGCGCGAAGCCGGCGTGCGGAGCCTGGAACGCGAGATCGGCACCATCTGCCGCAAGCAGGCGCGGCGCATCGCCGAGGGCCAGCCGGGGGAGATGGTAGTGTCTCCGGAGCTGGTGGAAAAGGATCTGGGCGCGCCGCGATTCCGGCCCGATACCGAAGTGGCCGAGCGCACGCGACGGGCGGGCGTCGCGGTCGGGTTGGCCTGGACGCCGGTGGGCGGCGACATTCTGTTTATCGAAGCCGGGCGGATGCCGGGCGGGAGTAAAGGTCTGATCATGACCGGCCAGCTCGGTCCGGTGATGCAGGAATCGGTGCAGGCGGCGTTGACGTGGGTACGCGGCAACGCCACGCATTACGACATCGATCCCGACCTGTTCAAGACGAGCGATATTCACATCCACGTGCCCGCCGGCGCGATTCCGAAGGACGGTCCGTCGGCGGGGATCACGATGGCCGTCGCGCTGCTTTCGATGCTGACGAACCGGCTGGTGCGCAGCAACCTGGCGATGACGGGCGAGATCACGCTGACGGGGCAGGTGTTGCCGGTGGGCGGCATCAAAGAAAAGGTGCTGGCGGCGAAGCGCAGCGGCGTGACCGAGGTGATTCTTCCGTTCGAAAACGAGGTGAACGTTCGCGAGGATCTGAAGAGCGAGCAGATCGGCGACATGAAGATGCACTTCGTCAAGACGATGGAAGAAGTGGTGGAGATCGGGTTGGAACCGAAGGTGTAGCGGTCTTCTACGGCCGCGCCTTCAGAACGCGCACGGCAACTTTGCCGAGCACGCGGCTGATGGGGCCGTCGAGAAACGTCCAGGTCAGCGCGTGCAGGATGGCAGGAGGGCGGTATCCGGGATTGCGTTCCTGCCGGGCCGCGATCATATCTGACAACACCTGCCGCGGCTGTTCGCGAAAGGCGTCGAGCATGGCGGTCTGATGCACGCAGGAAACCGTGCACAACGGCGCACACGGTTTTTCGCGCGCCGCCTCGCGCTCCAGATCTTCGCGAGTGTATCGATCGAGCGGAATGGCCGGACGGCCGCGCTGCTGGGAGCAGTAGTGGACCAGCCCGTCCTCGCAGATATAGAGGAAGCGGCCTCCCGCGCGACAGTGCCACTGATTGGGCCGGCCTTCGGAAATGTTTCGCTGGAAGCGGTCGTACTGGGCGAACGAGAACATCTTTTGATCGGGCTGGAGCAGATCGCGATAAATCGCGAGATGGTCGGGCGCCAACGCCTGCAACTGGCCGTCGCCATCATGCAAGATGCCGACAGTGGAGGCATGGCCGAGTTCTCTGGCCTTTAGCGCGATGATGCGCGCGTCCTGCGGATTCCGCACAGGACTTCCCAGGACTGAATTGACGGTCACTGCGAACTCCGCGTGCTCGGCCAGCCATTCCAGCTTTCGGCCTAGCACCTTGAGGCTCTTTTTCGAGGTCTCGTCCGGGTGGACGTTATCGATGCTGATTTGCAGATAATCGAGGCCGGCCCGGTTCAGCCGGCGGATGCGGTCTACGGTCAGCAGATAGCCATTGGTAATGACGGTAGCGATGGCGCCGCGGCGGCGGACGTGGCGGACGATTTCATCCAGATCGGGATGCAGCATAGGCTCGCCCCCGCTGAAGGTGATGATGGTCGTGCCAAGCTCCGCCAGCCGGTCCACGCGCTGCAACATGGTTGCCAGAGGAACGGGCGCGGAGACGGCGTCGAATTCATTACAGTAGGTGCACGCCAGATTGCAGCGCCGGATGGGCACGATCTGGGCCAGGATCGGGTGATGCTTGGAAGCCATGGCGCGCGCGAACAAGCGCGCCTCGCGCAGTCGCCGGTCAATCGCGCGCGTCCGCCGTCGCACGGACCGGCTGAAGCCTCGCCAACGCAGCATCCTGTTTTCAGTTTACGCCGCGGCGACAATCGGCGGTCCAAGCCTGCCTCAACGCCGCGTCTGCGTCGATTTCTGCACGATGGCCGTGATCACCCCGTCGCTGAGGCCGGCCTGCTTTAGCTCAATCAGGTCCTGCGGACCGGTACGGAAATCTGTGGCGCTGCTGCCGATCTTAGTCAGTATGATGTCTTCCGAAATGCCGGCCTTCTGCATCTGAATGATGTCGTCGTTGGTGATGGGCCCGCTTCTCACTGCACTCCGGTCCGCCGAGTTTTCAGCGGCGGCCGCAGTTGGAGTGGGCGCGGCCGGAGTCGCGCGGGCGGCGGCGGGAGCGGCCACTTGACGGCGAAGCTGCGCTTCATCCAAACGCGCATCGCCGCTGACGTAGGCCGTGGTCTCGGTGCCTTTCTGGAACGAGACATCTTTGCCTTTCACCCAGACCAATACGGGCGAAACCGCGATCGTAGCGGCGAGACGGCCTCCGCCCAGCGGGCCTGTGCCTTTTTCGGCATCGGCGCGGAGCGGCGCGCGCGAACCGTCAATCAGGCGTACCGAATCCACGCTGATTTCGAGCGCTCCGGAACGTCCGAACCGCCGCTTGGGCTCGCTCTTGGTCACCTTACCCAGCGCCACGCTGCCTTTGGGAATGACGATGAGACCCTGAATCACAACGGGGTCGGAAACCTCGAACGGAACGGTCTGCCCCTCGTGGGCCTCCGCGGACGAGACAGTCTCGTTCAACTGAAGCCTCACGGGTGTACCGTCGGGTACCGTCAGGATTTGCGCAGACAGAGTGGACAGACCACCGCCCAATAGGAAAAACGCGCCGGCAATCGCTCGTAGAAACACGAGACACCTCCTTGATAGTCTCCCGGATAAGCAGATTTCGTACCAGAGAGTTTGAATTCAAGAATTCGCTGCGCGCGGCGCGCGAACGTCTCTTATCATCCGCAACATCGGAGGCGTTTGTCGGTTTTTGCGCGCGTTCCTGGCTGCGGCTCTGCGGCGGAACTAGAATTTTGCATCCGTGCTGTGAAAAAGCTGCATCGTTGCTAGCAAACTCCGCGCTGGTGCGCGGGCCTCAGACGTGAGCCCCAGCGAGTGGCTGTCTACTTGTGCGATTTCGGATCGCGCGAAGTCGGGCCTGTCTGCTTGGAATCGCGGCGATCCGCATCGCCGTCCGCGGCGCCGCGGCGATGGGCATCATTCTGCTGCGCCTCGCTCCAGCCTTCTCGAAACTGCTTGCTGGCATTGCGGAGTTCG
>DASXAK010000092.1:0-27083 GCA_036406715.1 Bryobacteraceae bacterium | reverse complement strand
AGTTCCGCATAGTGCGGATCGGTTCGTAGCGGATCCATCCAGGGCTCGGCCTGCAGCCACATCATGCAATCGCACTGCTCTTCCGCACCGCGCTTTAACCAGTCCACGGCCTTTTGTGTCTGGCCGAGCCGTAGATATACGGAACCGATTTCGTAGGCGCAAGCGTAGCGGCTCTGGGCCACGCTCTCCAACTCCGTCGCCAGTCGCTGAGCCTCGGCCTTGTTCCCGGCAGCCGCCTGGGCCATCGCAAGAAAATGCGTAGTGCTGACATTTGGATCAAGCTTGTGCGCCTTCGCCGCCGCCTCAACCGCCTCGTGGGCGCGCCCCGTCAGCATATACGCCATCCCCAACCAACCGTAGGCAAAACCGAAATCCGGGTGGGTTTGAATCGCAGAGCGACTCTCGGCGATTACCCGGTCATACTGTCTGGCGGACAGCGAATTGCCGAGCAGATCGGAATAGATGGGTAAGGACAACGGATCGAGCTTGTGAGCCACGGCGGATTCCTGAGTCGCTTCCTCGTATCGCTGGACGGCAGTCAGATAGTTTCCATAGAGCCAGTGGGCGTCCGCCGAATTTGGATTCAATTCCAGGGCGTGCCGGATCTCCCGTTCGGCGCCAGTCCAATCCCAATCGAAACGAAGCAGGACTCCGGCGAGCGCCGTGTCTGCCTCTGCCAGAGTGTCACCGGATAATTCAATAGCCTCTTGCGCATGTTTTCGGGATTCCGGCATCACCTTTTTCGGAGCTTCGTATTGGGGAGTCAGGTTGCCATAGGTCAGAGCGAGCGCGGCATGAGCGGGAGCATACGTGCGATCTTTGGCGAGGGCTTGCTCGAAGTAGCCGATCGCCTCATGGAGCTTCCCTTCGGTTCCGAGATCCGCGGCAGCTCTGCCCTTCAGGTACAGGTCGAACACCGCAGGGTTCACCGAGTGCCGTGCCGCTAGTTCACGCTGTTCTCCGGGGCTGAGCGTGAGCTCAATCTGGTTGGCAATCGAGCGGGCCACGTCGGCTTCGAGGTCCAGGACGTCCTGAAGATCGCGATCGAAACTCTGGGCCCAGAGACTCTCCTCTTTTCCGCCGGTCCGAACCAGCCGCGCGGAGATACGAACGCGATCACCGGCCCGTTGAATGGTGCCTTCGACTACTGCGTCCACGTCAAGTTCTTCGGCGATTTTCGGGAGTGCCTTGTGGACACCCTTGTATTGCATCGCGGACGTCCGGGAGATCACGCGCCACCCGTGAACCTTCATCATTGCGTCGATGAGCTGGCCCGTCATGCCGTCAGTGAAATAGTCCTCGCCGGCGCCAGCCGAGACGTTCTCCAACGGGAGAACCGCGATCGCGCGAATCTGTCTGGCCATCGAGCGGCTCTTCAGGACGAGTCCGGCGCCGATCGCGGCGATGGCGAGGGTTGCGGCGAGGCCCGCAATCCACCGTGATCTCTTCACGACCGGCGCGCGGGCCGAGACCGCACCAGTCGAAGTCGAAATCAGCCGCTTCAGATCGTCTCGGATCCCGGTCGCACTCTGATAACGAAGCCCGGGCTCCTTATTCATTGCCTTGACGATGATCTGTTCGAGAGCCGCCGGGACTGTGGGCGTCAAACTGCGAACGGAGGGAGGTGTCTGGTGGAGAATCGCGTCAAACTGACCTGCCAGCGTACTCGCTCGGAAAGCTCGTACACCCGTGATCATCTCGTATAGCACTGCGCCAAACGAAAAAATGTCGCTGCGGCCGTCGAGCGGCTCGCCGCGGGCCTGTTCCGGCGACATGTAGTTGATGGTTCCAACCGTGGTCCCGGGCGTAGTCAGGTTCCGGTCGAGGGCCGTCACCGTCTCCGCCGCGGAGTGTGCGCCGGTCGAATCGGCAAACTTCGCCAGGCCGAAGTCCATAATTTTGGTCTGGCCTTCCGAGGTGACAAAAACGTTGGAGGGTTTGATATCGCGATGAACGATACCTTTGGAATGAGCTGCCTCCAAACCGGCAGCCACTTGGATCGATATCTCCAGCGCGGCCGATAGCGCGATTGGGCCGGCACGGATCACATCCTGGAGCGTGCTCCCTTTGAGCAGTTCCATCGCGATGTAGTGGACGCCGCCCGCGTTGCCCACATCGTAAATGGTGCAGATGTTCGGATGGCTCAGCGCCGCAATGGTTCGCGCCTCTCGTTGGAAGCGCTCGTCAAAACCCGCCAGCGAAACCTTGATCGCTATATTGCGGCCGAGACGAGAATCGAGGGCCTCATAAACCTCCCCCATCCCGCCCGCGCCGATTGTCGCGACGATCTCATAAGGGCCGAGCCGCGTGCCGGGCGATAGAGGCATATCAGGGTTCTCCAGATTTTACCGGAGAGCGATGCCGAATGCAGTGGCGGAACCGGCGTCGCGCGAGTCTTTGGCGCCGTCAGAGTCGGGCGTACGTCTAGTACAAAATCGCCAAAACCGCCGCGAACTGGTACGTTCTTCCTTTCCAACCCTGGTCTATACTGGCACCACTCGGCACCCTCAACCAGGGAGGAAGTATGAAGAGAAGACTGACGAGATCGCTGATGGGACTCGGTCTGGTTACGTTGGTGGGCACGGCGCGTGCCGATCAAATCATCACCGCCGCGAGTTTTTCCGGCATCATCGGCCAAGCTGCCGGATTGCAGTATTTTGATCCTACGCTGGGGACTCTGGATTCCGTGAACGTGCAAATATCTGGTGTGTTGCAAGCGACAGTGCAGGGTTCCGGCCCGTGTACTGAACTCGGCTGTACAGTGGCTCCGTATAGCGTTCAGATCAGCCAGAACTTCTCAAGCGAGATTGCGGGGCAATTCTTCTCATTCGGCACGCCGGCGCAGCTCTTGGTGCAAGGGGTCGGCTCCGTTGAGAATTTCACCCCTGTTGCCGCGGCATTCTCTTATTCGTTTTCGTTCACAAGCTTCTCGGATCTGTCAGGCAGCGCGCCCGCGAACGCCTCTGGGGTATTGGTGCCGCCCTTGTTTGTCACCGGAACGCGAGCCGGTTTTCTTACGCCGGCATTCCCGCTGAACGACGTCATTGACGTGAGTACGAATCTCATATCGCTCGGCGGAGCGTCGAGTGTAATCGGTCTCGAATCAGGCGGGAGTATTTTCGTCACTTATAACTACACTCCGACTCAACCGGTTTCGGGTGTTTCTGAATCCTCCGCGTGGGTGTCGCTCGGAGGATTTCTTTTTCTGCTCTTCCCGTCGGTCCGCCGCAGTTCGCTGTTGCGAACGTCTTAATACTTCGGCACGCTCGGGTCGACTCTGTCGCTCCAGGCCAGGATGCCGCCCTTCATGTTGCGGACGTGCTGGAAACCGGCCTGCTTCAGAATGCCGCAGGCTTTCGCGCTGCGCATACCGCTCTTGCAATGGATGACGATGTCGGCGTTCTTGTCCAGTTCATGCAGCCGCTGCGGCACTTCGCCCAGCGGAATCAATTTCGCCGCGGGAATATTGCAGATCTTGTATTCATGCGGCTCGCGCACGTCGATCAGCACGAACTTGTCGCCGCGATCGAGCATCGCTTTGACTTCGGTAACTTCGATTTCGCCTTCGTTCACCTTGGACTCCTGAACTGGCGGTGCCGCGTTGGGACTGGGCACGCCACAGAACTGATGGTAGTCGATCAGCTTGGTGATGGTCGGGTGCTCGCCGCAAACCGGGCACTCGGGATTCTTGCGCAGCTTCAATTCCCGGAAATGCATGCCGAGCGCATCATAGAGCAACAGCCGTCCAACCAACGGCTCCCCGATCCCCAGAATCAATTTCACGGTCTCGGTGGCCTGAATCAGCCCGACCGTCCCCGGTAAGATTCCAAGAACGCCCCCTTCGGCGCAGCTCGGGACCAAGCCAGGAGGCGGCGGCTCGGGATAGAGGCAGCGGTAGCACGGCCCGCCCTCATACGCAAAGATGGTCGCCTGCCCTTCGAACCGGAAAATCGACCCGTACACGTTCGGCTTGCCCAGCAGCACGCAAGCGTCGTTCACCAGGTAGCGGGTCGGAAAGTTATCCGTCCCGTCGACCACCAGATCGTAGTCCTTCAAGATGTCCAGCGCATTCTCGCTCGACAGCGCCGTTTCGTGTTTGACGATCTTGAGAGCCGGATTGATGCCCACCATCTTCTCGGCAGCCGAGTCGAGCTTCTTGCGGCCCACGTCGTTGGTCGAGTGGATGACCTGGCGTTGGAGGTTCGTGAAATCGACGACATCGAAATCCACGATACCGATCTTGCCAATACCCGCGGCGGCAAGATACAAACCAAGCGGCGCGCCGAGGCCGCCCGCGCCTACCAGCAACACTTTGGCGGCTTTTAGCTTTTGCTGGCCTTCCATGCCGACTTCCGGAATGATCAGGTGCCGGCTGTAGCGAAGAATCTCGTCTTTAGTGAGCTCGGCCGTCTCGGGCGGCGCCGTCACCGTCGAGCCGCCCGCGATCGAAGGCACGAGCGAGATGGTGTCCGCCTCCTTGGCCGCCGTGGCGTCCTTGCTCAAATAGCGGATATCTTCGTCATTCAGGTACACATTGACAAAGCTGCGCAGCTTGCCTTCGTCGGTGAAAATTTGCTTCTTCAGGTCCGGATACTGCGACGTGAGCGCCTTGAGCACTTCCCCGACGGTTGCTCCCGGGGCGCTCACGGCGTCCTGCTTCGCGGTAAATTGCCGCAAGGGTGTGGGGATCAAAACTTTGGCCATATCAGTAGATCAACTCCTCCTTGGCTGCCTCGGTTTGCTCGAAGTTGGGCAGCCAGCTATTGGCGTGGTGGAATTCGCCTTTTTGAATCGAGAGCACCACGAACGAATACCACGGACAGGAATTCTGCAAATCGGTCTTGGAAAAATACGCGTCGCAATCGGGGTGCGAGTGGTAGATGCCGATCAGGTCCATCTTGTGCTCGCGCGCGGCCTTGTCAGCGGCCAGCAGATCTTCGGGCCGCAGTTCATAACGGGCCGCTTGTGCGCCCGCAAACGCATTTTGCAACGGCATCGCCACACGCACGAGCTTGGTTCCGTCGTCGGCCGAGCCCAGCATCGCCCCGCAGCACTCGTTGGGGTACGTCTTCTGCGCGTGCGCGACCATAGTCGCCCAGGGTTCAGGTTCGATCTGAATCATTACTCGTCCCAGAAATGTTCGCTCAAATATTTTTCTGCGCTGTCGCACAGCACCGTCACGATCATGGCCGCTTCGCCGCGCTCGGCCAGGTCGCGCGCCAACAGCATGGCGGCATGCACGTTGCAGCCCGATGAAATACCCACCAGCAGCCCTTCCTCGCGCGCCAGCCGGCGGACCATGGCGTAGGCATCTTCTGTTTCGATCCAGAAGTTGCCATCCGCGATCTTGTCATCGTAGATGCCCGGCACGATCGCTGTCGGCATGTGCTTCAGACCTTCCAGCCCGTGAAAACCGCTGGATGGCTGCGCCGAGTAGACTTTCACGTCCGGCAGTTCGCGCCTCAGCCGCCGGCTGACGCCGGTGAAGGTTCCGCTGGTCCCCATGGCGGCGACAAAATGCGTGATCCGTCCGCCGGTCTGCTGGATGATCTCCGGGCCGGTGTGCTCGTAGTGGGCCTTCCAGTTCGCCGGGTTATTGTACTGGTCGGGGTAGAAATAGATATCCGGATCGGCGTCGTAAATCTTGCGGCATAGCCGGATTGCGCCGTCCGAGCCGTCTCCGGCATCGCTGAAGATCATCTCAGCCCCGTACGCTTTCAGAATTCGCTTGCGTTCGAGGGACGCGTTGGCGGGCAGCACCAGCTTCACCTTATAGCCGCGGACTGCGCCGATCATGGCATAGGCGATTCCGGTGTTGCCGCTGGTGGCGTCCAGAATCGTGCGTTGATGGTTCAGCTTCCCCGAACGCTCGCCATCGAGGATCATGTTGAGCGCCGGCCGGTCTTTCACCGAGCCACCCGGGTTGAAGAACTCCGCCTTTCCCATGATCTCGATGTCGGGATATGCACTCGAAATCTTGTCAAGGCGCAACAGCGGCGTGTTGCCTACTGTTCCAAGCAGAGGCTCGGCATCGGGACTTCGAGGATTGGGAACAGGCAGCACTTGAGCTATCGACACCTTATTTGGATTCACTTCCCCGCCGCGGTGATGCAAACATCGCATGTGCCTGCAACTAAAGGGATTATAGATTCCGTGAGTGCCCTATCATTCTACCATTCCGAGAGTGGCTGTCAATCGAGCCTGTTCGGATCAGAACGGCGATTGCCTCCTCAGGCCTGCAATCCGCAGGAGCTTCTTCCACGCCCGCAATCCCAGCCCAAGCGGCCGCCACAGAGTTTCACGGAGAACCGCGATCTTCCGGACATGCACCGGGACGCGCCAGCGGCTGGAGCTTCCAGCCGGAAAGAATGCAAGATCGCCCGGCCCCAACCGCCGCTCTTCGCCGGTCTCGTTGGTAACGAAAACTTCGCCCGAGATAATCACCACGGTCTCGTCCTGGCTGTAATGCCAGTTAAAGCTGCCGGCGTTGCATTCCCAAATCGCGAGATCGCATGTCGAGTCATGGCTCCTCAACACGCTCTTGACGTGTGTTTCGGGAGCGCCGCTCAGAACCCAACTGGGAATGATCGGGACAACCTCCGGTCCGAGTTCCCAGTCCGCGGGGGACGCCGTGACAATCGCCTTCGACATCAACTCCCTATGATATCCTCGATGCCTGTGACTTCCCGGCTCGTTTCACGACGGCATCTGCTGGCCGGCGCTGCGGTTGTAGGTACTCGCACATGGCTGCGTGCGCAATCCGCCGCCCCCGGTATCATCGACTGCCACCATCACTTCATTTCGCCCTCGTTTCTCAAGGCGCTCACTGCCAAGCAAGGGCACAAGACCCCTGGGTTCACGAGCTATTTTCCGCTTGGGCTCTGGCAGAATTATTCCCCCGCGCGGGACATCGAACTGATGGATAAGCAGGGCGTCGCCACTGCCATGATTTCTGTGACCTCACCGGGCGTGTATTTCGGCGACCGAGACGAGGCCCGTTCGCTTGCGCGTGAAATGAACGAATATGGCGCGAAAATGGCGTCCGATTACAAAGGCCGCTTCGGCCTGTTCGCTCTGCTGCCTCTGCCGTTGATCGACGAGAGCCTCCGCGAAATCGAATACGCGTTCGGCACGCTTAAGGCCGACGGCGTCGGAATCCTGACGAGCTACGGCAATCACTGGCTCGGCGACGCAATGTTCCAGCCGGTACTGGATGAGTTGAATCGCCGCAAGGCCGTGGTGTACACGCATCCGATCGATGCTCCGTGTTGCCAGGATCTCTGGCCCAACGTGAATCCCACCACACTGGAATTTCCTACCGACACCGCGCGCACCATTCTCAGCCTGCTGGTCACCGACGCAGCCACGCGGTATCCCGAGCTGCGCTTCATCTTTTCACACGGCGGCGGCACGCTGCCCGCGATCATCGGGCGGCTCGGCATCGGCGGCGCGGACACCCTGAATGCCGCCCTCAGCCGCCCCGCAGAACCCAACTCCCGCCTGTTCCACCTGAGGCGCTTCTATTACGACACCGCGATGTCGAGCAACGTAGTTCAGCTGCAAGCGGTGAAGACGATAGCTGGAACATCGCAAATCGTCTTCGGCACCGATTACCCGTTCGGCGGCGACGCGGCCAAGCACCGGCAAGGCCTCGAAACCAGTGGTCTCGGCCCGGACGAGCTTAGAGCCATCGAGCGCGGCAACGCCGGCCGTCTGCTTCCGAAATACACTTAACCTCAACTCCCCAGGCTACTTTCGGGCGGTAGCCCCGTCGGCAGCGTCCATCTTCGGCTTCAGTTCCGCCATGTTCGCTTTGGCGAACGCGATATTAGCGGGAGAGGCAATAGTATTAGGTCCGGTCACTCCCTGGGCGGCCAGCAATGCCATGCGTAGCGCGGGCACGCCGATTACACAATCGCGCGCCGTCAGGTCATTCTGTTTGAGGATCGCTGCTGCTTTGGGATCTTTCTCGATTGCCGCAAGCTGCTCCGCGGGAGTCATCGTCAGCGACTTCCGCATCCGCTCCTGGAAATCGGGCAACCCGACCACGTACTGGGTCATGGCTTTCATCACTGTGATGAGTTGATTGGCGCGTTGCAGATTGAGCGGATAGTCCATGATCGCTTGACGGCGCTCGGCGGACATCTGAGGCGCCTGTCCGCACAACAGGACCATCCCGGCCAAGAGAAGAACGACCGCTTTACGCATGGCGCTTGCCCTCCGGAGAGCCATTATGCTCCGGAGTTGCGTGTTTGTACATGCCTATTTCCCCCGGGCGTGAACGGAGTCCCGCTCGTTGTCGCACACGTCTTCAATAAGCTCCGTGTCCGCAAGAAATTCAAAATGCAAAGGAAACGACCAGACCTTGGTGTAAGCCTGAGGATCGTCTATCGTGATTTCGATGTCGAGATGGCCAAAGTCCGGACGGCGGAATTTCTCAATCGTGTGCAAGGCCTCAGTATGCGGGCGGCCGCTGTCATCCAGCCAGCTCTTGTCGTTGAAGCCGCGCGTATCGACCGCGAACCACTCGCCGTCCCAGTGCCCGACTGAATAACCCAGCCACGCCGGTTGCGTCACCTCAGGCAGTGGACGGCCATCGGTGAAGATCTGGCGGAAGCGCGCGAATTCCTCGTACAGAATGAATGTCACGCCCGGGTTCTGCACAATCTTGAGCGGCACCCCGATGAGCATCTGGTCGGGAATGCCGTGCGGCAGGCACCGCGATGACGGCCGGTCGGCCATGAAATTCGCCAACCGCTGTTTGTAGAGCGCTTCGGCGGCGGGAAGCAGTGGCGGAATCTTTTCGCCGGGCCGCATGAAGTCCTCGAGATTCGGACCCATCTCCAGACCCGGCCGGCGCGGGGCGTTGTTGCGCATCCGCTGCCACAAGCCGGAAAGATCCGGTTTGCCGTCGGCGGTCTTAGGAGTGGCAGCCGCGAGATTCGTTTTGCCATCAGCCTTCCGAGGGATACCCGGCGTGGGGTAGGCAACCCACTGCGCGGCGCAAAGCCCGACGCACGCCGCCGCCCCCATGCAGATTCGCATCATAAGGCTCCTTTTCCGAACTAAAGGCTTAAGATATAGCAGATGGCGGAACCGGCGTACATCCCGGCCTTAGCGATCCCGGCGCTCGCCAGGCCACTCCTGCCGCGCCATTCTGCCGTTGTGCGGATCACGCACTGGGTCCACACCCTCAGTTTTGTCGGACTGCTGGTGAGCGGCATCGCCATTCTACTGGCCCATCCACGCCTCTACTGGGGTGAAACCGGCGCAGTGGGGATGCCTTCCCTCCTCGATTTGCCGCTGCCATTCGTGTTGACGGGGCAGTCCGGCTGGGGCCGTTCCCTGCATTTTCTCTCCGCATGGCTCGCCGTTCTGAATGGCGCCGTCTACATACTTTCGGGCCTCGCCACGCGGCATTTTCGGAACGACCTGCTGCGGCAACGCTCCTACAATGCGCTCCAGCGCGCCACCTATCTGGCGGTCGTCTTCTTGCTGTTCCCGCTGGTGGTCGCGACCGGACTTGCCATGTCTCCGGCGATCACATCAGTGTTGCCTGCGCTCGTGAACGTGTTCGGCGGCACCCAATCGGCGCGCACCCTCCACTTCTTCGCGGCGAGTTCTCTCGTTCTCTTCCTCGCCGGCCACATCGCGATGGTTTGCTGGAACGGATTCACAGGCCTGATGCGGTCGATGACCATCGGCATCAAGGAGCCCTCATGAGCGGAAAGATCTCGCGTCGCAAGCTGGTGTTTGCCGGCTTGGCCGGCGCTTCCGGGCTGGCGGCCGCGGCGAAACTCGCCGAGCAATATGGCCTCGTCCCTCCCGATCACGGTGGACTCTACGGCGCGGGCGAGACTCTCACCTATGCCGCGCAGCGGCTGTTGACGTCTCACCATTCGCTTGCGCGCGAATTCGACCGGAGTCAGATTTCCAAAGTGATTCCCGTCAATGGACAGCCTCCGGGCACCGAGCCGTACCGGCGCCTCCTCGCGGACGGCTTCCGCAAGTGGCGCCTGATGGTGGAGGGGTTGGTGGCGCGTCCCACCGCCTTCTCCCTGGAGGATTTGAGACAGTTGCCGTTCCGCACGCAAATCACGCAGCAGGCCTGCGAAGAAGGCTGGTCGGTGATCGTCGAATACACCGGTGTGCCGCTGTCGTCCGTATTGAACCTGGTGGGCATCCAAGCGCAGGCAAAATTCGTGGTCTTCTTTCCGTTCGACGAGGTCTGGGACAGCCTCGACATGGCCGACGCCTGGCACCCGCAAACCCTGCTCGCGTACCGCATGAACGGACAGGAGCTTCCCGCGCCGCACGGCGCTCCCCTGCGACTGCGAGTGCCCCGGCAGCTTGGATACAAGAGCGTCAAATATCTCTCCCGCATTCTGGTGACTGACACCGTGAAAAACGTGGGCAGCGGGTTGGGATCGATCTCGCCGGAACTGGGGTATTCGTGGTACGCCGGCATCTAGCGGCACTTGACTCCGCGACGCCCCTCTGATAAATTTTGAACCGCCGGCCTGATGCGCAACCTCATCCTAACCTCCAGTGGAATCATGTGCTTATCGGCCGTCGTCGGGTTTGGCCAGGTGGCCGCCGCACCGCCGTCGCTCTCCTCCCAGCGCGCCGTCATCGATCGATACTGCGTCACCTGCCATAACCAGAAACTGAAAACCGGCGGCCTGGCGCTCGACCAACTCGATCTCGGACGAATCGGCGAAACCCCGGAGATCGGGGAGGAGGTGGTGCGCAAGTTGCGCGCGGGCATGATGCCTCCGCAGGGAATGCCGCGCCCCGGTGCCGCCGCCTACGAGAGCTTGACGGTGGCGCTCGAGAATGAGCTGGACCGCGCCGCGGCCGCGCGGCCGCATCTGGCCGTCCCTGGCATCCACCGGGTCAACCGCGCCGAATACGCCAACGCGGTCCGCGACCTGCTGGCGCTGGATATCGACCCCGCTGCGTTTCTGCCGTCCGACGATTCCAGCTACGGGTTCGACAATGTCGCAAGCGGGCTCGGTGTTTCGCCTGCGCTGGTGGAAGGCTACCTCTCGGCGGCTGCTAAAATCAGCCGCCTCGCTCTCGGCCATGAAACTGCGCCTGCGCGCAAAATCTATCACGTTCGCGAGGACTACTCGCAAGAGCAGCACCTGGAAGGCCTGCCGTTCGGCACGCGCGGCGGAATGCTGGTGCATCACTATTTCCCGGCTGATGGCGATTATGTGATTTCGTGGGAACCCGTGCGCACGACCGTCGGCGGTCTGTATGGCGGAGATAGCGACGACGAGCAACTCGAACTCACCATCGACGGTGCGCGTGTGAAGCTTTTCAAGATGCGCGCCGACGTGCCGCTCACTTCGCTCCACGATCGCAACGAAGCGCGTGTCAGCGTGAAAGCCGGCGAGCGCGTCGTGGGACTGGCGTTTCTCGCGACCACCTACGTTCCGAACGCCGATCTGAACCGTCATTATCGCCGCAGCATCCTCGACGACAACCTGATCGACGGCTTCACCTTCACGCCGCAAGTCAGCTCGCTTACGATTTCAGGGCCGATCAACGGCAGCCGTCCCGAGGAAACGCCCAGCCGCAAGAAGATTCTCGTGTGCCGCCCGTCGAGCGCATCGGATGAGTTGCCGTGCGCGCGCCGGGTTTTGACCCCGCTCGCGAAGCAGGCCTATCGCCGGCCGCTCACTCCCGAGGATACCGACAAGCTGCTTGGCTTCTTTCAAACCGGCCGTAAGAGCGGCGATTTTGAGGATGGCATCGAGCGCGGCCTGCAGTTCATCCTGGCGCATCCCGAATTCGTCTTTCGGTCCGAAGACGGCCCGGCCGGCGTTCCGCCTGGCCAGCCGTATCGCATCAGCGGTCGCGAACTGGCCTCGCGGCTCTCATTCTTCCTCTGGAGCAGCAGCCCCGACGAAGCCCTGATGCAGGTTGCCGAACAGGGCAAGCTGAGCGATCCGCCGGTGCTTGAGAGGCAAGTACGGCGCATGCTGGCTGATCCGCGGGCGCACGATTTCGTCAAGAACTTCGCCGGGCAATGGTTGCAGTTGCGGACTCTCCAGTCCTCCACTCCGGAAGGAATCATTTACCCCGATTTCGACGACAACCTTCGCCAGGCGTTTCGCACCGAAACAGAAATGTTTGTCGAAAGCATCGTGCGCGAGGATCGCAGCGTCCTCGACCTGCTCGACGCGGACTACACCTTTGTGAACGAACGCCTCGCCGCTCATTACGGTATCCCGAACGTCTACGGCAGCCAGTTCCGGCGGGTGAAACTGGAAGGCGGCCTGGACGTGCGCCGCGGGTTACTCGGAAAGGGCAGCATTTTGCTGGCGACTTCGGTCTCCGATCGGACGTCGCCGGTTCAGCGCGGCAAGTGGGTGCTCATGAACATCCTCGGCACGGTGCCGCCGGATCCTCCGCCCAACGTGCCTCCGCTCAAATCCGCCGACGGTAGCGCATCCGCCGGCGCGGACCAGACCATGCGCCAGCGTATGGAGCAGCACCGCGCCAACCCGGCTTGCGCCAGTTGTCACCGCATGTTCGATCCGATCGGTTTCTCGCTCGAGAACTTCGATGGCATTGGGAGCTGGCGAACTACTCAGTTCGGCCAGAAGGTGGACGCATCCGCCCAGCTCACCGACGGGACCCGGATCAATGGCGTAGTCGAACTGCGGCAGCAGTTGCTGCGCTACTCGCCGCAGTTCGTTCGCACATTTACCGAAAAGCTTCTGACGTATGCGCTCGGCCGCGGCGTGGATTACCCGGAAATGCCGGTGGTTCGATTGATCGTTCACGCGGCCGCGGGCAGCAACTACCGTTTTTCGTCGCTGGTCTTGGGCATCGTCAACAGCGAGCCGTTTCAAATGAATCGCAAGTCGGAGGCGGGCGTTCAGGTCGCTCGTCAATAATATGTTCATCCGCAAAACACACATCTCGCGGCGCACGCTGCTCCGGGGCGCCGGTGTTTCGCTGGCACTGCCGCTACTCGATTCCATGGTGCCTGCGTTCACTCCCCTGGCGCGTGCCGCGGTGCTTCCCAAAGCGCCTCGGTTCGTTGGCATCTTTAATGCGCACGGCTGGGCGCCCGAATTCTGGCGGATCGACGCCGAAGGCTCGCTCGGTGAGCTCCCGTTTGTTTTGAAACCGCTGGACGCATGGAAGAGCCAGATCACCGTATTCAGCGGCCTGGATGCCACGGCTTCGATGCCGGCGGCGGGCGAAACCGGCGGTGATCACTCGCGCAGCGCCGCCGTCTTCAGCGGCATGCCGCCGAAGAAGACCGTCAGCGAAGACATTTACCTGGGCACGACGATCGATCAGATGATCGCGCAGAAGTACGGGCAGGATACTCCGCTGCCATCCATTCAACTGGGAATCGAAGACCAGAGCGCGCTGGCGACGTGCCCGTGGGGATACAGTTGCGCGTATGTGAATTCGGTTTCCTGGGCCGCGCCCAACAAGCCGCTGCCGCATGAAGCGAATCCCCAGGTGGTATTTGAGCGGTTGTTTGGCGACGGCAGCAATCCCCGCGAGCGGGCGGCGCGCAAGCAGGCGCAGGCCAGCATGCTGGACGCGATAACGGATGAAGTCGCGCGCCTCAATCGCACGCTGCCGAACACCGATCGCGCGCGCCTCAACGATTATCTCGAGGACGTTCGCGAGATCGAGCGTCGTTTACAGAACGTGGCGAAATCTTCGGCGGCGTCCGTGGATACTCAGGTCCCGTTCGGCATTCCCGAATCGTTCACCGAGCATATCAACCTGATGTGGGATCTGCAGGTCCTGGCGTTCCGCACGGATACCACGCGCGTATCCACCCTGATGGTGGCGCATGACGTCAGCATGCGCAGTTATCCCGAATCCGGCACTCCGACAGCGAACCACGCGGCGTCGCATCACGGCGGCGCGCCCAAGCGGCTCGAGGACTGGGCCAAAATCAACCGGTACCACGTCGGGTCGCTCCCGTATTTTCTAAATAAGCTCAAGTCCACACCCGATGGCGACGGCACGCTGCTCGACCACACGTTGATTTTGTGGGCGAGCAACATGGGCGATTCCAATCTGCACAGCCACCGGAATGTCGGCCACCTCCTCGCGGGCGGAGCCATGGGGCAGCACCGAGGCGGGCGGCACATCAAAGCGCCGGGATCGAGCGCAAATCTGCTGCTGACGGCGTTGCACCTCTGTGGCATCGACAAGGAAAGTATCGGTGATAGCACGAAGCCTATTACGCTGTAGCGCCGCGCTGGTATTGGCGGGTGCGGTGAGCGCGTCGACGGACGTCGCCGGCGCTGCGATGCACCGCGACCGCGATGCCGTGCGCACCCTCATTGCAGAGAAAACGGACGTCAACACGTCGCAGCCTGATGGCGCGACGGCACTGCACTGGGCCGCGCGATGGAATGACATCGAGATGGCGCAACTGCTTGTCGCCGCCGGCGCAGACGCCCGGGCGGCGAATCGCGATGGCGCGACTCCTTTGTTTCTGGCCAGTGAGAACGGAAGCGCGGCGATGATTGAACTGCTGCTCCGCGCCGGAGCCGATCCGAGCGCGCCGTTCCTCTCGCATGGCGAAACGCCTCTTATGATGGCCGCACGCAGCGGCAGGGTAGAAGCAGTGCGCGTGCTGCTCGACCACGGTGCCCAAGTCAGTCCTGCGGAGACTCTGCGTGGTACGACGGCGCTGATGTGGGCGGCCGAGCAAGGGCATGCGGACGTGCTGCGGCTTCTGGTGGAGCATGGCGCCGACGTCAACGCCCAATCGAAAGTCTTAACGCCCATCGGGCGCCGCGGCTTAGGCTTCATCAACAGCACAGTCGTGTTCGGCGCCACCGGACGTGCCGCGCCAAAGGCCGCCACCACCGGCGGTTTGACGGCTTTGTTGTTTGCCGCCCGCGAAGGTGCGCTCGAGTGCGTCCGCGCTCTCGTCTCCGCCGGCGCCCACGTGAACCAGCCTTCGGTTGACGGCAGCAGCCCCCTGCTGGTCGCGGTACAGAACGGGTTTTATACGGTGGCCGATTATCTGGTGACTCACGGCGCCGATGTCAATGCGGCCAATGCAAAGGGTTGGACTCCGCTCTACCTCGCCGTGAAGAATCGCGACCAGGAGGTGACCGCCGTGCCCGCGCCGCCCGGTGACGGCGCTTTGGAATTCATCCGCGAGTTGCTCGATCACGCCGCAAATCCGAATGTCCGTATCCAGAAAGACACCGAAGTGCATCAGGGGATGTCGGCGCTTTGGCTCAAAGAAGCCGGAGCGACACCTCTGCTGCGCGCCGCGTTGTGCGGTGACCTGCCGCTGGTGCGGCTGCTGCTCGACCACGGCGCGGATCCGAAAATTTCCACGTTTGACCACACCACAACCCTAATGGTGGCTTCCGGAGTAGGCTGGGCCGAGGGAATGATACGCGAGTACTCGCCAGGGCAAACCCTCGAAGTGGTGAAGCTCCTGCTCGATCTCGGCGCCGATGTCAACACGGTGAATGACCACGGCATGACGGCGCTGCACGGCGCGGCTTACAAAGGAGCGAACCAGGTGGTGGAATTACTGGTCGACCGCGGCGCGAAGCTCGACGCCAAAGACAACGGCGAGGATTACGGCTTTGGCGCGCGAAGCGTGAAAATGACGCCTCTCAACTGGGCCGAAGGTGTGCCGATCGGAATGGCGTCTGCAATTTACCACGCCGAAACCGTGGCTTTGCTCACGCGGCTGATGAACGACCGTGGCATTCCAGTCGTCACCAACGCCATGGCCGCCCAGTAGCGTAGCGCAGGCCTCCGGCCTGCCCATTCGAACACAAACCTTCCCTTGGCAGCCTGATTGCACCTCCATACAGATAGAAAAGCACCAAGGAGGTGAAATCAAATGATTGGGATTCAAAAATACTGTAAAACTGTCGCGCTGGCCGCGGTGATTTCTGGAGGCCTAGGCGGTTTTGCAACGCTGGCGCAAGCCCATGGCCACTCTCAAAGTACCCTCCGAGATGCCCAGCACAAACTGAAGAACGAAGGCTACTACAAAGGGGACGTGGACGGTGTGGACGGCCCGCAGACGCGCTCCGCGATTCGGCGCTATCAACGTGACAAGAACCTTGCGGTTAACGGCCAGCTTGATCGCGAGACACGAAAAGATCTCCACTTGAGCAGGCGCGACGCGGATGATCGCCGGGCGGGTGATGCCGACCGTAGTGTCCGCGAAGCGGACCGCTATGCGGTACGCGACCAGCGTGGCGTAGCCGTAGCCCCGTCCGGCCAGGCCATTACAGCCGCCCAACGACGGCTGCATGACAAAGGTTTCTACAAAGGAAACTTCGACGGGCGGCTGGGACCTGAAACCCAAGCGGCCATTCGGGAATACCAAAAGAACGGAAATCTAAATGTAACCGGGCGGCTTGATCAAGCTACGTTGAGCCGGCTTGGCGTTTCCAAATAGCGATCGTCCCGCGTACGCTCAAACAGGCCAGGCTCGCTGGTCTGGCCTGTTTGGGCGAGGCCGGGTGTTGGGATTCGAACAGTGTCCGAGAGGCGTGCTAAACTTCAAGTAAGCAATGCATTCTGACTTGAAGTTGGTTATCCGCCTTCAAGAAATTGACAACCGGCTGGCGGAACTCACACGGGAAATCTCCGCATTACCCAAACACATCGCCGAAATCGAAAAGAAACTCGTATCGCACGAGCGCAAACTCGAAGCTGACAAGGCCGCTCTCGCCGCTAACCAGAAAGAGCGGAAGAAGTGCGAAGGAGACATCCAGGTCCAGGAGCAGAAGATCTCCAAGCTCAAAGACCAGATGCTGCAGGCCAAGACCAATGAGCAATACCGCGCTTTCCAGCACGAGATCGAGTTTTGCGAAAAAGAGATTCGCAAGCTCGAAGATCGCATCCTGGAATTAATGGGCGAATCCGAACCGCTGGATAAGAACGTCAAGGCGGCTGAAGGGGCATTGAAGGCCGAACGAACTGAGGTGGAAGCCGAGAAGCAGCAGGCGCGCGAGCGTACGGCTGTCGATCAAAAAGCCGCCGACGAGCTTCATCAGGAGCGCACGAAGATTGTGGCCGAAGTGACGGCCTCCACGTACCAATTGTACGAGCGGGTCCGCAAGGGCCGGCGCGGCATTGCGGTAGCGGAAGCTGTGAACGGCCGTTGCAGCGCGTGCCAAATGTCGCTGCGGCCGCAGTTCGCCCAGGAGCTCAAGCGCGGTGACACAATCATGTCCTGCGAGAGTTGCCAGCGCATCTTGTACTACAACCCGCCCGCTTCATTCGAAGATCTCGCCGGAGAAGCCGCGCCGGCAGTCCAGCGGTAGTCTTAGACCGCAATCACAATCTTCCCGACGAAATCCCCCGATGCCAGGCATCGGAAAGCGTCCGGGGCTTTCTCGAAAGCGAATACCTGATCCACTACCGGCTTGATGCGATTGATCTCGATCGCGCGGTTCAACTCTTCAAACATCGCGGTACTGCCCACGCCGATACCGTGCAGACTCCCGCCCTTCAGCATGAGACCCACCGGGTTGAGATTGGCCGCCGTGCCGGCAAGGAATCCGATCAGCGCGATCTTGCCGCCGAACCCCACCGCCTCAAAAGAGCGGTCGAGCGTGCCCGCGCCGCCGATTTCGATGACGTGATCCACGCCCCGGCCGTTGGTCAGGCGCGCCACTTCCTTCTGCCACTCCGGATTCGCCTTGTAATCAATTCCGTCGGAGGCGCCGAGGCTGAGCGCCTTGCGAAGCTTCTCTTCGCTGGAAGAAGTGACAATTACTCGCGCGCCGGCGGCCGCGGCGATCTGCATTCCAAGAATGGACACACCGCCGGTTCCGAGGCACAGCACGGTATCACCGGCCTTCAATGGTCTGCCGGTAACCATGAGCGCGTTCCACGCAGTAACGCCGGCACAGGGCAGCGTAGAGGCTTCCTCAAACGAAAGACTGGGCGGTATCGCCACCACGCCGTCTTCGTGAAGGCACATATACTCCGCTAAGCCCCCATCCAACGGGATGCCGAGCGCGGGATGCCGCCGTGAAGGCGGGCCATCGAACCAGACTTGAAAGAAGGCGCCCGCCACTCGGTCGCCCTTCTGAAAACGTGTGACGCCCGGTCCGACCGCTGCCACTTCCCCAGCGCCATCGGACAACGGAATCGTCGGCCGGCTCACCGGCGTGAAATAGCGGCCGGTGACGATCATGTGATCCCTATAGTTCAGCGACGCCGCGCGGACGCGGATGAGAACCTCGCGCGGCCCGGGCTGCGGGTCCGGCCGCTCGCCGCGTTTCAACCCATCCAGGCTCGTCGCGCCCGCCTGCACTTCCCAGACTTTCATCGCTTTACTGTATCAGCAGCGCCGGTCTTGTCGGCGGCGTGCATGCGGTCCGCGGCAGATTACTTGATATGCCCTTCCGTGAAGTCCCGGTTGTTCTCCTCGCACGAGTATTCGATCAGTTCCTCGCCCGGCTTCATGCGCGTGAACACGCGCGTGTTCTTCCACGGTTTGGTGTACGTCTTCGGATCGTCGATCGTCATCTCGTACGCGATGTGCTGCGCGTCGGTCAGCGTGTAGCGTTCGATGAGGTGAAGCTGGTCGGAATGCGGATGGCCGAGCGTGTCGAGCCGCGTCCTCCCGTTGAAACCAATCGTGTCCACCACGAGCGTATCGCCGTCCCAGTGTCCCACGGAATTGCCGAACCAGGTCGCGTCCAGATCCTTCGGATGATCGCGATTCATGTAGATCACGTGGAACCAGGTGTTCTGCTCGAACAACAGCGCGATGTACTGCTCGTCCTGCATGATCTGGATCGGATACCCGCCGACGTTGATCGAGCGCATTAGGCCGAACGGCAGACAGTGGCCTGTGTAATCGAATTTGGCGACGTCGTAATGTTTGAAGTTATCCGCGCCCCACGTACTATAAGGGAGCTCACCGGCGCCCTTCTGGTCCTTCCCGTCTTTAGTCATATCGGGAACGTAGGGATGGTCCCACACACCCCGAAGATTGGGTTTGCCATCGGGCGTGCGCGGAATGGAGCCGGACTGTGCAGCGGCGGCGGGAATCAGGACGATTCCGGCCACCAGCAGATACACGACTCGTGGTTTCATATTAGAACTCGAACCGCGCGACGAGTTGCCCTGTCCGCGGCTGTGAGTACAGCGTCGAGGTGTTGACCACACCGAACCCGGAGGCTAGCTGCAATCCCGGTGCGCAGGCGCCATTGCCTCCGCTGGGCAGTTTGCATGTGGGATTCGTCTGCGGACTGACGCCGACACCGGTGGTCGACGGATTGTTGATATAGGTCCGATTGAAAACGTTGTTCAACTCGGCCCGTATGCTGAAGCTCATTCTCTCCTTGATGTGGAACTGCCGCCCAAAGCCCAGGTTCTCCACCGGCCGGCGCTCGCCGCGGAAATCCGAGTAGTAGGTAGCGCCGCCGAACTGGCCGGGCGCGGGGTTGGTCCATGCGGCCGGGTTCAACACAACCGTTGTGTTGGGGTCGAAGCAATGGCAGTTGAGATCCTTAAGGAACGGAGATACCCCGGGTACCCGAACCTGGTTTTGAGCCGTCTGGAAGGTGAGTTGGTTCATGGTGGCCTGCGTCAGATTGCTCGCATACCCGGTCGTATTCGCCGCCGGAGCAATCAACGGGATGCCGCTACCGTAATAGGCGAACACATTGATCATCCAATCACGCACCACGGTCGACACGATCTTGTTCGCCCCCCATTTCGGGGTCGAGTAGGTGACACCGATGCGAGTCACGAACGGCTGATCAAGCGCTGAGATCGATTTGGCCAGCCCCCGGTTCTGCACGTCCGGAGTGCCGGCGAATGTGTCCAGCGACCTCGACCATGTGAATCCGAAGTCGAACTGCAAGCCGTGCGAAAACCGCTTGTTGGCCGTCAATTGCAGCGAGTTGTACCAGCTATCGCCCAGCGGCGCGCCGACCGGACACGGACCGCTCGTCGTCGCTCCGACGCAATTGGTATTGAACTGCGGATACGGTCGCAGCGATTGCGCGACCGAGGCGGTCAGCGGGAATCCCGCAAACGGAACCTTGTTCTGGAAACGTCCCGCCGCCGCACTACCAAGGGGCGCAAGCAGTGTCGCCAGATCGGCTGGGTTATTCAGGCTGAGGCCGTTTTGCTGAAGGATGTCATTCGTCAGGTAGTTGTAGGTGATGAGCCGGTACGGGGCTCCAGTGGGCGTGAGATAACTAGGCCACCAGACGCCGCGGTTCCCGATGTAGGAAGCCTGCACCACGAGATTGGGGAAAATTTCGCGCTGGATGCTGAAGCTGTATTGATACTGCCGCGCCGGCCGTCCGGCGTTCTGATCGTAATACTGCGGGCCAGTACCCGGCAGCACTCCAGCAATCGGATAGAACCCTGTACTGTAGTTCGGCCACGCAACCTGCGACGCCGTCAGTGGCGCGCCGTTCACCGTCACGCCTTGTCCCAGCGTCATCAGCGCGGCGCCCGGCGTCGCCGCAGGACCGAATTGGTTTTGCGCCTGAGCATTTCCGCTGGCCGAGCCGAATGTCTGGGCGACGCCGGTCGGAGTGTATTCGATCCCGAAGCCGCCGCGCAACACTGTCTTCGTCGTCAACTGATACGCAAAACCGAGGCGCGGTCCGAAGCCCCACGGGTAGTTATGCGCGAAATCACAATGACAGGTGGCTTGGTAGACCACGGCTCCCAGGGCGCCTCCCGCGGCAGGGTTCGGCACATTCGGCGCAAAGTCTGGAGAGCGGCCGTACTGCTCTTTGTAATAACCCGAATAGTCGTACCGCAGCCCGTAATCCAGCGTCAGTTTGCGCGTGACCTTCCAACTGTCTTGCGCGTAAAATCCCCATTGTTGCTTTCCAAAACGCACACGCGAAGCCGGATTAACCTGGGCCGTATCAACCGCGCCCAGCAGGAAGCTCGCGTATGACAAGCCGATATGATTCGGCCCGATGTTCGCGGTGCTGCTGTTGCCGCTATTATTCACCAGGTACGGCATCGCGGTCTGGGCCGGGCTGAAACCGAAAAGGCCTTGTTGATACTGGAGACTGATCGTATAACTGCCCTGGAATTCCCCGTTACCGCCGAATTTCAGAGTGTGATTCCCCTTCACCCAGGTCAAGCTCGCGATATTGTCGACAATGCTGTAAACGTTATCGACGCGAGACAGAGTCCCGATCTGCGGCTCCGCAGGGAGGGTGCCAAATCCTCCTCCCGTCGTGTCGGAAAGTCCGTTGAAGGTGGGAATCGAGGCCGGGCGCTGAAACGCCGGGCTGCACAGCCCCAGTCCCCCGCACGCATCGTAGTCGTCTGTAATGATGGGGCGCCCGAGGTAATCCCGATCGTAGCCCGTCCCCAGGTGCAGCAGAAGCGTGGGCGTGAGCGTGCGGTCATAATTCAGGCGCTCGCGATGCGAATAGATGCCGCCGCCGAAGGTGTAGGAAACGGGTTGAGGCAGTCCGTCTTGTCCATAGCCGTTCGCCGTGTACGTCATGGTGCGGCTGAAGAAGAAGGAAAGTTTGTTTTTCGTTCCTAGCAACTGGTCGACTTTCACCGACGGCGCCTCGGTGTCCCGGTCGACCGGCTGCGTGTTCTGAAAGTTGTTGACGACGCCGGTAGCGTTGCACGGCGGCCCCGCTACACAGAACGGCAGCGGCAGCATGTTTTGAACTTTGACCGCGACGGGATCAAAGCGCGCCTGCGGAATCGCGTTGTTCGTAAAAGGATCGGTGACGATCTGTCCGTTCACGACGTGCCGCGTATTCGGGTCATAAATCATGTTCGCCAGCATGGTCCGGCCCGCCGCATCGACTCCGAGATTCCGGTTCCCCGCGCCCGTGATCGCTGCGCTGAAATCCCCGTTTCGGTAGGCTGGCGTCGGAATTGAAAACGCACCCGGCAGGAAGTTCTGGCTGCGCAGGAATTGCTCCCAGCTAAAAAAGAAGAACGTTTTGTCACGGCCGTTGTAGACTTTCGGAATCCGGACCGGTCCTCCCACGGTGAAGCCGTAATCGTCCTGCCGCAGAGTGGGCCGGACCAGGTGCCCATTTCCATCGTTGGTGAACGGCTGGCCGGCGTTGAGCGCCTCGTTCTGCAAATAGTTGTACAGAGTGCCGTGATACTGATTAGTCCCTGACTTCATCGTCACGTTCATGACGGAGCTGCCGGCCTGTCCGAATTCGGCCGAGTAGTTGCTCGTCTGCACCGTCCATTCCTGGATCGAGTCCATGCCCGGCTGGTTCTGCTGGTTGGCGCCCTGGCCCAGAATATTCGTCGCATCCATGCCGTCGATCAGCACCTTCTCCGATCCCGCCGGGCTGCCGTTGATGCGCACAACCGGCCCGGTGAACGGAGCCGCCGGCTGGTAATACGCGCCCGGCAGCAGGGCGACGATATTGAACGGGTTGCGAATTCCCGAGGAGTTCGACCCTATGGACAAGAGCGGCAAAGTGTCCATCGTCTGTGTCGCGATGGTGTTGCTCAATTCGCCACTTTCGGTCTTCAGCAGGGGTGCGGCGGCTTCCACCGTCACCGATTCCGTTGTGTTGCCGACCTCCAGGGTGACATCCACGCGAATGGCCTGCGCCGCCTGAACCACCAGGCCCCCGCGCATCAGCTTCTTGAATCCCGGAACCGTGACCGTGACCTCGTAGGTGCCGGCAGGCAATTGCGCGATGGTGTAGTTGCCGGTACCCGAAGCGGACACCGGATAAGTCCCCCCGGTCTCGGTATTCCGGGCCTCGACTGCGGCATTCGCGACTACGGCCCCCGCTGGGTCCGAAACTGTACCGGTAATCGTGCCACGATCGCTCTGTGCCAGTACAGCGGCGGCACAGATCAAAATGCCACCAACCACAACTCTGAAATGCATGTTGATCTCCTGTAATCCGAACAAAGACGACCCTGTGGTGAGGAGTTTATCGGCCGGATGGTAACGTGTCAAGCGCCAAACACGCCTAGCGATTGACACGGGTTGGCGCGATTGATATGATTTGCCCACAATCGCCGCTGACGGGGACGTGTGTTTAAATTGGAGGGATCCGATGAAGAATCAATCGCTTACCCTGGCAGCCATTCTCGGGCTGTTGGTCTCGGCAGGGCCGGCGGTGGCGCACCATTCGTTCGCGGCCGAATACGACACCAATCAGCCCGTTAAGGTCACCGGCGTCGTCACAAAAATGGAATGGATGAATCCGCACGCCCGCTTCTATGTGGAGGTCAAGGAAGCCGACGGCACCGTGAGCAACTGGAATTTTGAGCTCGGCGCCATCCCCGTTTTGCTGAAGCAGGGCTGGAGAAAAGAAGCGCTCAAGCCGGGCGACCAGGTCACCGTCGAAGGATCCAGGGCCAAGGATGCATCCCACACCGCGGCCGCGCGCGTGGTCCTGCTGCCGGATGGCCGCCGCGTGTTTGGCGGCTCAGCGGCTCCCGAGTCTCAGCCTCCGAATCAATAGCGCGCCAATCCCCAGGAGTTTCGCCCATGCTTAACAGAGTGATGCCGCTGCTGGCGGCAGCGATGGCCTTGGCCGGGAGTTCGGCCATAGCGCAAGACGCCGCTGCTCCTCCCGCACCGGCACGAGCCCGCGGTGCACGCGCCCCACGACGGGGACCCGCGGGACCTCTGCCGCGCCTGTCCGACGGCCATCCGGACATCACCGGAATTTGGAACGGCTTCGGCGGCAGCGGCCAGCCTAATCCTGACATGCTGCCTTGGGCCAAGAAGGTGGTCGATGAGCGCCGGGCGAAGAACGGCGCCGAAGATTACGAGGCGCGTTGCCTCCCCGGCGGCCCTCCCCGCGCCGCTCCGTATCACACCGCCTTTTTCGCCACTCCCAAGCTGGTGCTCATGCTCTTCGAGGGCAACACCCACATGTATCGCCAGTTCTTCGTCGACGGCAGCAGCCATCCCAAAGATCTGAAGCCCACCTTCTATGGCGACTCGCGGGCGCACTGGGAAGGTGACACTCTCGTGGTCGATACTGTGAGTTTCTTCGAGAAGTCCTGGTTCGATTTTCCCGGCACGCCGCACACCAAGGCGATGCACCTCATCGAAACCTTCCACCGCACCGATTACGGCAACATGGAAATGGACGTGACGATCGAAGACCCCGGCGTCTTCACCAAGCCCTTCAGCTTTCATCGAACCACGACGCTCGAGCCCGATTTCGAAATGACCGAATACGTCTGTAACGAGAACAATCAGGACCCCGATCATCTCAACGCCGCCTACAAACTCGAAGGATCGGCGGCCGCCGGCATATTGAAAGACGGCGTCCCGCTGCCGAAGCCGCGAAAGGCTCCGTCGCCTCCGTCCGGAGCCACTCCGCGGACGGAAGACGGCAAGGTGGATTTTGCCGGTGTCTGGGTTCCCAAAAGCACCCTGCTGCCGAGCGAACCTTCTTATCAACCCGAGTTCAAGAAGATTTACGACGAGCGCAAGGCGAACAAGGGCAAGGACGATCCCGAGCGCTTGTGTCTGCCCAATGGCGCCGTCCGCATCAATCCGCTGCCTTATAAAATCGTGCAGCGGCCGAACCAGATTGTCTTGGCGTGGGACGGCAATACCCACAGCTACCGCCGTTTCTTCCTCGATGGCCGCTCGCACAACCTGGACGTCGAGCCGGAGAGTTGGACCGGCCAGTCCATTGGCAAATGGGACGGCGACACGCTCGTGGTCGACACAGTCGGGTTCAACGACAAGACGTGGCTCGATTCGACCGGCAAGCCGCACAGCAGCGACATGCACCTGATCGAGCGCTACCGGCGCCCCGATCTCGGACATCTGACCGTGGATCTCACCATCGAAGATTCCAAGGCACTCACCAAACCATACTCGTTCACGCGCACGTTCACGCTGGCCCCCACATGGGAGCTGCAGGAGTATGTGTGCGAAGCGATCCGTCAAGGAGTCTATGAATAGGTTTCTGGTAATCGGTGCATTGGCGCTGGCGTGCGCCTCGGCCCTATGCGGCCAGGAAGCCCAACGCGCCCTCATCAATAAGTATTGCGTCACCTGCCATAACGCCAGATTGAAGACGGGCGGCTTGATGTTGGACCAGCTCGACCTGGCTCACCTCGCCGATCATGCCGAAACCGGCGAAAGGGTTGTCCGGAAACTGCGCGCCGGCATGATGCCGCCGAGCGGAATGCCGCGGCCCGATCGGGCGGCCCTGGACGATCTGGTCTCGTGGATGGAGAATCAGCTCGATCGCAGCGCAGCAACCTATCTGCCTGCGCCCGGCTTGCACCGGCTCAATCGCACGGAATACACCAATGCGGTTCGCGACGTCCTCGGGCTGCAGGTCGATGCCACGAAATTCCTGCCCGCAGACGATTCCACCCATGGCTTCGACAACATCGCGGGAGCGCTGACGCTGTCTCCGGCCTTGATGGAAGCGTATCTCTCGGCGGCGGGAAAGATCAGCCGGCTGGCCGTCGGCGATGTTTCTACGCCCACGCAAGCTGTGTTCGAAGTGCCCGCCGATACCGCCCAGAACTATCACATCGAAGGCCTGCCGTTCGGAACCCGTGGCGGCATCCTGATCAAATATCAATTCCCGGTCGACGGCGAGTATACCTTCAAGGTGAAGGGCGTGACCGGTTACTTCCAGGCCGTTTTAGGCGGCATCAAGGGTGAACAACTCGAGGTGACCGTCGATGGCGAGCGCGTCCGCCTCTTCGATTGGGACAAGGAAATCGCCAATACTACCGGTAACGGCAAAGCCACGCAGCGGATTCCCGTGAAAGCCGGCCTGCACTCGGTGGGTGTGACGTTTCTTGCCACCAACGACGTGCCCGGCAGCGAGCTCAACCGGCCGTTCCAACGGACCATGAATACGCCCGGTTCGATTCCGGGATTTCTGTTCTATCCCCACGTCGGCCAGGTCTGGATTGAAGGACCGTACAACCCGGCGGGTGCCGGCGAGACGGCGAGCCGCAAAAGGATTTTTGTCTGCCGGCCCGAGACCGCCCGCGAGGAAGCGCCCTGTGCGCGGACGATCGCTTCTAACCTCGTGAAGCATGCCTTCCGGCGTCCGGCCAGTCCATCCGATCTCGCGGCGATTATGGATTTTTATCAGTCGGGCCGGAGCGATGGCGGAACCTTCGATGACGGCATCGAAGCGGTCGTCCAGCGCGTGCTCGCGGACCCCGAGTTTGTGTATCGTCTGGAGCCGGAGACTTCCGGGCTGCATGCCGGCAAGACCTATCGAATTAGCGATCTGGCGCTGGCTTCCCGCCTCTCTTTCTTCTTGTGGAGCACCGTGCCCGACGACGAGTTGCTCGACGTGGCCGCGCAGGGAAAGCTCAAGGATCCCGCCGTCCTCGAGAAAGAAGTCCGGCGCATGCTCGCCGATCCGAGGTCCGAAGCCCTCGTCTCGAACTTCACGGGCCAATGGCTCAACGTGCGCGGGCTAAAGAGTAGCGAGCCGGTGGTCAATCTGTTTCCCGACTTCGACGACAACCTCCGCGCGGCGTACCAGCGTGAGATCGAGTTGTTCTTCGGCAGCATTGCCCATGAGGATCACAGCGTTCTTGATTTGCTGACCGCCAACTATACTTTTGTCAATGAACGGTTGGCCAAGCACTACGGCATCCCGAACGTTTACGGCCCGCAGTTCCGGCGTGTGACGCTTCCCCCCGATCTCGACATGCGCCGCGGCCTGCTCGGCAAAGGCGCGTTGATGACCCTGACTTCTTCCGCGGCCCATACCTCGCCGGTCATCCGCGGCAAGTGGTTCGTGCAAACTTTCGTCGGTGTCAGCCCGCCCGATCCGCCGCCCAACGTGCCGAAACCCAAAGAACCGCCGGTCGATCCGACGGGCAACACCAAGATTCCGACCATGCGTGAGACGCTCGAAGCACACCGCGCGAACCCGGTCTGCGCCTCGTGCCACAAGATCTTTGAGCCTATGGGACTGGCGCTCGAAAACTTCGATGCCGTGGGCGCGTGGCGCACCCACGACGGCACTAGCCTCATTGATGCCAGCGGTGTTCTCGTGGACGGCACTAAAGTGAACGGCGTTGCCGACCTCCGCCAATGGGTCGTCAGCCGTTCCGATCAGTTCGTGCGGGTGGTGACCGAGAAACTG
>DASXAK010000091.1:0-5299 GCA_036406715.1 Bryobacteraceae bacterium | reverse complement strand
TGAAATCGTACAGCGCCGGGTCGAAAAGAACATCGAATAGGGTCAGGGGAACACCCGGTCCTAAGCCGCCGTTGTTACTGACGGTGTAGACGTACCGATAAGTATCCCCCGAGATTGGCATCAAATCGTAGTTAATTGTTACGACTCCGCCAAACGCTCTGACCGACAAGAAAAGGACAAGCGCTGTGCTCAATTTCCACGATGAGATCGACATTTTGGAACTCCTTAACGAGCCTTGACAGCGGCAGGGATACTCAATGACAGCATCCCGCTAGTTTTTGCGAAGCTCAGTATATATCAGATTACTTCGAACAGTTCGTTGAAAGGTGCACACAAGCACACGCTTTCTTCAAGAATAGTACTAGTTACTGGAGCACATTCGCCGGGACCGTCGTGGCATTTCTGGGAGTTGTAAATCCCGCAGGTGTGTTGACCGTTATCTGGGTGATGCCGGTGCTGAGCGGAATGAACTGGCTTCGCGTAGCCGCTGCTCCCGGCCCGATGTGCAGCGGCGATTCGACTGTTCCCACCGCCGGGTCGGAACTGCCGAGGACGACGGTAGCGGCAACGCCGGCACGCAGCGACTGCACGGTAAAATCGGCCGCGAGCCTGGTAGCAGGATCGAGCCGCGCCGAATAAACCACCATATTGACGGGCTTTTCTTTTGCGGCCGCCAGCGAAACGAAGAACTCACGCTTTTCCTCGTGTCCGACCTGACGCATGACGGCGGCCTCATCCGGCGGCCCATACGGTTCGTAGGCGACGATAAAGCCCGAGGGAGCAAGCATGATCTTTCCGGTGCGGCTCCGAAAACCGGGCGCCGTCGCCTCGTAAGTCACTTCGCCCTCGTCCGCCAGCGACTGCATGTAGTACTTTCCGACCAATTCACCCTTAGGAATAGTAAGGGTGAGAGTCTTGGTCCCAAGCTTATCAGATTTATCCGAAAGCACCAGTTTTTTCGGATCACTGCTCGTCAAAGTCACCGTCAGACCTCCTTCAGGAGCCGGATCTCCCAGGCAGAGAACACCGTTCTCCTGAAGGTCCTTGCCGAGATAGATGTCGGTGACGACGGCTAACCCGGGTCTGTCCACGGCGGCGGTGACGGTGGCGTATTGCGCCGGCGCGCTGAATCCAGGCGGCTCGATGGGGGCCAGGACCACCTTCCCTTCGGCGGACGGCTTGAACCAGGCTGACGCGGAACTGGTCCCGGCAGCGAGGGTGAGAGCATCCAGCGACAACTTGCCGGAATCGGGCTTGCTGTTAGAGATTTTCACCTCGAACGAAAGGCCGCCCGCGATCATTTGCTCCTCGGCTGCGTTCATCGCCGAGTCGAGCGCGGCCGAAACGACGGTGATTTTCGCCTTGTCACCGCCGGGAGTTGTGGGAAAGCTCGGTTGTTTGAACGGACCGAGGATGAGGATCGCAGAGGGCGCAATCGTCACAGCGGCCTTGAGCGGATCGATGCCATCCGAGGATGCGGTGTAAGTTGCCGTCCCCGGCTCTCCCACTGCCTGAAGCCAGAATTCCGGAGTCTGGCGCCAGCCTCGTTGTAGCGTAAGCACGAGCGATGCCGACCCGGCCTGTTCGGGCAGCCTGGAGAGCAACAGCCGCTTCGGATCATCGCTGGAGAGCCGCACCGTGATGCCTCCCTCCGGCACCGGTTCGGCCAATGTGAGGAACGTGGAGGCCTGGAGATTGCGTCCAACGCGCGCCTCCGGCGCAGTGAAACGCGTCGCGCAAATTCCTAAGGAAGGCGCCGAAACCGCAACTGCCAGGATGATCGTATAAGCGTGATGCCGCATGTTTGCCACTCCTTCTTCGTTCGAAGAGCGTTCCCCGATTGTGTTTCTCGCCCTGTTATGGCGTAACAGTTATGCCCACCAGCGTCAGCGATGAAGGCGTTGTGTAGCCCGTAGGCTGATCCACGGAAACCTGCGTGCCCCCAGGCGCCGCTGGCGTAAATGTGACCACGTTGCTCTGGTTACCGCCGGTGATGGTGACGGTGGAACTGCCGAGCGCCCCGGCGGCGGGGGTCGAGTTGTGGAGCGTAACGCTCACCGACGTCCCTCCTGCGAGCGCTTGAGGAGCGACCGGGCTGGTGCCGTTGAGTAGCGCAGTGAACACGGTCAATTGCTGAGCGCCGCCTGCCACGCTGAAGCTGCACGCGATGCACTGGTTCGGTCCGAGAATGACGATGCCTGACGGCGCGAAGGTCACCGTCCCCTGTCCGTTGCCGTAACCGCTGGCCGACGCAGTGTAGGTCCCTTGACCGGTTGAGTCGAACGCCTGGACAAAATATGTGGCCAGGAACTCGCCTGCATTCAGGTGGATCAGGATGGAAGACGTTCCCGCGGCAGTCGCCGAAGTGGACAGCTTGAGAGAAGGCGAATTGGACTGGATGGTCACATCCACGCCATTCGGCGAGGGCGCCGGCGCGCCGAGGATCAGAGTCCCCTGCTCCTGTAAGCCCTTGCCGACTAGATGGTCGTCGATGTTCATTTTCGCCTGCTGGACCGTCCCGTGAACGGTCGAGGGTAGATAGCCAGGCGCGGTTGCGTTAATCGTGGCGGTCCCAGTTGCAACGGGATGGAATTGGGTCGTGCCGAAGGTGTCAGGGCCCGTGATCGTCACGGACGGGTTGGTAATGGTCCCGACGCTGGAAGGCGCGCTGGAGACAGCTACCGTAATGGAGGATCCGGATATCAACGGCTCGGTCGCGAGCGGGTTCCCGGCAGAATCGAAGACCGCCGTGTAGATGTTCAGAGCGGCGTTGCCGGCGGTCCCCGTCAAAGTGAAGTCGGTATTGAATCCGGCCGGCGTTTGGACGACCAACCCCGACGGGCCCAGCGGCATGTTTGTTTGTAGCGAGCCAAAGCCCGTCGCGGCGATCGTGTACCCAACGGAGCCGGAACCATCCAATCCGCGCGCATAGAAGTCCGGTGAGAACCTCTGGTTCTGCGGAATGGTCATCGTAATCGTAGTCGCGCCTAAGCCCGTTGCCGTGTTGGAGAACACGAGCCGGTTCGGATCCAGGCTGGTGACGGTGACGGTGACGGTCGAGGGCGCCGGACCGGTCAACTGCACCGACAAATTCGTCTGAAGGCCCTTGCCGAGAGTAACGCCGCTTGGCGGAATGATGCCTCCCGACTGAACATTTGCCTGGAGCGACGCCCCGGTCGCCGGCTGCATGAACGGGAACGGTTCGCCTACGTTGATCGTGGTGAGGCCTGCATTGACCGTGCTTGCATTAAATGACGCGGTCATGCTATCGGCTCCGCCTGGGAACGACAGACTGGGGGGCGAGACGCTTCCGACGAGCCCATTGGTGACGCTGATTGGAACGCTGATACTGAAGCCGCCACGGAGTTGCTCCGACTCGACGAAGATCCCGCTCGACGAAAGGCGCGCCGGGAACACCGTCAACGTGGTAACGACACCCTTGAAGGTATCGAAGTTCCCGCCGATGCCGTTCGACGCCGCGATGACAAAACCGGAATTGGCGAGAGTGATCGTTCCAATCCCGTCCGCATATCCCGCGATGCTGGCCTTGATCTTCGCGCTGGTTCCGGCGCCGGTCAACGCCTTAACAAACGTGCCCACGCTCGTAGTCCCCGCCGTAACCGTCGCCTGGAGTTGTGCTGCACCGCCGTCGAGCGAGCTGCCGAGGAGGACCGAGCCGGGTGTGTCGGTCGTGATGGTAATAACGGTGTCGATTGGCGGCGGGGGATTAAGGGTAATTGCGATCGCCTTCTGGAGATTCTGCCCCACCGTCGCGCTATCTACGATGATCTGCCCCTGGCCGCCCTGGCCGAGGTTCACGTTCAGCGTGAGCGTTTTGCTGAAGGTCTTATTGGGAGTGTCGCTATCTGTAAGCGTAATGCTCACTTGGCTTGTTCCGGCCACGGTCGGGATGCCGCTGATGATGCCGGAGCCGGCATCCAGCGTAAGGCCAGCAGGAAGACCGACGGCGGTCCACATGTACGGGGTGAGCCCGCCTGTACCCGTCAATGGCGCGCTGTAGAGGATGTTGAGCGTCGCATCCGGAAGCGAGGTATTGGTAATACTCAGCGGAGCTGGCTGAACGACGAGCGAGAGCGTCTTGCTCGTGTGTTGCGGCGGAGTGCTCGAATCCGTGACATCGAGCGTAACCTGGCTCGTGCCCGGGAAGAGCGGGATGCCTGTAATGCGGCCCGACCCGTCGGCTGACAGATTGCGCGGCAGTGGAGCTATGCTCCACGTCAGCGGGGCGGTTCCGCCCGTTGCAGCCGGAGTGAAATCATAGCTCGAACCGGCAAGACCCGGAGGCAGCGCGGTCGTCGTGATGGTCAGGCCCGCGATCGTAATCGAGAATGTCTTGCTGGCACTAGCTTGGTTGGCATCGGTTACCGTGATCTGAACGCTGGAGAAAGTTCCGGAAGCGTTCGGCGTGCCGGTGATCGCGCCCGTGCCGGCGTTGATGCTCAGGCCGCCGGGCAGTCCGGTCGCGGACCAGGACAGCGGCGCCGTTCCGCCGGTGGCGACGATCGTCGTATTGTAAGCCACACCGCGCGTTCCGCCGGGCAGTGGCGACGCAGTGGTAATGGACGGCGCCGCATTGACCGTGATGGTGAACGTCTTGTTGGCGGTGAGGTGCGTCCCGGTCGTGGAGTCGGTAACGGTGACCACCACATTGCTGAACGTGCCAGCGGCAGTGGGCGTGCCGCTGATCGCGCCCGTGCCGGCGTTAATGCTTAGGCCGCCAGGCAGGCCGGTCGCCGACCAGGAGTACGGAGTGACGCCGCCCGTAGCGGCTACGGGGGCGTTATAGCTCGCACCTACCGTGGCCGCGGAGAGCGGAGACGCGGTGGTAATCGAGAGCGCCGTGTTGATGACGATCGTGAACGTCTTGTTGGCAGTGAGGTGCGTCCCGGTGGTGGAATCCGTGACCGTGACGACCACGTTGCTGAAGGTGCCCGCGGCAGTGGGTGTGCCGGTGATCGCGCCTGTGCCGGCGTTGATGCTCAATCCGCCGGGCACGCCGGTGGCCGACCAGGAGTAGGGAGTGACGCCGCCGGTGGCGTCAACCTGCGCGCTGTAGGCTACGCCCACCGCGCCGGTGGCGAGCGGAGAGGCGGTGGTGATCGCGAGCGCCGGGTTGATGACGATGGTGAACGTCTTGTTGGCAGTGAGGTGCGTTCCAGTCGTGGAATCCGTGACCGTGACGACCACGTTGCTGAACGTGCCTGAGGCGTTAGGCGTGCCGGTGATCGCGCCCGTGCCGGCGTTAATGCTCAGGCCGCCGGGCAGCCCGGTGGCCGAC
>DASXAK010000090.1:0-32432 GCA_036406715.1 Bryobacteraceae bacterium | reverse complement strand
GTTTACTATCTCGTTTCTCCTGACCACCTTCGTATTGGCGCTTCCGCCGATTTGGACATTTACTCGACTGGTCCTCGGTAACGTGTTCAACTACGAGCCATTTTCCGGCTGGTGGGGGCTTTCTTATCTCTGGCCGGCAGGATTGCCAAAAAACTAACCGCCACGGCCGCCAGCCCCAGGCTGCAAACTACCGCGAACGGAAACAGCAGGGGATTCATTGTCGCAATCTTTCCGTGATTAGCAGAGCGCGGCCATCAGCGCTCCGCGTGCTGTCGAATTGAGAGCATCGGCCGACATTCGGATTTCCGACAGCGGCACTGGGAAGTCGCTGCTGCGGAGTATCCGCCCGAACTGCTCCAGGAACCCCTTCGGCATGGCGGTGCCTCCGCTCAACACAAGCGGGACCGCTTGGTCGAGTTTGGGCAGCCGTTGTGTCGCGGAGATGTGCCCGCGCAGGGCCTGGACCAGCCCGGAAATCATCTCGTGATAGTAAACGTTCAGCGCATTGTGCACCCGATCGCCGTTCATCCCGTTTAGCTGAAAGCCCTGTTCTTTCTGAATGCGCAGCCGCGTGGCCAGTTCGCCCGTCACCATTGCGGCGCTGGTGTCGATGTAATCGCCCGCTTTGGCAATGCTGAAGCTGATGACTGGAACCGAAAGCACCGCCAGACAAACGTTACTCAGCCCGCTTCCGCAGGAAATGCCGATGCCGGTGTAGTTGTACGCACCCAGTTCGCCAAAGACCACGGCCAACCCTTCCTCGATCGGCGTCGGCTCATAACCCAGCTCCACAAGAATCTGGCGTATCGAAGCCTGATGATACGCAACACCGTTTTCGCCGTCCGCTCCCGCTGCCGGCACGCTGAAGAACACTTTCTGGCTCTCGACATTGGCTTTGCCAATGAGCTTGGTAATAATCCGCCGGACAACCGACAGGCTGTGAGACTCGTTCGGGTTCAGGACGCCGCTCTTCATCGGCCGGCGCGTTTCCGCATGGAACACCTCCGCGAATTTTTGCGCATCGTTCCCTGCCACCACCAGCTCCGGACCCTGAACTTCGTGGAAGACGTTCTCCCGCTGTAGAAGGCTCTCAGCCAGTTTCGAATGCGGTAGCGTGATGAACGCATTGAGTTCCGCTTCGTATTCATATTTCCGCTCGCCGTTGCGTGCCACCACGATCCGGCTTGTCCCAACGTCCAGACCCAGCGGCTGGGCGTAGTCTAACTCGGTCTTATTCATGAATCGTTCCCATCCCGTTTTGCTGTCCGAGGCCCCTAGTCAAACGGCAGGAGTTCCTCGCGGCGCGTCTGGTCGGCCATTCGCCTGATCCTTCGCACGACGTCGCGGTCCAGGGGCGGCTCTTTCGACGTGATCCGGCAGAAGCCCGCCAGCAGCAAGACCATCAGGCAAACACATGCGATCAGCACGGCCGACCTCCTACTTGTGGGTAACCGTCGTTGCCCTTTCGAGCACCGCCGTCAGACTGTTGACTCCGGGCGCGTTGCCCTGCGGAACGCAGTACGCTGCAGCTTCGGTGATGTGCTGCGATTCCTGTTGCTTGCTCCGCTGCCAGACGCGGAAATTGTCTTGCTCGCGCGCCACTTCGTCCAGATTGGTCTGGATCCGCGCCATGTGCTGCGCTGTGATCCGCTCGAGGTCCTGCTGGATTTTCGTGTTCTCGTCCAGCTTCGATTGCTCGAAGCCCTCAATGCGCTTCCGCTGGGATTCTTCGAAGTCGTTAAGCGCCCGTTGCCGGACCACCGCATCCTGCAGCAGATCTTCAATTTCCGCTCCAGCTGCTTCCAGCGCCATCAGGATCGAGCATCGCTTGGCGTCGGCCGACATTCCCGATAGATGTCCGCTATTGACCATCTCCGCCACCTTCAAGATTCCGTAGGAAAGCCGTGGCGGTTTAATCGCGGCATTCTGATAGATCTGATCGAACGGGCTGTATTTGGGAACACTGCCTGCCGCCGCATTGACAACAGCGGCTGGCGCTCGCGGTGTGGGCGCCGGCTCTTCCGTGGCTGGCGCTGGCCGGGCCGCCGCTTCTGCGGATCCCGCTCGCGCCGTTTCCGCCGGTTCGTCTTCAAGACTGGGCAATGTGAACCATTTCTTTAACATGCAAAAGCTCCTAGACTGGGCGGCTGGCTGTAGGGCCGCTCAACTTCGTGTTACCGACTTGTCAATCGGATGAATGGCTCAAAACTTCAGGGCCTACGAAGAATAATTTCGGGTTTCTAAGAACTTCTCCCCGGCCGGCCGATATTGGACACGGTGGGAACCGAACCAACCCCATATTCCAAACCCTGGGTGGATTGGCTGGCCGGCCGGATCCACGATCCGGTCACCCGCCTGCGCTTCCTTCAGGCCGTCGGTCCCCCAGCGGATGTGGTTGAAAAATCGGGCTTGGCCCGCTTCGCTTGGCCATTCGTACTGTTCACCGTCGCAATCGGACTGGCTCTGGTCCAGACCGGCGGAGAGCGCCACCCGGTCGTCAAGCCCGCCCGGCCGGTTGCCGTCATTCACCCGGCGCCAAACGAGTCGTTCAGTAGTATCTGGCTGGTCGAAAATGCTGGCGGCTCGGATCTCTACAGCAATGGTTTACGAATCGACAATCGCTTCGTGGTCGCCAATCACCCGCGCGCCTACCTGGTTGTTTCCCGAAAGCCTGGCGGCAAAACGATCCGTCGCACCGAGCCTGCGGGTATCGTTTACCACGCCACGGAGAGCCAACTGGTCCCCTTTGAGCCGGATCAGAATCGTGCACTCCAGCGGATTGGTGAATCCCTGCTCGAATATGTCCGCCGCAAACGCGCCTACCACTTCTTGATCGATCGGTTCGGGCGGGTATTTCGGGTGGTGGCGGAGAGCGACTCGGCGAATCATGCCGGAAATTCGGTTTGGGCAGACGAGGAATTCTTCTACATCAATCTCAATCAGAGTTTCTTCGGAATCGCCATCGAAGCGCAGACTCATCCTGGGCCCGATGAGGGCCGGATCAGTCCGGCCCAATCGCGAGCCGTGGCGATGCTGACCGAAATGCTCCGCAGCCGTTATCAGGTTCGGGCCGGGAATTGTGTCACCCACGCCCAGGTTTCCGTGAACCCCGCCAACATGGAGGTTGGATATCACACCGACTGGGCTTCCGGGTTTCCTTTCACACAGTTGGGCTTGCCGGATAATTATGCGCGGCCGCTGCCGGCCCTTTGGGCGTTCGGGTTTGGTTTCGACCAGGAGTTTTCCGAACGCGCTGGAGACCGTCTGACCGTAGGGGTTCAGGCAGGGGAAGCCCAACTGGCGGATGCCGCCGCGGAAGCCGGCGTTTCGCCGCGCGACTATCGGCGGGGCTTGCAGCGCGAATACCGCATGCGGCTGGCTGAGGTCCGGGGGGCCAATCTCGCGCAAACGGACGATTCGGAGTAAAAAGGCCCCGGTTCCTGCTAACCGCCTTTTCTTCCCGTAGTCTAAAGATCAGACTGGATGGAACTCGCCGACCCGGCGTTGGTAGCTAAAGCGCGATCGGGGGACGCCGATGCGTTCCGCGCGCTCGTAGACCGCCATAGCCGCGGCTTGTTCCGATTGGCGTTTCGAATGACGGGAAATGAAACCGATGCCGAGGACGTGGTTCAGGACAGCTTCCTCCGCGCCTACCGGCAACTGACCAAATTTGACGAACGCGCCGCATTCGGCACCTGGTTGTACCGGATCGCGGTGAATTGCGCCCTGGACGTGGTCCGGTTGCGAAAGCGCCGTCCCGAGCAGCAACTGATCGATGCGAACCTCGACGACGCCTGGCCATCGGTCAAATCCAATGATCCGGCGCCGGACCGCCTTGCCCTCAGCGGTGAGTTCCGCGAACGCGTCGCACGAGCGATGGAGGAACTGAGCGCAGCTGAAAGAGCCGCCTTTGTCTTGCGGCATTTTGAAGGCTTACGGATCGAGGACGTCAGCCGCATCATGGGCTGCCAGCCCGGAGCGGCCAAACACAGTGTATTTCGAGCGGTCCAGAAGCTGCGGCGGGCGCTGGAGCCGTTGGTGAGTGCCGCAAAATGACACATCTGAACGAAGAAGAACTGGTTCTGCATTACTACAGCGAGGGCGACAGCCGGCTGGCGGTCGAGCAGCATCTCGACGTCTGCGAGTCGTGCCGGCTTGTGTACCATTCACTCGAACGAACCCTCGATCGGATTGAAGAAACCCCGGTTCCGGAACGCGGCCCCGCTTACGAAGCCCAGGTCTGGGCGCGGCTCCAGCCGGCTCTCCCGGCCGGGTCCCGGTTCGGAATGTTCGCGCCGCCCTGGCGCTGGGCGGCTGCCGGATTCGCGTTCGCAGCTCTGCTGGTCGCCGCTTTCCTGGTGGGCCGCTCGTCCCAGCCGCCGGTGCAGATTGCGAAAACCCCGATCGACACTTCCTCTCGGGAACGGGCTCTGCTGGTGGCGGTCGGGCATCATTTGGAGCGTTCCCAGATGGTATTGACCGAGTTGGCCAATGCCAGCCCGCGCGGGGCTCTGGACATTTCTTTCGAGCAGGAGCGCGCCGCCGACCTGCTCGGCGAAAACCGGCTCTATCGGCAGAGTGCCGCCGGAGCTGGAGATGCGGTGATGGCCGCGGTCCTGGATGAACTCGAGCGCACGCTGCTGGAGATCGAGCATGCACCGTCGCGGATGTCGCCCGGGGAACTGAGCGACTTGCGGCTTCGGCTCCAGGCGGAGGGCCTTCTATTCAAACTCCGGGTGCTGGCTTCCACTGTGCAGGACCGGGAAGAACCCGTACGACAACCCCTTTGAGGTTTAAGACCATGATCAAAACGACAATTCTCAGCCTGTGGTTCGGAGTGATCGCTGCCAGCGCGCAGCCGGCTCCGCCTGCTCCTCCCGCGCCTGTCGCGCCGCTGCCGCCGGTGGTTCCGGCAGTTCCGATTCCGCCGCTGCCGGAGATCAATGTCGACATCCCGTTCGACTTTGACTTCCAGTTCGGTCCTCAGTTTCAGGACCAGATTGCCCAGGTCCGCGTGCAGGCCGACCAGATCCGCGACCAAGTTCGCGACCAGGTTCGCGCGCAGACTGATGCATTCAAATTCCAGAGGGGAAGAGGGCGGGGCGACGACGGCCTATACACGGCCGGCCAGCGCGCGCTCGATCGCAACCAATGGGACGAGGCGCTCGCCGATTTCGATCGCGTGGTGTCCAACGGCGGGACGCGCGTGGAAGGCGCCCTGTACTGGAAAGCGTACACGCTGAACAAGCTGGGCCGGCGCGATGAAGCGCGCGCGGCGATTGCCGATCTGCGCAAATCGTACCCGAACAGCCGCTGGCTCGATGACGTGAAAGCGCTCGAGATGGAAATCCAGCAGGCGGCCGGCCAGAACGTCAGCCCCGAATCGCAGCCGGACGAGGAACTCAAGCTCATGGCATTGAACTCGCTCGTGCATTCGGACCCCGACCGCGCGCTGCCCCTGCTCGAAAATCTTCTGAAGAGCGCGCAGTCGCCACGGCTCAAGGAACGGGCGCTGTTCGTGTTGAGTCAGACCAATTTGCCGCGCGCCCAGCAGATGCTGGATCAGGTGGCGCGCGGCGGCGGCAACCCCGATCTCCAGGTGACCGCGATCAACTATCTCGGCGCCACCGCCCGCCGGCAAGGCAACAGCCAACCCCTTTTCGATATCTATGGCGCAACCAGTGACGTGAACGTCAAACGGGCTGTATTGCGCTCCCTACGTGCCGCTGGCGATACCGATCACCTCCTGCAGATTGTAAAGACGGAAAAGACTCCGGAACTGCGGGCCGAAGCCATCCGGCTGTTGGGCAATAAGGCCGATGCCGGCGATACCTTGATCGCGCTATGGCCCAACGAACAGGATCAGCAGGTCAAGTACGCGATTCTGGACGGATTGACCTCCGAGCAGAACGCCAAGGGCCTGGTGGACCTCGCGCGCAAGGAGCGCGATCCGCAAATGAAGAAGGAGATCGTGCGCCGCCTGCTGGGCATGAATTCGAAAGAGGCTTCCGACTACATGATGGAGTTGCTGAAGTGAACGCCGCGCTTTGGTTGATGGCTCTGGCGCTGCCTCTGGCCGCACCGCCCAAACTTCTGATCAACGCGCAGCTCGACAGTACTTCAGCCGCCGCCGGTCTGGAGCGCGCCTTCCGGCCCCTAGTCAGCGCTCAACCGCAACCGGCTTGGATTGGATACTCCGTGCCGTTGCCCCGCGGCTATAACCTGGGCTGCGACTACGTCAGCCCGGGCGGATGGACCGCGCCCGGCGTCGTTCACCTGGAACCGCCCGATCACGCCGTCGTTCTGTTCCGCGCGGAAGGCGCCGCCATAACCCGCATCCGCGTACTGTCGCCGGATTGCGAAATCGATGCGGGGAGTGTACCGGTGCACTGGCTGGAAGAGGTTCAGCCCGGTGAAAGCTCCGCGCTCCTTCAGGCCTTTGCGGCCGAAAAAAATCCGGACAAGGTTCGCGAAAACGCCATCCGGGCGCTTTCCCTTAGCACAGAACCTTCTGCGGTTGAATTTCTGATTAGCCTCGCACGGAAAGATCAAAACGCGCGCGTGCGGCGCATGTGCGTCACCGCGCTCGCGAGGTCCGCCGATCCGCGCGCCATTGCGTTCTTCAAGGATGTTTTGAAACCTTGAGTGGGGAAGGCCTCCGGCATGCCGCGCCGCACTCTAGTGCCCGTTGGCCTTCATCTTGCCCGCGATCAGAAACGCAAGCTCGAGCGACTGCTCATAGTTCAGCCGCGGGTCGACCTCCGATTCGTAGGCCCGCGCCAGATCTTCTTCACTCGGACCGCGCGCGCCGCCGACGCACTCGGTCACATCTTCCCCGGTCAGCTCGATATGCACGCCGCCGAGTTGTTGGCCGTGAGCGCGGTGAATCCCGAAGGCCTGTTCGACCTCCGAGTAGATATCGGCGAAACGCCGGGTCTTCACCCCGGTAGACGTTAACTGCGTGTTTCCGTGCATCGGGTCGCAAACCCACAGCACCGAGCCGCCAGCGGATTTCACGGATTCGATCATCCGCGGCAGCTCATCGGCAATCCGGCCGGCGCCAAATCGGTGGATGAATGTCAGCCGGCCGGGAGTTCTTTGCGGATCGAGGATCTCAATCCAGCGCGCCACTTCTTCGCGCGTGGCTCCGCCACCCACCTTGATCCCCACTGGATTGGCAATCCCGCGAAGATATTCGAGGTGTGCCCCCTCAGAAGAGTTGGTCCGTAGCCCGACCCACGGAAAATGCGTCGAGAGGTTGAACCAACCGGAATGGCGCGGCACCGTACGGGTTTGCGCCGCTTCCGAAGCGAGATGCAAAGCCTCATGCGCGGTGAAGAAATCGATCCGGTCGGTTTCGCCGGCGCGCACGCCGAGCACGTTTTCCATGAAGCTCAGGGATTCGCCGATCATCTGCACCATGCGGTGGTATTCATCGGCTGAGGGCGAATGCCGGACCCAGTCGACGTCGAAATACTCCGGATGATGCAGGTCGGCGAAACCGCCTTTCACCAGCGCACGGATGAAATTCAAGGTCAGAGCCGCCCGCTCGTAGCCGCGAAGCAGCAGGTCTGGATCGGCGATACGCGCCTCGGCGGTAAATTCCGGGCGGTTGACGTTGTCTCCCCGATACGACGGCAGAGAGATACCGTTGCGTGTTTCGGTATCGGTCGATCTCGGCTTCGCATACTGGCCGGCGAATCGCCCGATCCGCACCACCGGCCGCTGCGCGCCGACCACCAGCACGAGGCTCATCTGCACCAGCACCTTGAGCGTGTTCGCAATGCGCTCCGACGTGCAATAGGCGAAGCGCTCGGCGCAATCTCCGCCTTGCAGCACGAAACGCCGCCCGGCGGCGGCATCCGCGAGTTGTTGGCGCAACTGTAAGACTTCCCAACTGGTCACCAGCGGCGGGAGGCAGCTCAATTCGGCGAGCACGCGTTCGAGGCGGCCCGGATCGGGATACTCAGGCTGCTGCAAGGCGTGCCGCGAGCGCCAGGAATGGGGAGTCCAAGTCACGGGCCTTTCAGGTTAGCATAGGAACATTCGGCGCGATCTTGGCTGGTCGCGCGCATTTAAACAGTTCAATATGCGTGATTTCCATAGTTTGTCCGAGCGTGAGATCCTGGCTGTGGCGATCGGCCTCGAAGAGGAGGACGAGCGCGTGTACGCGGACTTCGCCGAGGGCCTTCGCGAGAACTATCCTGGTTCGGCCGCGATCTTCGACGGGATGCGCGAGCAGGAATCCGGGCATCGGCGCCGTCTGATTGAGCTCTATCGGAAAAAATTCGGCGAACACATCCCGCTCATCCGCCGCCAGGATGTCCGTGGATTTGTAACCCGGCGGCCGGTCTGGCTGGTGCGCCCGCTGGGTCTCGAGACCGTCCGCAATCATGCGAACGCCATGGAAGCCGAGACGCGCCGGTTTTACGAAAATGCCGCGGCCCGTACGACGGATGTCCATATCCGCCAGCTCCTCGATGATCTGGCCCAGGAAGAGCGCGGGCACGAAGAGCGAGCCGGCGAGCTGGAGAAAACCAAGCTGCCGGCCTCGGTCAAACATGCGGAAGACGAGGCCAACCGGCGCTTGTTCGTCCTGCAAGTCGTACAACCGGGTCTGGCTGGCCTGATGGATGGTTCCGTCTCCACCCTGGCCCCGGTGTTCGCGGCAGCGCTCGCCACCCACAAACCGCATGACGCGTTCCTGGTGGGACTGGCGGCTTCGGTGGGCGCCGGCATCAGCATGGGTTTCGCCGAGGCTCTTTCCGACGATGGCAGCCTCACCGGCCGCGGCCACCCGTGGGTGCGCGGCGTGATCTGCGGTCTGATGACTGCATTAGGTGGAATCGGCCACACGCTGCCATTCCTGATTGGCAGCTTCTCGGCGGCGATGACGACTGCGATTGCCGTCGTCGTTTTGGAGCTCGGCGCGATCACCTGGGTCCGCCACCGTTATATGGAGACTCCACCGCTCTCGGCCGCCGTGCAGGTCGGGATCGGCGGCGCGCTCGTGTTTTTGACGGGGATTTTGATCGGGAGTTCGTGAAGTTCAGATGCGCAGCAGCGCTCGCAAATCGCGACGGCCATGGATTACATGCAGAATCAAAACTGTCTGGCCCAGGATACGGTAGAAGATGAGGTATTCTCCGACCGAAAAGCTTCGGAGGCCGGTCCTTATTTCTTCTCTCGTGCGACCCGCTTCGTCAGGCGATATTTCACCGGATGCGTTCGCGGTCGCGGCGGGCTCGCCCCTCTCTCTTCAGCTCAGCCGACAACTGCGGCAGCGTCTCTTCCGACCAGTCCGAATATTGAGCAGTGGCGAGTTCGCCTTCGGCCTCATCGAGCGCAGCACAAAGCTCGATCCGCGCACGCTCGCTTTCTTCCCACCGCGCCATCGCGTCGAGAACTGCGTCCTCCGGCGTTCGATCGCGGCCGCTCGCGATGGCTTGGCGTATGAACGCCTCCTGGTCGGGAGTCAATCCAACTTCCATTGGTTTCAGCGTAGGGGTTTCCGAATTTGCTGTCAACGGAGGTGAATTTGTCCAGCAATGTTATCCTAAATAGAGTCCCCTACACTTGGTGCACACGCTTTGAAAGTCGGTTTTGTCAGCCTGGGCTGCCCCAAAAACCTGGTCGATAGCGAGGTCATGATGGGCGAACTTGTGGCTCGCGGCCACGAGCTCACGCCTCATCCCGATCAGGCTGAAATCCTCGTCGTCAACACCTGCAGCTTCATCGATCCCGCCAAAAAAGAATCGGTCGATACGATCCTCGAGATGGCCGAGTATAAGAAAGTTGGCCGGGCGAAAAAGCTGATCGTCGCCGGATGTCTCGTAGAGCGGTATCGCGGCGATATTCGCAAGGAAATGCCCGAAGTCGACGCCATCGTCGGCACCAACGAGCTCGAAAGCATTGTCGCACTTTGTGAGGGCGAAGAGGCGCCGCACGCGAACGAACCGTATCTTTATCACGACCTCACGCCGCGAGTGCTCTCGACTCCCCGCCATTTCGCGTATATGAAGATCGCCGAAGGGTGCGATCATCCCTGCACGTTCTGCGTCATCCCCCAGTATCGAGGCGCGTTTCGAAGCCGGCGGTTTGAGTCAGTGATTTCCGAGGCCACGCGCCTGTTTCAGCACGGCGTGCGCGAAATCAACCTGATCGGCCAGGACACCACCTGCTATGGCGAAGATCTGGGCTTGAAAGACGGCTTGGCGGTTCTGCTCGAACGTCTGGCCCAAATCGAAACGCCGCGGGAAAAGTGGATCCGGTTTCTGTACGCCTATCCGAATAAGATCACGCAAAAGCTGCTCGACACGCTCGCGGCGTACCCGGCGCTGGTCAAATACATCGACATGCCGCTGCAGCATGCCAGCCCGCGCGTCTTGAAGCGCATGAAGCGCGGCGGATCAGGCGACATCTTCCTGAAGCTGCTGGAACGCATTCGCCGGACAGTGCCCGGGGTGGCGATTCGCACCAGCATGATCGCCGGCTTCCCCGGCGAGACGACGGAGGACTTCGAAGAACTCTGCCAGTTCGTTCAGGCAGCCCAGTTCGACAACCTCGGCGTTTTCGCGTATTCGGATGAAGACACCAGCGCGAGCTATGCGCTCGACGATAAGGTGGGTGGCCGCACGATCCAGAATCGCCGGCGGCATTTGATGGCGATCCAGCGGAAGATTGCCCGCGTCAAGCACCGCCGCCTAGTCGGGGCCGAAGTCCCAGTCCTGGTGGAAGGTCCGTCCCAAGAGACCGATCTGCTCTGGGAAGGGCGGCGCCCCACGCAAGCTCCGGAGATCGATGGCTCGACACTCATCAACGATTTCGAGGGCGGCGAGCCGCAGCCGGGGGAGATTCGGCGCCTGCGCATCACCGAGTCCCACGATTACGATGTCGTCGGCACTCTGCTCGCGCCGACGGAACCGGCGCCACGGTTTGCGCCCGCCCCGCTCATCAATATCTCTCCAGTATTGGCATGATCCGATGTCCCATCTGCAAGAAGGAGGTGACGCCCGGGGCCGCGGATTTCCCCTTTTGCAGCGAGCGCTGCCGGTTGATCGATCTCGGCAAGTGGGCAGCGGAGAAGTACGTCATCTCGACGCCCGCCAAGCCGAGCGATCTGCTGCACAATCCTGATGACGAGCCCGAAGACGGATAGGCTCGCCATCCTCATCGCCACATGGTTCGGCTGCGGGTACGCGCCGGCCGCGCCCGGCACGGCCGGTTCGCTCGCCGGCGTCGCCATCGCCCTCGTGCTGCACGAGTTCGCCGGATTCAGTACGTGGTACTTCATTGCGCTTGTCGCGGTCACGTTCTTTCCGGCCGTCTGGGCTTCCACCGGCACTGCGCGAGCGGTTGGCCGAAAGGACCCCGGCATCGTCGTGGTCGATGAGGTCCTCGGACAATGGGTCGCGCTCGCCGGCGCGCGCGCTTTCAATTGGAAGAGCTACATGGCGGCGTTCGTGCTGTTCCGTCTGTTCGACATCTGGAAGCCGCCGCCCGTCCGCCAATTGGAAAGGCTTTCCGAAGGCCTCGGCATCGTCGCCGACGATCTCATGGCGGGAGTTTACGCGGCGCTGCTGTTGCTAATTGCCGGATATTTCCACCTGTACTAGTGTCTGCGTTGTAAAATCAGGTTGGACGTCTCGCTGATCCGTTTCAATATGGCGCTTCGAAAATCGGCCGATCCCAAGCCTCAAATCTCACAAGTCACTCCTCCCGCCGCCATCGCCGGCGGGGAGTTGCAGATTCGCGGAAAGGGGTTCGTCAAAGCGGACCGGCCGCGCGTCACCATCGGTGACGTGACCGCACCGATCATCATCGGCTCGGATTCCTTTGTGATTGCTCGCGTGCCCGAGGGCGCAACTGCCGGCGAGCTGGTGATCGAAAACGGCGAGCAGGCCAGCGAATCCTGGGCCTGCGATCTCGGTGTGCTGATCGGCGAGGGTCTGCACCCGGTCTCCAATCCGGCCATCGATTCGTTCGGCAATATCTACGCGACCTTCAGCGGCTCGCGCGGGCAGAAGGTTCCGGTCGCGGTCCATAAGGTCGACCTGAACTTCACAATGAAGCCGTTCATCAACGACCTGATGAACGCCACCGGGCTGGCCTTTGATTCCCAGGGCATGCTGTACATTTCCAGCCGCTATGACGGTATGGTCTACCAGGTGACGCCCAACGGCAGCATGTCCACGTACGTAGAAGGCATGGGCGTGGCCACAGGAATCGCCTTCGACAGCAAGGGCAACCTCTACGTGGGAGACCGCAGCGGCACGATTTTCAAGATCAGCCCGAACCGCCAGATTTTCGTCTTTGCCACCCTCGAGCCTTCGATTGCCGCGTATCACCTCGCCTTCGGTCCCGAGGATTGGCTGTACGTTACCGGCCCTACCACCTCCAGCTTCGACGCCGTGCATCGCATCTCACAGGAAGGGGAGGTCGAGGTTTTCTTCCGCGGTCTCGGCCGCCCGCAGGGTATGGCGTTCGACGACCAGGGCCGGCTCTACGTCGCGGCGTCGCTTTCCGGGCGCAAAGGCATTGTCCGGATCTATCCGGAGAAGCGCGCTGATCTGTTTGTGTCCGGGCCGGGTATCGTGGGGCTCGCTTTTACTCCTTCGCGCGCCATGGTCATCGCCACCACCAACGCGCTTTATCGCGTCGATGTCGGAATCCGGGGTCGTCCGCTGTTCTGATGAACGCTGAAATCGTCGCAGTTGGATCGGAAATGCTGACGCCTCAGCGCGTCGATACGAACTCGCTGTATCTTACCGCCGAATTGAATAATCTTGGTGTCGAGGTGGTCACGAAATACGTGATCGGAGACCACCTCGAGCGTCTTCGCGATGCCGTCCGGCACGCTATCTCGCGTTCCGAGATCCTCGTCATTTCCGGCGGGCTCGGCCCGACCGAAGACGACCTGACGCGCGAAGCTGTCGCGCATGCTCTCGATCGCAAACTGATCTTCCACGATGAAATAGCGAACGCGCTCGAGGAGCGCTTCGCGCGGCTCAACCGTAAGATGGCGGAAGTCAATAAACGCCAGGCGTTCGTTATCGAAGGCGCGACCATCCTTCCCAACGATCGCGGCACCGCTCCCGGGCAATGGGTGGAAGAATCGGGCGCCGTGGTGATGCTGCTGCCGGGCCCCCCGCACGAGCTCAAGGCCATGTTCGAGCGCCAGTGCATTCCGCGGCTGGCTCGTCTGGTCCCGCAATTGGTGATCCGCACCATCTGCCTGCGCGTGGCCGGCATGGGCGAATCGGATCTCGATCAGCTCATCGCACCCGTCTACAAGAAATATCAGAACCCCGCGACCACGATCCTGGCCGCCGCCGGCGACATCCAGGTTCATCTGCGCGCGCGCTGTGCGACCGAGGCCGAGGCGGATGCCTTGCTCGCAGAAGTCGCCGCCCCGATCGAACTGTTGCTGGGCGATCGCGTCTATTCCCGGAACGGCGAGCCGCTGGAAGCCATTGTTGGCGACTTGCTGCGCCAGCAGCACGCCACCGTTGCCGTCGCCGAGAGCTGCACCGGCGGCATGCTGGGCGAGCGCTTTACGTCGGTTGCCGGAAGCTCCGACTATTTCGTCGGCGGTTTCATTACTTACGCCAACGAGATGAAGATCGAGATGCTCGGCGTCACTCCGGAGCTGCTCGCAGAGCACGGCGCGGTCAGCAAGCCAGTAGCCGAAGTAATGGCAACGGGGGCGCGCCGCCGCACCGGATCCACCTATGCCCTGTCGATCACCGGCATCGCCGGTCCCGCTAGCGGCAACGAGTCTCTTCCGGTCGGCACGACCTTCATCGCGCTGGCGGACGCTGCCGGCACCGAAGTTCTCCAGCGGCAATTCTTCGGTGACCGCACTCGTATCCGAAATTTCGCTTCGCAGTTGGCGCTGGATCTGCTGCGGCGCCGGATCACGAGCCGGAGTTAGAGAGAGGCGAGCCTGGTGGCCCTTACATCGCCTTCCGTCCCCAAACTTGCGACATCCGAGGCATGAGCACCAGAATATCGGGGTTGTCGGATGCGTTTTGCATCTGATCGAGAGTCTCTTCCAGCTCACTCCTCGACAGCAGACCCGCGTCAACCAACCCCTGGCCGGCTTCTTCGATCGACCACCTCAGGAACACGCGTTCACTGCCCCGCGAATAGGCCGGCTGGTATATGTCGACGTCCACATCCTCAAAATCAGCGCGCTTTACCAGGTGATAGAGATCCCGCCCGAGCCGATAATCGACGCCTTTCTTCGGTCCAAGGCGCTCAAACAGCCCGCCGAAGTGATCGAGCGCTGACGACGGCGCGCTTCCTCCCGAACGCAGATCTCCGTCCTCGACGAAGAGGATTCCGCCCGGCTTCAGAAGGCGCTTCATCTCGCGCAGGCACGCCACCGGATCCGGGAGATGAATCAACAGGAAGCGGCAATAGACGAGATCGAACAGGTTGTCCGACAGCCTCGTTTCACACGCATCCGCCTTCCAGAAGGAAACGTTGGACAAGCTGTATTCCGCGCACAGATTCCCGGCCGCCACCAACTGCGGTTCGTGAAGATCGATCCCTGTCACGGATCCTTCAGGTCCGACCAACTTGGCCAAATTGCGCGTCATCGCTCCAACGCCGCAGCCAAAGTCGGCAACCCGCATGCCCGGTTTCAGGCCGGCCTTCAACAGTCCCCGTTTTCCTGCTGGCGCGTAGATATCGTCGAGCATTAAGAGCCGGCCGACCGCTCCCGCGCCGGTGGCGAGAACATACTCGCTCGGATTCGGACTGTACTCTGAAAGCATTGAATTTGTGCTCATGTTGACCTCGTGTGTGGTTGCTTTACTCGCAGGCGCAATTGCCCTCTACATAGACACGCGAGAAATCTAAGCTCACCGGATTTCCGCGGCGGCAATTTTACGAATGTGTCAGGCCGTAGGAGCTGCCCTCAGCCGCACCACGGTCTCCATGTGATACGTCTGCGGGAAGAGATCGACCAGCGTCATCTTGTCAATCGCATACCCGCCCGACACGAGCACCGCCAGATCGCGCGCCAGCGTGGCCGGGTCGCAAGACACGATCGTCACCAGCGGCGGCCGCAGTTCGCAAAGTCGCTGGACGACCATTTTTCCCAAACCTGCCCGCGGCGGGTCCAGTAACACGAATTCCGGCGCTTGTGCCAGAGATTGTAGATGCTCTTCGGCTGTCTCTTTCTCGGCCGTAACGTTGGCGCGCCCGGCCCGTTCCAGGTTAAATTGCAGATCTCGGATCGCCGCCGTGCCCGATTCGACAGCGGTCGCCTGATGAAAACGTTCGCCTAGCGGCAGCGAGAACAGCCCCACTCCCGCATACAGCTCCAGCGCGGATTCACCGGACGTTTGCTCCAGCGCTGTCTCCACCAGCTTGTCCAGCAGAAACCGGTTCGCCTGAAAAAAAGAATTTCCGCTCACGCGAAACCGGCCCTGATAATCCAGCGGCCCGCTGACCAGGCCCGGGATCTGCTCGGCGCACCAGTCGAAGAATCGCCGCGCCACCGGTTGCATCGTGTCGGTCACGTTCAATTGCACCTGCTGCTCGTCGGTGAAGATTTCAATCGTTCGCACAAAGCGCGGCCAGCGGCGGTCTCGCAGCATCTGATTCAGGGCGGCGATGGTCTCGTTCAGTTTGGGCGAGCTAATCGGGCAGTGGTCGATCGCACAGAGCTGATGGGTCCGCGCCTCGCGGTACCCCAAGCGCCCGCGTTCGATGTGCAGTTGAACCCGGTTGCGATATCCCCAAGGCTCACCGGCTACCACGTCGATCGCAGCCGGGGGTTCCATTTTGCCGACACGGCGCAGTTCCTCGGCTAAAATCGCCTGCTTGGAGGCAAGTTGCAACTCGTAGGGCGCATGCTGGTAGTGGCAGCCGCCGCACCGCCCGAAATATGGACATGGCGCGGGCACGCGCTCCAGCGCCGGCTCCAGCACTTCGAGGGCGCGTGCGCGAATCAGTCCGGCCTTCTCCTTCTCCGGCTGCGCACGGATTCGCTCGCCCGGAAGGACGAACGGCGTCAGAACGACGCGGCCGTCCACCCGGCTGAGACCGTCACCGCCGTAGACCAACTTCTCCACCGTCACTTCGAAATTGCTTACGATAGGGATTTACTCCGTTCCCTTATCATGAAAACACGAGTCTTTTCCGGAATGCAGCCGTCCGGAAATCTTCACATCGGAAACTATCTTGGCGCGCTCAAAAACTGGGTTCGCATTCAGAACGACTACGAGTGCATCTTCTGTATCGTCGACCTGCATGCGATCACGGTCTTTCAGGATCCGGCGGAATTGCGTGCGAAAATCCGCGAGATCGCCGCGCTCTACCTCGCGGCGGGCATCGATCCGAACGTCTGTTCGATCATGGTACAGTCCGCGGTGCCGGCGCACGCCGAGCTCTCCTGGATGCTCACTTGCGTCACGCCGGTCGGATGGCTGGAACGCATGACGCAGTATAAGGCCAAGGCGGCCAAACAGGAATCGGTCGGCGATGGGCTGCTCCAATACCCCGTCTTAATGGCCGCCGACATTCTGCTCTATCAGGCCGGGATTGTCCCGGTCGGCGAAGACCAGGCGCAGCATCTCGAGCTCACGCGCGATATCGCGCAGCGTTTCAATTCGCTTTACGGCGAGACGTTCGTGGTGCCGAACACCAGCCTCCCTACGGTTGGCGCCCGCGTCATGGGATTGGACGACCCGACTCAAAAGATGAGCAAATCCGCCACCGGCGCGCACCACGCGGTGGCATTGCTCGATCCTCCGGAGCAGATTCGCAAAACCATCATGCGGGCTACCACCGATTCCAAACCCGCGGTGGAGGTCGAAACCGCCGGGCCGGGTGTTCTCAATCTGCTCGCCATTTATCAGGCGTTCTCCAGCGCCTCCGACGACGAGATCAAGCGGGACTTCAACGGTATGCGCTACGGCGATCTCAAGAAAAAAGTCGCAGAGATGGTAATTTCCCATCTCGAGCCATTTCAGAAACGGTACCGCGACATCACCGGCGAGCCCGGCTACCTCGATCGCGTCCTCGAACAAGGCGCTGAGCGCGTCGCTCTCATCGCCAATGACACTGTGCGGGTGGTGAAGGAGCGGATGGGGCTTTATACTGGGCCAGTGCAAGCGAGTGTCTCTTGACACCGGGCTGCAATCTGACATAAACTCCCCTACCAGTTAATTTCGCTTAGCAGGGGGACCAAGTGCGCCATTTCTTTTTGGCAGTTTGTTTCTTCGTGTGCGTATCGGGGGCATTTGCCCAGACCGATCGCGGGACAATCACCGGGACTTTATCCGATCCCGCCGGAGCGGTGGTGGCCAACGCCGCGATTGAAGCGCGGCATATTGAAACCGGGACCGTTTACCCGACCGTCAGCACTGCCACTGGCAACTACACCATCGCGCAATTGCCCGTCGGCGCGTACGAGGTGTCGGTTGTCGTTCCGGGGTTCAAGAAGTATCTGCGCTCGGGTCTCACGGTGCAAGTCGCGCAGACGCTCCGCATCGACATCACGCTCGAGGTGGGAGCGGCCACCGAGTCGGTCACCGTTCAGGCGGAGGCCGCGCTGCTCAAAACGGAAAGCGGCGAGCTTAGCCACAACGTCACCACGGATACAGTCGATAACCTGCCGATCCTCGGCATCGGTTCGTCCATGGCCGGCAGTTCGGCGATCCGCAATCCGCAGGCGGTCGCGTATCTGCTGCCCGGAGCCTATGTCGCGCCCAATGCTCAGATGCGGGTCAATGGCGCGCCGGGCAATACGGCATCCTATCGGCTGGAAGGGCAGGATGCCAGCAACGGTCAGGTGCCGGCGACGCAGGCGCAGGTGCAGCCCAGCGTCGATGCGATCCAGGAAGTCACCATCCAAACCAGTAACTTCGCCGCCGAGTACGGGCTGGTGGGCGGAGGCTTCTTCAATTACACGATGAAGTCGGGTACGAATCAGCTTCACGGCAGCGCTTACGACTATTTCGTCAATGAAGCCTTCAACGCCAACACGCCGTGGGTGAATGCCAAACCCACCGCGCGCCGAAATGATTATGGCTTTACGTTGGGCGGACCGGTGTACCTGCCCAAGATCTATAACGGCCACGACAAAACATTCTTCTTCTTCAACTGGGAGCAGTTTCGGGAAACCGCGACGATCAACAACATTCTCGATACCGTTCCGACCGCACGATACCGCGCCGGCGATTTTGGACAGGCGCTGACAGGCAAGTTATTGGGTACGGATCCGTTGGGGCGGTCCATTCCCGAGGGCGGCATCTACGATCCTACAACTGAGCGTCCGGCTCCCGACGGGCGCATCATCCGCGACCAGTTCGTGAACAATACTATTCCGTCAAACCGGCTGGACCCGGTCGCGCTGAGAATCCAAGCCCTGATTCCGAATCCGAACCAGGGTACGGGTGTGATCAACAACGCCGTCTTTCCGTTCCCCAGCACGCGGATTACATCGATACCGGCATTCAAAATCGACCACTCCGTCGGCTCCCGAATGAAGTTTTCCTACTACTGGTCCGAGACCAAAACCGCCAGCCAGTATTCGCCGACCTTGGGTGGGGCCGACGGCTTGCCCGAGCCGATCTCCGGCGAAATCGGCACGTTCATCACCGGGCGGGTGCAGCGCGGAAATTTCGACTACACCGTGACACCCACGGTCCTGTTCCATTTCGGCGTCGGCTATCAAACCGATTACTTCACCGACGACCCGATCACAACCAATTACAACCCGGCGCAGGCCTTGGGCCTAACCGGCATTCCCGTCAACCGGCTGTTTCCGTTTATGACGGGCCTGTGCCCGGCCGGCACCAGCAACGGGACGGTCACCGCAACGTGCGGCGGCCAGGGCGGGATGAAAGTCATGGGTCCGACCACTAACCGCCATCCCTTGCTGTACGAGAAGCCCACCGCCAATACTAGCGTGACCTGGGTGCATGGCAATCACACCTACAAGGCCGGCGCGGAGCTGCGCATCGAAAGCAATTCGTCGACCTTGTATGCCTCGACCGATGGGCAATTCACCTTCAGCCCCAACGAGACCGGACTTCCGTATCTGCAATCGTCCAGTCTCGGCGGCGGGACGGTGGGATTCGCGTACGCCAGTTTTCTGCTTGGAATGGTGGATGCGGTGAAGATTGCGCCGATTGACAACATGCGAATCGGCAAGCACGCGGTCGGAATGTTCGTGCAGGATACCTGGAAGGTGACTCGCCGGCTGACTCTGGACTACGGCGTTCGCTACGACTATCAGTCCTATCTGAAGGAGCACCAGGGCCGATTCGCGCAGTTTGCGCCCAACGTTCCGAATCCTTCGGCTGGCGGCATGCCGGGAGCGGTCGAATTCGAAGGCTACGGCACCGGCCGCTGCAATTGCAGCTTCGGGAACAACTATCCGTACGCGATCGGGCCACGGTTGGGAGTCGCATACCAGATCACGCCCAAGACCGTATTGCGCGGCGGATGGGGCATTGTTTACGGAGCCACCGGCGACTCGAACGGAGCCACGCAGGGCGGGTTGTCGATTCCCAACGCGGTGTTGTCGCCCTCGTTCGGACAGCCGGCCATGGTGCTGGCCAGCGGGGTGCCATTCGCGCCCCTGCCGTTCCCGAACTACGACGTGGGCCAATTCCCGCAGGCCGGCTATGCCACCACGCAGGCGCCGAACGTGTGGTACGACCAGAACGCCGGCCGGCCGGCGCGTCAGATGCAGTGGAGCGTCGGCGTACAGCGGGAACTCGGCAAGGACTTGGCGGTCGAGGCCAACTACGTCGCCAACCGCGGCGTCTGGTGGAACGCGCCGGGGCTCGTGGATGTGAATGCGCTCTCGCCGCAGCGAATCGCCGCTGCCGGGCTGAGCCTGAACAATCCGGCCGATGTCACGCTGCTGGGGTCGCGGCTGAATTCCGCGACCGCCGCGTCGCGCGGTTTCTCCAATCCGCCGTATGCCGGGTTCCCGTTGACGGCGACGGTGGCGCAGGCGCTGCGGCCGTTCCCGCAGTTCAGCAGCATCACGGCTCTCTGGGCGCCAAATGGGAACACTTGGTACGACTCCCTTCAAGCGAAGGCCACCAAGCGGTTCTCCCACGGCCTGCAATTTTCGGCGGTTTTCACGTGGTCCAAGCAGCTTTCCACGGCCGCGCCGAGCAACGTGACGGTCCCCGGAACCGGAATGCAGGCTGTTAGCGATGTGTTCAACCGGTCGCTGAATAAATATCTTTCGCCGTTCGACCAGCCGTTCCTCTTCACGATTGCGGCGAGCTACACGACACCGTCGCTGCACACCAACAAGGTGTTGTCGTGGGCCGCGCGAGACTGGCAGATCAACACGCTGCTCGGGTACGGGAGCGGGCTGCCCATTCTGGCTCCCGTCGCACAGAATAACCTGAACACCGTTCTGCTACGCAACGTCACTCCGGCATCGAGCCAGATCGGCTACGCGAACCGGGTTGCGGGGCAGCCGCTGTTTACACATGACCTGAACTGTCACTGCTTCGACCCCAACTCGGATTTCGTGTTGAACCCGGCCGCCTGGTCTCAGCCCGGCCCCGGCCAGTGGGGCACCGGCGCCGCGTACTACAGCGACTACCGCTTCCAACGCCGTCCCAACGAGAACCTTGGACTCGGCCGAGCTTTCCGGTTTAAGGAACGCTACGAACTGAATATTCGCATGGAGTTCAATAACATTTTCAACCGCGCGGAAATGCCGAATCCGACCTCGACCAATGCCGCCCAGGCCCAGGTCAGGACGAACGGAATTCCTACGGCAGGCTTTGGTTTTATCGCCACCGCGAATACCGGTATCGTATCGAACACGCAAATTCCGACGTCGCGGCAAGGCACCGTTGTTGCGCGGTTCCGCTTTTAGACGGGATTCGTCCAGCGGCTGATATAATCCTCAGAAGCATGCGGTCCGCCCGGATCGCTCGGAGGTATATCGTCTCGATGCGTTTTGCAGTTTTGGTTATCACGATCGCGGGACTAGGTTTCTTGCCCTCGCCAGCGCCGGCGCAAGCTCCCAACGGTGGCGCTGCTCCGGCCGCGGCACAACGCCCGAACGATTTGCCGCCTCCCGGCGGCAGCGTGCGCACGCCGGGGCGTGGCGGGTTGCAGCCGCCCCGTGTGACCGGACCCACGCCGCGCCTCCCCGACGGCAAACCGGATTTTGCGGGCGTCTGGCGTCCCGACAACGTGTTCGTCGGCGATATTTCCCGCGGCCTCAAGCCCGGCGACAAGATCATCCTCCATCCGGAAGCCGAAAAGGTATTTAAGTCGCGCAAGGCCGGCGACGACCCCGAAGCCAACTGCCTGCCCACCGGTGTCCCGCGCATGGCGCCGTATCCCTGGACCATCGCACAAGCGCCAGGCCGCCTCTTCTTCGTCTTCGAGGGCAATATCCATAGTTACCGCCAGATCTTTATGGACGGACGCAAGCACCCCGAAGATCCCGATCCCACCTGGTACGGCCACTCCATCGGACACTGGGAAGGCGACACACTGGTCGTCGATACAGTCGGTTTCAACGACAAATTCTGGTTCGATTTCGCCGGCCACCCTCACACCGAGAAGCTCCACACCATCGAGCGCTATACGCGGCCCGATCTCGGAACTCTGGTTGAGGAAGTTACGATCGACGATCCCGGGGCTTATGAAAAGCCGTTCACGATTATTGGGCGCAATCGCCTCGACCCCGATGGCGAAATTATGGAATACATCTGCCAGGAGAACAACCAGGACCCGAGCCATATCGTGGGCCCGGCCCGCTCGGTGAACTAGCCGTTCGTCACACGCTGCGGCCGCGAGGATTCACGCGGGATCGGCAACACAGCCCGGTCAAAGAGCACTCAGGTGGTGACGCGTTCCCTGGTCCGCTTAGCCCGGTTCGCCCAGTAAAGTTTCATTCGTTTTGAAACTTCGGCGCGCTCCTTGGCCCCCATGAATTTCCGCCCACGCCGTTTTGCCGTTATAACGGTGGGATTGGCGTCGCCTGTTTGCAGTTCTTCCAGTTGGGCGATGATCCGTGCCAGTTGATCTCGCCACTCACGCAATTCTGTTATTGTTTTCTGAAGATCCATGATCTGCGCCTAAGAAAGCGCTCCCGGTACAAGTGTGAATATGCTTATATTCTACTATTTAATGCCAACCGGGTTTTAATGACCGCGGGCTTCGAAAACCGCAGTTGCAGCCGCCGATGGGTCTCGCGAACCGGCGATCTTCAGCACCGGATCAGCCTGTCGTAAACCGCGCGTGCCGCTCTTTGGGCCGCCGTCTTTTTGGTACGGCCTTCGGCTTGAGCTGTCCATTCCGGTCCCACCCGTACTTCCACCGTGAAAAGTTTGGAATGCTCCGGTCCTTGCTCCCGCACGATCACGTAGCGCGGATGGGGCAGCTTGCGCGCTTGCGCCAATTCCTGGAGCGCGCTCTTGAAATTCGTAACTCCTTGCGGAACTTCGCCGTCGGGTGTGTCTTCCTCAACCGGCGCGTCGAGCACGTGCTTGGCGACAAACCGCCGAACTGGCTCTATCCCGCCATCCAGGTACATGGCGGCGATCAGCGCTTCTAAGGCGTCCACCAACAGCGTCTTCTTCGAACGGCCTCCGCTCATTTCCTCGCTACGGCCCAATTCGAGATAATTGCCGAGATCGAGCCGTCGCGCCACCCGGTATAGATGCGCCGCGCTCACCAGGTGCGCCTTCAACCGGGAGAGCTCGCCCTCGTGATAGTCCGGGTAGCGCGCCATCAGCGCTTCGGCGATGAGAAAGCCCAGAATCGAATCCCCGAGAAACTCCAGTTGCTCGTTGTCATGGCACGCCGATCGTGCCCCGAGGCGCGCCTCGTTGGCATGTGAACTGTGCGTCAGCGCGCGGAGCAGAATCTCTGGATCGGAAAACCGATGATTGATGCTGCCTTCCAGAGATGCCGGTTCCGCGCGCATGAGCGGCCAGGATTCCCTTACCTTTTGATCTCGACCTGCGGCGGCGCGGAGGAGGGGCCGCCCTGGCCGCCTTCCTTCTGCTTGGCAACCGTGGCTTGGGCCCGGATCGACTGCGCGACTTGCTTGATCTGGGTGGGGGTTTGCGCCTCGTCCATTACCTTCTGGGCTGTCGCGATGGCTTCGTCATATTTCTTTGCGTTGTTGTAGGCTGAGGCCAGGCGAACTTCGTACGCTGGTTCGGGGTGCGCTGCGCCGTCCACGGCCGCCTTGAACTCGGTAACTGCACCATCGTAATTCTTACGGGTGAGCGCCGACATCCCCAACGCGTCATGCGCCTGCGAAACCATATCCTTCTTGGCGTCATCCCAATCCTTGTCGCTGATTTGCGGATTCGGCTTTTCGGCGGCATTTATGGCTGTGATGCTGTCTTTCGCATATTTATCGGCGCGCGTCAGTTTTTCTTCTTTATCCAGGTCGTTCTCCCTGGTGCTGCGGTTGATCAGATCGGCCAGCATCAGCGACGCCTGAAAGTTACTGGGTTTCGCAGCTAGCGCCTGCTCAGCGTAAACCTGCGCCTTGGCCGCGTCGCCCTTCGCCTGGTAGGCCTGGGCCTCCATGAACAAAGCTGCGTCCTTGAACTCCGTATCCGCGTACTTGGACAGCAGATTCTCGGCCGCGGTGATCACCTCATCCGCTTTTCCCTGGGCATTGATAAGCGCCACCACCGCATCCTGTTCACCCTTCGATTTCGGCATCGGACCTTTCGGTTGGGCGGCGGCCTGGCCTTGCTGGGCTGGAGCGGGGGCGCCTTTGTCCTTGCCCTTTTGCGCCATGAGGCCGGAGCCGCAGAGGGCCAGCGCGAGCATACCGGCGAAAATTGTTCTCTTCATTTCCAAACTCCTTTTCGTCCTATTGTTTTGAGGTCGATTCCACACCCTGGGTGGCAGCCTGCTGCGCCCCGGAGGATGCGCCTTCCACCTTCAAAGCGCTTTGAAAAAATTGGGTTGCCTGCGCACGATCGCCCGAGGCGATCGACAGCCTTCCCAGGTATACCAGGGTCCATGCCTTAACCTGCGGCTCGGGCTGCAGATCGAGCGTCTTTTTGAAAAGCCGCTCGGCGGCTTCGGGGTCTTTTTGTAGCGCCGCAATGCGCGCCAGACCGTAATATGCGACGGCGTGCATCGGCTGCTGATCGGTCTGCTGCAATACATCCAGATACAACTTCTTGGCTTTTTCCAGGTCGCGCGCCGCGTAAAGCTGCTCTGCGTCGTCCAGAGTTTTGGCCGCGCCCGTCAGCGGCGCCGGGGCTGCCGGCGGCGGCGTTTTCACCGCTGCTCGTTGAGCCGCTTCTTTGTCAAACTGCACCTGGGACAGCCGCGCGTCCTCCGCTGGCAGGTCGATCGCGCTTACCAGCGTCGGATAGTAAAACAGCATCGCCTGCTCCTGCTTCTCGTAGACGGGCAGATGCTCGGAGAAATAAGGTGTCAGGATATAACCTTGGCGGAGCGCCTCCTGAACGCCTTGCGGATGGTGGTCCAGCTTGGCTTCGATCGCTTTGATCAGCGATTCGGTCGCCAGCAGCAGAAAATCTTCCTTGAACGAATCGTCGAGCGCCTGCGCGCGCAGCGCGTGGTCGGCCAGCGGCTTCTTGCGATTCAGAATCTCCTGATAGCGAGTCGACAAAGGATCGAGAATGTAATGCAGGTAGGCGTGCCGGACATCGAAGGTTCGCGGCTCCGGAGATGGCGTGATGACGATCGTGTAGTCGTCGCCGTAGCTCCGCGTCTGGATCTCGTTCGGCGCGGCCAGAAGTTCGATAAAGATTTGGAACCGCCGTCCCTTGAATCCCGAGGTCTGCTGGCGCAGGTACGCATTGACCTGCAGCACGGCGTTGGAGACCGGCTCGTGATAGATCCCGATGTATTGCTCGATCGCCGGCTGCGAGCGCTTCCAAAGCTCCTCGATCCCCGCTTCCTGGTAAAACGCCGCCAGCAGCGGGGACAACTCCTTCATCGTGGTCACGTCCGGCGGCACATCCACGTCGCGACTCCTGATGATGAAATTCGGAGGTCCGCCGGCGGTCAGCGCAAACGAGACGTACTGGCTTAGTTCCTGAACGTCGGTCCGCTTGCGGTGACGCTCGAAGAACTCTTTCAGCGCGGGCAACGACGGAACGTTGCGTTTGGCCACCTCCGCCCGAATCTGGTCGCGCAGGGGGGAGTTGTTCGGTGACGAAAGATCGGCGCTGTAACCGGCTGCATTGATCGCGGCCATCACCGTAAACAAAGTGGGGCTGGCGTCCAATTGCCCGAGTTCCGCGCTGTTGGCCTGGGCCGCCGCGGCCACCGCCAGGATGCCTGCGAAGATCAACCGAATCAAGCGGGTTTTACCTTAATTACATTCAGTTTAGCGCAGGTCGACGGCGGAACCGGCCGCACCCGGTGTGCATTACGTTACGGCCATCTCCGGGGTGACCCGGTCGCCGGGCTGCAGCGGCGTATCAGAGGGCAGCGCCACCGCATCGCCTTCCGCCAGCCCTCCCGTAATCTGCACTTCGCTGATGCTGGCCACTCCCGTCACGACCGGCCGGCGCTCCACGGTTTCGTCCTTCAGCAGGAGAACATAGTCTCCCTGCGCATCGTGACGCAGCGTCTCCTTGGGAATAACAAGAGCGCGCTCGACCACCGCGGTGCGAATCACCGCGTCCACGTTGGTCCCCGGAATCAGTTCGTGACCGGGATTATCGATCCAGCAGATGACCTCGCCCACCTGCCGCGTGCCCAGCGGCTGAATCGAAGTGGGTTTCCGCTCCACGCTGCCGCTCCACTGCTTGCCCGGCAGCGCCTGCCAGGTGATCGTCACCGGCTCGCCTTCCGCCACCCGGCCGAGTTCGGGCTCGTCTACATAAACGCGCACCCGCAGCCGGTCCAGTTTGCCAATGTTTCCCAGCAAATCGCCTGGATTGACATACCCGCCGGTTCGCACTGCCAGCCCGTAGATCACGCCCGCCATCGGCGCCCGAACCACGCTTTGGGCCGCCCGGTCGCGGGCCAGATCGTACGCCGCCTGGGCGTCCTGCAGCCGCGCTCGCGCTGCCGCTACGTCGGCCTTTCCGACCAGGGCCGTTCGCCGCTGCTCCAGGCCCTGAATCTCGGTTTCCGAGTGCTTGACTTTCTGCCGCGCCGCATCCACTTCCACCGCGGTGGCCGCTTGTTTCTGCGCCAGCCGCTGGAGCGCGTCATAATCCTTCTGCTCCTGCTGCAATAGCAGTTGCGCCTGCTTCAAGCTGCTTTCGATATCCGCTAATTCCGCGGGTTTGCCGCCGGCCTCGAGCGCCGAAAGGTTCGCGCGCGCTTCGGCCACTCGCGCCTCGCCGCCCTGCAGATCGGCTTGGAGCGAAGGATCCGAAATCGAAGCGATCACCTGGTCCTTCGCGACGGTCTCGCCGTCGCGGACCGCGACTTTGCTCAGAATGCCGGCGCGCTCGGCGCGAACCGCCTGCCACTCAAATGGCTCGACTTTCCCATTTGTCGGCAGCGTGCTGGTCAAGGTAGTGCGCTTCACTCGCATGAAATTGATTTTGGGCGGCGCGGTTTTGCGCAGAACTCCCCACGCGACCACTGCCGCCGCAATTGCCAGCAGCGCCAACAACCACTTCTTCAAATTTAGGCTCCTTCCCTATCTTAGCCGTCCTCGTGTCACCTTAGAGACAGGGTCGCCGAAACAAAACCGGCAGTCGCCGTAGTGCCCATGGAAGCTGGCGATTGGGCGCGGCTCGGGTCGCTGGACTATACCTACGCTCCCGCACAATAGTCGAACAGTAACTGCCACTCGGCGGTCTGTACCCTCATCGCCTGCCGTTCCAGATCCGATCCCGGATTCGTGCGCGCCCGCTCGCACAAATCCACAAACGCGACCGGATCCCATCGGGTGCCCAGATCGATTCCGATCTCTCTGGCACGCCTGTGAAGCTCGGGGAAAATCGGGTGTACGCCGGCTTGCCGGAACCAGTATCTGGCGTTCCACGCATCCGGCTCCTGGCGATGCACGATTGCATGCCAGTAGCTGCCTTCTCGCGTGCCGATATCCTGGGCAATCTGGTGCGCCTCGTTCCAGCAGGAGAAGTACAACCACAGCCCGGCCAGCGCCGCGGCTCCTTGCCGTGCGTGGGGAAACAACGCGGCGGCCGACGCAGTCTGCAGCCGCCTATGCGCCTCTGCCGACGAACAGCTCCCCTGCGCCAACGGCATCAGCCGCTCGCCGTTTCCATCCAGCGCCAGGATCTCCGCGACATCCGCACCGTACGCGTTCGGGTCGAAACGCATACTTCCATTCTCACCTCTGTAGCCTAATCCTCCCCACTGCTAAAATTGAATTGGCTATGCGTATCCTTCTGTTCAGCGGCAAGGGAGGAGTCGGCAAAACCAGCCTCGCGGCCGCTACCGGCCTCCAACTTTCCAAACTCGGCTATCGGACCCTGGTCATGAGCGTCGACCCGGCCCACAGCCTCGCCGACGCCTTCGATCTTGGCACCGACCTGTTCCACGGCAAAACCGGCGACCCGTACCCGATCGACGAGCGCCTGGCGATCCACGAGGTCAATATCCAGAAGGAGATCAAGCGCCACTGGCGCGAGATTTCGTCCTACGTGATCTCGGTGCTGCGTACCACCGGCATCAGTGACGTCGAAGCCGAGGAGCTGGCCATTCTGCCCGGCATGGAAGAGCTGAGTGCCATGATGTACGTCAACCAGTTTCGCCGCGAAGGGCGTTACGACGTCATCGTGCTGGATTGCGCGCCCACTGCCGAATCCATGCGCTTCGTCAGCATGCCGACCACGCTCGAGTGGTACATGCGCCACATCTTCCCGTTCCAGCGCAGCGTCATCAAGGCCGTGCGGCCGATCGCCAATCGCGTCTCCCCCATCGAGCTTCCGACCGACAGCTACTTCGCTAACGTCAAGGACCTCTTCGCCAAGCTCGAGGGCATCGATGAGCTGCTCGAGAATCCGAAGATCACCAGCGTCCGCCTGGTGACTAACCCCGAGCGCATGGTGCTGCGCGAAACGCAGCGCGCCTATGTCTACTTCTCGCTGCACGGGCTCACGGTCGATGGCATCATTGTGAATCGCGTGTTGCCCGACGAGGTGAACGATGCGTTCTTCCAGGAGTGGCGGAAGTCGCAGTCGCAGATCCTCGAGGAGATTGAAGCGTATTTCGCCCCGGTGACGGTAAAGCGCGTCGCGCTGTTTACGCATGAAGTGCTCGGCCGCGAGCGGCTCGAGGACGTCGCCCGCGTGCTCTACGGCGATCACGACGATCCCGCCGCCGTCACCCGCACCGAAGCGCCGTTCAGCTTCGTCAAGCGCGACGGCTATTACGAAGTGCGTGTGAGCCTGCCGTTCGCCGTCAAGGGTGAAGTCGGTTTGTTCAAGAAGGGAGACGAACTGGTGGTCGAGGTTGGTACGCTGCGCCGCCACATCGGCCTGCCGACTTCCATGGCCGCCCTTTCCCCTTCGCGCGCCAAGTTGGAAAATAGAATGTTGACCGTGGAAATGAAGGAGAGCTGATATGGACGAAAAGACCGCTGCCGCCGAAGCCCGAGCGCCCGGCTGCTTCTTCTGCGATGTGGCCATGCCGCTCCTGGAACAGCTATGGCCGCAGACGACCCGTGACCACTTCCGCAATTCCCGAGTCGAGTTCCTGAAGGGGATTCGTAGCATTCTCGACGCCCGCATCGACCATCTGTCCAAGGGTCACCAGAAGGGTACCCACGTCGTCGTCGAGTAGCCGCGCCGGGCGGGGTACAATGGCCGGGTCGGGGGTACAAACGTGTCCGATCTGACGATCCGGCCGACTACTAAATTTCTCAAGGCCGGTGCGCTGCTGTCGATCCTCGTCATCATTGCGATCGAGGTGCTCTATTTTCAGCAGTGGCGCGACCAGGCGAACTTCCCCACTTGGTTCCCTTACGTTCCACTGGTCATTCTTCTGTGGCCGCTCTCCCGCTGGTTTCGCCGCCAGTGCATCAAAGCCGTGGTCAGCGGCGACCGCTTGCGCTATGAAGTCGGCGTGACCTCCAAGACCACTCGCAATATCCAGCTCTCAAAAGTGCAGGACATCCGGGTCGACCAAGGCATCTTTGACCGGATGCTAAACATTGGCAGTATCTCGATCGAGACCTCGGGCGAGACCAGCCGCCTCACCATGCCGAACGTGGATAGCCCGCAGCAAATCGCCGACCAGCTCATGAATCGTTCGCAGAGCGGGGCCGCCACGGCGTGAAGCCGAACGGCCTGAAGGGAAGAGTCGCCGTGGTCACCGGCTCAAGCCGTGGTCTCGGCAAAGCCATGGCGGTTGCGCTGGCAGACGAGGGTGCGCGCGTCGCTTTAGTTTCCCGCAGCGAGAACGACCTGGAGCACGTCGCCGATGAAATCGCCGGGGCGGGTGGGGAAGCCGCGGTTTTCGTTACCGATGTCGCAAGCGAACAGCAGGTGCGCAAGACCGCCACGCGAATCATCGCCCGTTTTGGCACGGTCAATATTTTGATCAATAACGCGGGCTTGGCGGTCCGAAAACCCGTGACGGAACTGGCCGCGGACGAGTGGCGGGCCGTCATGGAGACCAACGTCAGCTCGGCGTTTCTGATGTGCCACACACTGGTGCCGTATATGAAGGGGCAAGGATACGGCCGCATCCTGAACATCGCGTCGACGATGGCGTCAGTTTCGCTGCCGAACCGGACCGCGTACTCGGCGAGCAAGTCCGCGCTGCTCGGCTTCACGCGCTCGCTCTCTCAGGAACTGGCCGCCGACCGGATCACCGTCAATACGATCAGCCCCGGCCTGTTCGCGACCGAACTGGCGCGGCCGATCACCGAAAACCCCGAGATGCTCTCGCAGTTCCTCGCCAATATCCCCCTCAACCGTCCTGGCAATCCGGAAGAAGTCGGGCAGTTGGCGGTCTACTTGTGTTCCGAAGCCGCCGGCTACATCACCGGCGCCGACATTCTGATCGACGGCGGCTGGACGGCGCGCTAGGCCGATTCTAATGAGAAATTCCGGTTTCAATCCGTACTATCGGTGGGGCGGACCATCGGTTTTTGTGGTCTGCCGGGTTGATGCCGCATGTTTTATCGCCGCCACCTCCCGCACTGGATTCCGGAAGGCACAATCCCCTTCTTGACGTGGCGGCTGGCTGGGTCGATTCCGCTCAGCGACACGCACAGCGGGCCGTTCTGGCTGCAAGATCCACGGATCGCGTCCCTGGTGGCGAGCGCTCTCCGCTTTGGTGACGCGGAGCGAAGCCTTTACGATTTATACGCGTGGGTGATCCTGCCGAACCACGTGCACGCGATTTTTCAGCCCCGCGCGCCGTTGCCCCGAATCATGCGGTGGCTCAAAGGACGGACGGGGCGCAGGGCCAACCATATGCTCGGTCGTGCCGGATCGCCGTTCTGGCAAGACGAATCGTTTGACCACTGGATTCGCACTCGGGAAGAGCTTCGGGAGTTGATTCGGTACGTCGAATTTAATCCGGTGACTGCCGGATTGGTAGAGCAGCCCGAAGATTGGCCGTGGTCTAGTGCGTTCGGCGGGCAGACGACAGAAACCGATCGTCTGCCCCACTCTACCCGTCCGACTTTTTGCGGATCTTGATATCCAGCCGCTTGATCTTCTGGTTAAGCGTCGACAGTGGCACGTGCAAGCCTTCGGCGGCTTCGGTCTGGCTCCAGTTGCACTGCTCGAGGCGCTCGAGAATGGTCCTACGTTCGAAATCGTTTACGATTTCGAATAGCGATGCGTCGGCGGGCAACGGGCCGCCATCGCCGCGCGAGAGCCGCACACCGTTGGCCTGGAGCAGGGAATCGGGAAGAACGTCGAGCGGCACCGAAAGCTCCGTGGCCAGCACCACCGCGCGCTCCACCACATTCTCCAGTTCACGGACGTTTCCCGGCCACGCGTGCTCCATCAGCACCTGCATCGCTTCGGGCTGGAACTGGAGCAACGAGCGCCCTGCCGAATCGAGAAACTTGTTGTTCTCCCGGCAATAGTAGGTGAAGAAGTGGTCGACCAGCAGGGGGATGTCTTCTTTGCGTTCCCGCAAGGCGGGCAGCGCGATATTGATCACGTTGAGCCGGTAGTAGAGATCCTCGCGGAACTTGCCTTCCTTGACCAGTTGGTAAAGGTCGGCGTTGGTCGCGGCCAGAATGCGCACGTCGACGCGGATCGGGTCGGTCGCGCCGAGGGGCGTGAATTCCTTCTCCTGGATGACCCGCAACAGCTTGATCTGCGTCTCGGCTCCGAGGGTTCCAATTTCATCGAAGAAAATCGTACCCTGGTCGGCGACTTCGAAATAGCCTTTCTTGGTGTGAATGGCGCTGGTAAACGCGCCTTTGACGTGACCGAACAACGTCGATTCGAGCAGTTCGGGCGGCAGCGACCCGCTGTTGACCGCGACGAACAGGTGATCGCCGCGCGGCGAGTTGGCGTGGATCGCTTTGGCAACGAGCTCCTTGCCTGTGCCGGTCTCACCGGTGATGAGGATTGTGGAGCGCGCGGGCGCAACCTGGCCTACCACGTCGAGCAGCTTCACCATGCGCTCGCTCTTGCCGATGATATTGGGAAAACTGTACCGCTGCTTGAGCGCGCGTTTGAGATGCGTGTTCTCGTATTCGAGACGCCGCCGCACGATCATGCGCTCGATTTCGATTAGCAGCTTCTCGTTGTCCCAAGGCTTGGAAAAATAGTCGTTTGCGCCGTATTTCAACGCTTTGACGGCCGCTTCCACCGAGCCGTAAGCCGTGATCATGAAGATCGGGGTCTCGCGATCGCGCTGCCGGACTTCCTGCAGAACCTCCATGCCGGAACGGTCGGGCATCATCAGATCGAGCAGCACCAGGTCGTAGCCGCGCGACGCCATCTTGTGGAGCCCCTCGGCGGCGTTTTGAGCCAAGTCCACCGCGTATCCCTCGGTGCCCAGCAAAACACCGAGACTTTCGCGGATATCGGACTCGTCATCGACCACCAGGACATTGCCCTTGGTGTCGATCGCTGTCGTGGTCGGGGCTATCATCTCAAGCTGCGGTTACGGGTTTGCGGGACGCTTCGGAATCTGCCAATGCAGCCCTGTGTGAAAGCGGAAGATCCACGCGGAAGCGCGCGCCGCCGCTGCGCCGGTTCGAAACCTCGATCGAGCCGCCGTGCTCCTGAATAATTCCGTAAGTCACCGACAATCCCAAGCCGGTGCCTTTGCGGGCCGCCTTGGTGGTGAAAAACGGATCGTAGATGCGGTTCAGGTGTTCGGGCGCGATGCCGGAGCCCGTGTCGGCTACCTCGACCTTCGCGCTGGAATCCTCGGTCCATGTTTTCACTTCCAGGATACCGCCGCCGGGCATGGCATCACGGGCGTTCAAGAACAAATTGAGGAAGACCTGCTGCAATTTGCCGGCATTGCCGTGTACGGAGGCAAGTCCGGAATCGAAATCGGTCTTCACC
>DASXAK010000089.1:0-4418 GCA_036406715.1 Bryobacteraceae bacterium | reverse complement strand
GATCGAGGTTGCCGCTGTACCGGTCTTTGAGCGCAGCGACGAGGAACGTCGGCGCCTTGCCGGCCGGCGCAGCGGGAAGATCGGCGCCCATCGGCACACCCTTCGCGTAGCCGGCCACCGCCGGCGTGCGCGTGGCGTCCGCCTGCGTGAAGTCGTAGCCACCGAAAAACCGGACGATCATGCGGGGACCGCTCGTCGCGTAGGTCTCACGGCGCATCATCGCGTCCCACAGCTCCGCACGCGTGTTGCCGGTCGCCCAGACGGCGGTGTAGCCGGCCGCCGTCATCTCCCAGCCTTTCACGATGCGGTCGGGACCGAAGTTCATCGCGTCCTCGTCCCACCGATCCGGCCGGGGCTCGGCACTCGGAAATTTGGCGAAGAAGTTGTCCTCTTCGGCCGCCACGAGGCCGTTGTGGGTGTCGGTTCCGCCCGCCATCCCGAACTTGAACGGGTTGGTCCCGAGATCCTGCTCCACCTTCAGACCGTTCTTGAACGCTTCGCGCGCGTATTCGCCCGCGATCATGCCGGGCTTCTTTGGCGTCTGGGTGAGGTTGCCGCGGTCCCACAGCTCGTAGGCGGCGAAGTCGTCAGTCGGGGACAGCGATGGATGCGACTCGCTCTGCCCCTTCATCTGAATGGCTTCGAACAGCGGCTCCCACCGCTGTCGCGCCTCGGCCCATGCCTTGGTGAGCGGGTCACCGCTGAAGGTCGTCAGCGCGAACATCCGGCCGTTCGAGAGATTGCCGTTGTGCGGGATCGCGAGGACCTTGCCGCCGGTCCTCTTCTCCCATTCGGTCATCCACTGCCAGAGGTCCTCGGGGTTCTCGCTCTGGAAGGTGGTGTAGGGCAGCACCTGGTCGGCCTTGTCCTTGTTGTCGCGGTAGATGACGTTCCGGTGCAGGTTGTCGCCGCCGCCGGCGTTGGACGTCCACTCGTACCCGATGAACGCCGTGAAGCGCCCCGGTTCGTTGTACTTCTCTGCGATCGTGGTGTTCTTTGCCCAGACGCTCCTGGCAAACTTCGGATCCGTCGCGGCCGGCGGCAGCTTCTTGTTCGCCTGTGCGGCGACCAGTTCCATCACCGCCTTCTTCGCCTCTACTGGACCGCCGTTGAACATCTCGCGCCACCGCTTGAGCGTCGGGTCGGCCATCATCTCGGGATTACCGCCCTTGATCTCGGTGATCATGCCCATCATGTCGGAGTGATCCGTGATCGCGACCCAGTCGAGCGGCTGTCCGAGCTTCACCGGCTGGCCGCTGGTCGCGACGACTTCCTCGCCCCGCGCAAACCGTGTGGCTTCCTCGGGGCCGAGCGTCGTGCCGGTGCCGCCGGCATCAACCGACCACGAGGTGTGGACGTGCTCGTCGCCGAAGTACGGGCGCTCGGGGTAATTCCTGCCGGCGTACGGCGAGTAACCAGGCGTCTTGTAGAACCTCGTCGGATCGGCCGGCTTGATCTCGCCCGTGTCGGCGGTAGACGTCCCGGCGCCGGTCGGCGGACCGCCAAGTTGCACGGCGGCCGACGGTTCCGCGGCAGTCGTGGCCGCAGGCGCCTCTGCCCCTGGCGTGGACTGTGGGCTGCCGCACGCGGCGGCGAGCAACACGGTCCCAATCACGATGAATTGCCTCATGGGCGTGGCACCTTCCTCATGTCGTTCGCCGAAGAAATCGCATCGTACACGATCGTTGAGGTTGAACCGAGCACGGAGTGCAAGACGACCGCTCCCTTCTTCCGGCCACACTGGTCTTCGCGACGCCACCGCGTTATCTGATTTCCGGAGGTGCTCCGACATACCGGAGTCGGGCGCCCGGATCTCCAGGATCCCCTGGCGGTCCTCAACTCGTGTGCTGACTACAGATTCCCTCTCCCCATTAGTCCACACCGCGCCGGCACGGGACCTGCTGAACAACGACATTCACTCGCATAGACTTGCACTGAATGGGCCGGTCGCAGAGGGCACCGCGAGCATTGATGATCGGCGGTGTTTCGTCGGACAACCAGGAAAGGACAACGTTAGTCACCAATCGCGTTCTCTCAAGGATGGTGATCGCCGTCGTCTCGGCTGCGTCTCCATGGTCGCGCCGGCCGAAGCACAATTGAACACCCAGCACATCAAAGGCACCGTTGGACTCAAGAGCGGGTCGCAAGCGCCTCCCGGTGTCTATTTCATCGCGCCGCTGTTCTACGTCTACAAGGCCGATGAAGTGAAAGATCGCGACGGAGCCCGGGGTCCCTTCGGTGCGGATCTCACGACCCAGATTTACGGCGGCGGCATCAACGTCGTCACGAAGGGAAAACTGTTCGGCGGTCTCTATGGCTTCCAGGTGGTGTTTCCAGTTGGCGCGAACAACCGGATTCAGGGCACCGAGATTGACGCCAATCCCGGGGCGGGTCTGAGCGATACGGCGATCACGCCAATGAGCCTCGGGTGGCATGCCAACCGCGCCGACGCGACGGCTGGGTACACCCTCTTCGTGCCGACCGGGCGCTACACCGATGGCGCGAACAACAACACCGGCCTGGGCATGTGGGGCCATGAACTCTCGGTGGGCACGACCGTTTACTTGAGCGGGTCACGGCAATGGCACGCCACCACGTTGGCGACCTTTGATTTTCAGTCAAAGAAGGAAGACAGCGAGACCAAAGTCGGCAGCGTCATGAACCTCGAGGGCGGCCTCGGCGGCGACTTCCTGAGGGGCGGGCTGACCGCAGGTCTCAACTACTACACGTCGTTCAAGTTGACCGACGATCAGATCGAGGGCTTTCCCGACATTCTTATCCGCGGCAAGAACAAGGTGTTCGCACTCGGTCCCGGAAGTGCAGCTGGCGCTCGCAAGAAACAACACGCTCTATGGCTTCCTGAAGGTGAACTACCAGTGGGAGGTGTACGCCCGAACCACGACTCAGGGCACTGCGCTGACGATCCTTGCCACGTTTCTCATGAAACCGCTCAAGCTTTCCAATCCCTAAGGCTGTCCGTTCAAGCCGAGCGAGATCAGATGACAGGAGAAAACCCGATGTGTTGTACAGGAGCCGTCACTCGGTTCGGTGCGTCGGTCGCTTTGGTCGCTTTGTGGTCAGCGATGGTCATGGCCCAAGACAGGGGCCAGCCGTCGTTTGCGGAGAGCCAGAAAGCCAACGCCCAGATGCTGCGGCAGTACACGTGGAGGTCGCGCACCGAGATCAAGCTGAAAGGCGAGTCGAAGAACGTCAAGCTGGAACAGGTGCGCTACGACGCGAACGGCACGCTCGAGAAGACGCCGATTGGAGCTCTGGCGGCCGCCGCGCCCCAGGCCCAAGGCAACCGTGGCGGTCGGGGAGGTCGGCTCAAGGCGAAGGTCATCGAGAACAAAAAGGAGGAGTTTGGCGAGTTGATGCAGGGGCTCGGGCAGTTGGTCGCGTCCTACGGCCATCTCCCGCCGGACAGGCTGGAGGCGTTCAAAGCAACCGCGACCACCGGCCGGGGTGAGGGGGCGCTGCAGGGAACAGCCCAGATCCAGGGCGTCAACGTCCTGGAGCAGGGTGATTCGATGACGATCTGGATCGATCCCGCATCGAAGATGATGCGGCGGGTCGAGATCAAGACAATGTACGACAAGAAGCCGGCGACGCTGGTCGCGGACTACCAGAGTGTCCCGAATGGGCCAACCTACATGGCGCGCGCGGTGCTCACGTATCCGGAAGAGAACGTGGAACTGACCGTCGACAACTCCGACTACGTACAGGGGCGGCCGTAACGGCGGAGCGAATGAGATCTCAATGACAGAGCCACGGAAGACAGTGATGATGCTTCGACGTGTGACGCCGTCTGCGATTGCGGCCGGCCTGGCGCCGTCAGCGATGGCTCTCCCTGCGGAAACACATATACGGGATTTTCAGTAGCCACAAAGCGCAATGGCGCGAGCCGGCAAGTAGCGACTACTGGACGAACGACGCGATCGTGAGCGAGGTCGTACGGCGGAACAAGTTGCACGTCTGGTTCCTGGCCGAGCACGTGATCGACATGACGCGAGCGCGTGCCGTGATGGCGGATGGCTGCTTCTTCGATGTGACGCCGTACGCGTTGATAGCCGTTGGCGGAAGTCCCGAATCGTTTTTGTGTCAGAACTGTGTCAGATACTCCCTGAAACCTCGGTCAGACACCGTGATTTACGGGGCCACGCCGATGCACATCGTTGTTGCGGGAAGTCGTTGGTGGGAACTGCGTTAGTGCGTTTGGATGTGCGTCGGCACGCGCGAGCGGAATCAATTTCCAAGCGTGCTCCTTCAACCACTCGGACATCTCTCCGTTTAGAATCAACGAGTTGCGGACGATCCGGTACAGTGTAGCGCAAGAACCTCCCTTCACGCATATTCGATTCGAGACTTGCGTGATGTCAATCCTTTACGGGGCGCACGCGAGGTCGTCCAGGACGAAT
>DASXAK010000088.1:0-2860 GCA_036406715.1 Bryobacteraceae bacterium | reverse complement strand
GGGTAGAGTGTCGGTGGTTATGGTCAGAGGCGCCGCAGCGATCACTACCGAGAACGTCCGTGAGGCCTTCGTTCCCTGGGAATCGGTAACGGTGACGGACACCGAGTTCTGGCCCTCAGTCGTCGGCTTGCCGGAAAACTTTCCGTTGGCGAAGCTCACGCCGGGAGGCGCGCCGGTTGCCGAAAAGGTGTACGGCGGAACTCCGCCCGTGGCGGACACATCCGCTGTATAGTCCACTCCGACGGCGCCCGAAGGCAGCGACTCCGTGGTAATGGTCAACGCCGCCGGCGAGACCTTGATGGTGAAGGTTCGAGAGGCCGTGCTGCCCGCTTTGTCCGTCACCGTAATCGTGAAGGTATAGGAGCCTGGCGTGGTCGCCGTCCCGGACAGCGTGCCGTCCGAAGCCAGGGTGGTGCCGGTCGGCAGCGAACCGCTCGAGCTGAACGTGTATCCCGGGACGCCGCCCGTCGCCGTGAACTTGGTGTTGATCGACGCGCCGGCCGCGACGTCGGAAACCGAGCCGTTGAGCGTCAGCGGGGCGGGCGTAATCGTGAGGCTGAAGCTCTTCACAATGGTTCCACCGGTCGCGTCGGCGAGCACCACCGCGAAGCGGTAGTCGCCCGCCGTCGTCGGCGTCCCCGAGAGAATCCCGTTGCGCGCCAGCGTCAAACCCGGCGGCAACGATCCAGTATCCAGGAAGAAACTGTAGTCCGGCTTGCCGCCGGAACCCTGGAATGCGGCGCCGTACTGCACGCCCACAATGCCGTTGGGCAGCGAGGCGGTCGTGAATTGCAGCGGCGGTATGGGCTCGACCACGTTGAACGGCAGTGCATTGGACTCCACCTGGCTCGGCTGGCGAACCGAGATCAGTGCGAGTTGTGCCTGGGCGATCAGGTTGGCGGGAATCGTGGCCGTAAGGCGGTTGGCGCTGACGTATTGGGTCGCCAGGGGAATGGGAGTCGAGTTCGCCGGCCGGAACAGCACGATCGATCCCGGGATTGGGGCAGCGGCGCCGGCAACGGAAGTCGAAGTAATGAAGTTTTGGCCAAGGACGTCGATCTGCAGCGTCGAGCCACCGAAGATCGTCTGGTTGGGTGAGACCTGGGTTATGGTCGCGTTGTTGACCACCAGCAGGTTTTCCGTCTCGAAGAAGCTGTTGTCCCACGCGTCCGTGATGGTGACGCCGAAGGTGTAAAGACCGGGCGTAGTCGCCGTTCCGCTGAGGTTCCTGCCGGTGTCGGGCAGGACAAGCCCCGGCGGCAGCGCCCCGGCTTGCACGGAGATTATGAACTCAGGCGTATCGAGGAACGGCGAGCCGCCGACAAACAGCGGCGCCGAGTATGACGCCCCGGTCGCGGCTGCGGGCATGATGGGATGGCCCGGAGGGTTGCCCAGCGGCGCCTCGATGGTTACGAATAGAGTATTCGATGTCCTCACCGTGCCGGTCGTTTGCCGGACCCGGATCGCGACGCTGACCGGCGTGCCGGCCGTATTGGCAAACAGGGCGCGAGGGATGTCCGCGATCAGATTGCCGCCGAATGCCGATACCAGCCCGGTCCCCGGTCCGATGACGACTTCGGTTCCGGTCCTCGGATCGTTCCAGCTCACTACGTTGGTCTCGGAAACGTTGAATGAGCCGTTGATCCACAGCCACACGTCGCTCAAGGGCATATTCGCTGTAACTGAGTGCGATACGAAGCCCTCGCCGCTCGCGAAAAGAAACGTTGCATCGGTAATCGAAGGCGTCGGAACTTGCGCAGACAAGCACGCCGCCCCGGCAAATGCCGCCAACCAAAGAACCGTCGCCCGCCTGGCCGTGTTAGCCCGTTCCGCCATTGCTCGCATGATGGTTTCTCTCAATTAAATGGCGCCCAGTGTGAAAATGCAAACAGCCATCCGTACACTGTGTACGGAATCACGGCTTACCGCAGCGTCACGATAGTCGCGCCCCACCCTCCGGCCTCGCCCGGCGCATCGCCGAAGTGCGCGACATACGGGGTCCGAGCCAGCACGGTGCGCACGATTTCGCGCTGCACGCCGATGCTGCGCCCATGCACGATGCGCAGCGTCTTGAATCCCAGGCGGTGCGCTTCTTTTAGGTAAGCCTCGACGACGGCCTTCACGTCGCGCGGGGGCACCGTGTGGAGATCGAAAACGTCGGTGATGGGGATGCGGATGGGTTCGGACGCGGGGTCGAGCGGGTCCATCGAGGGTTAGGCGGAAAATGAAAAGGCCCGGTTGGCTTTTGCCGCCCGGGCCGGTACGATTACACGACTGCGCGCACCCGATGTCAAGCGACCTGCTGTGACCGATACTGGCACATGATCGCTTCCATCTGATCTTTTAAGCGGAGCTTCATCTTTTTCAAGCGCGTCTCCTCCAACTCTTCTTCCTGAGTCAGATGGGGCTGCGCCTCGAGGGCATCCAGCTTTTTCGCCAGCTCTGAGTGCTGTCCGGCGAGACGGCGAAACTCCTCGTTCTTCTCCATCAGATGCGCTTTCAGCTCATCCTGTGCGTTCCGTTCCATATTGGGCAATTCCTCCCAGTGAGGTTGCCACGCCGAGTCGGTTGGTACGGAGATTGGGCTCGGTGGGGTAATCTCTTTGCTGCTGATTTGAAAGGACGGCATACCGTCTATTCGCACCTTAACATGAATGAAACTTCATGACAATAGCTGTACCGAGGGGGTAGTCATAGTAGTTTTCTCGGCGGTTAAGCTCCTGAAATCCTATTGACTTATACAGGTTTCGCGCAGCCGTGTTGGATTCACGGACTTCGAGGTACACAGCGCCATTTGCCGCCTGCAGAAATGCCGTGACGAGGCTCCGGGCGACGCCTTGCCGCCGCCGGTCCGGCGCTA
>DASXAK010000087.1:0-3147 GCA_036406715.1 Bryobacteraceae bacterium | reverse complement strand
TGGTGCGGAGAGGGGGACTTGAACCCCCACGAGATTGCTCCCGCTAGCACCTCAAGCTAGTGCGTCTGCCAATTCCGCCACCTCCGCGAAACCTTGGGGCGTTACTTCTTGTTTGCCGGCGCGGGCTGCGCCGGGGCCTGCTTTCCTTGCGACGCCGGCGGCGGCACTACCGGGGCCTGCACCGTCTGCGGCTTGCCGCCTTCCGGCGTTACCGTGATCGGGGCCGACGTCGGCGCCGGTGCCGGCTGCGCAGGCACCGTCTTCGTCGGCGCTGGCCGGGTCGTTGACTTGTCCTCCAGCACCGTAGCGCCTAAACCCGCATTCCGTGTGGCCATGATCGACAGCGCCATCGACGTGATCATGAACAGCACCGCCGAAATCGTTGTCGCCTTCGAAAGCAACGTCGCCGAACCGCGCGGACCGAACGCCGTTTGCGAGCCCATGCCGCCAAACGCACCCGCCAGATCCGCCGCCTTGCCGCTCTGCAGCAGCACGACGATGATCAAGAAAACACACACGATTACATGTACGAAGAGCAGAAGATAATACATTGCTGTCTTTCTAGTATAGCCGATTGCCCGAAATCACGCGGGCTGGGCCGCCCGCCGCGCGTGCCGCAGAAACAGGTCCATGCCCTCATAATCTCGCGCGCCCAGCTCATGAATGATGTGGAGGGTCAGATACTGCCGCACCAGCTCGGGTGGAATCTCGCGGCGGCCCGACTCGGCAGTCACAATTTCCTCGATCCGCTCCCGTCCGAACTGGCAGGAGCCCTGGAACGCCGCCACAACTTCCGGAGTAATAACGCTCTTTCGGCCCGCCCACACTGCGAAAACAAACGGCAGCCCGGTCATTTCCACCCACTCTTTCCCCAGGTCCAGAACATGATACGGGAGCCGCGTCGGATCGATGCGCAGCGCCGGATCGCCGATAATGAGCGCGGCGTCGCCGATGCGCAACATCGCATCGAGATCTGGCGCATGGGCAATCAACTCCGGCGTCGCACCGAACCGCTGCTCCAGAATGATGCGGGCCAGTTGCACCGACGTCCGTGAGCTGGAATCCACCGCCAGCCGCCGGATTTCGGCGGGCGGACGCGCCGAGATCAGGAGAATGCTTCGCACTGGGCCGTGGCAGGCAATGCCGGTGCCCGGAATGACTTCGAGTTCCTGGCGCGTCAATTCAAACGAAGGAATAATTCCGATATCGGCGGTGCCGGAGGCAACCTGGTCCGCGCAGGCCGCCGGGATTTGGAAGTCCAGATCAAACAGATCCCTCTGTGGACCGTGTAGCATTCCCCAGACCAGAGGAGTCGTGTTCAGAAAACTGACGGCACAAACTCGCGGCCGGACGCTGTTTGTGGAAGGCAACCCTCAGTGTACCAACTCAGCGAGCCGACGACTGCTCTCCGGTAGCGCGAGCGCGTTTGAAGACGTACATCGAACGGTCAGCCTCATCGAGCGCCTCGCGCAGGCTGCGCCCGTGCGTTTCGGCCGTCCCCCAACTGAATGAAATGGGGAGGATGCCGAATCCGCGCACGCGGAACTCCTGCAGCCGCGTCTCGATTTCCGTCATGCGTTTGGCCGCCACCGCCGCCGGCTGATTGCGGAACAAAATCACGAACTCATCGCCGCCCCAGCGGAACGCTTCGTCCTCGTGCCGGATCGAGCTCTTGAACAAGTTACCGATATTGCGCAGAATCTCGTCGCCCACCAGGTGGCCGTAGCGGTCGTTAATGTCCTTAAAATTGTCCATGTCGCAGACAGTTACGACGCCGTCGTACGCCTCCGGGTTTTCCACGCGCGCCGCCAGCGACGCCTGATTCAACAGCCCGGTAAGCCGGTCCAGATCGCGGTTGTGCTGCGCCTCGCGCCGCAGGTGATCGAGTTCTCCGGTCAGATCTCGGATCCGGTCGATCTGGCTTTCGCTCCACATCGCCATGGCCGAAAATGCCAAAACGCAGTGCAGCGAGAAATCATAGTAGGTCTCATGATGCAGGTACCGCGCCCACGCCGGCGCGGCGCCTGAATTGTACAAATACAAGAGAATAATCGCGTGTTCCAGGAAGGCGGCTGCCAGCAGGAACAGGGAAAACCGGAAAACCCGAGCGCCGAAGCCCCGGTTCTTTCGCAGCATTAAGAAGTTGTAAAAGTAGACGAAACACAGAACTAGCGCATGCGAAGCATGGTACGCTTCCAGCCGCGAATAAAAGGCCAGCGCATATACTAACGCAACAAATATCGGAAGAATTGCAATGAGGCGCAGAACCGTGCGCCAATCTTTTAGGCGTGTGCCGAAGCTGGCGCGGGCAGCCGCCACCAGCACGATCGCGAACGCAAATTCGAAGATCGCATACGGCGCGAGCCAGCGGGAGTCGTTCAAGCGGAGCAGTTCGAAGCCGAAGATTGCCGCTAGGAACCGCAACACCCATGCAATCGCCCACAGCCCGAAATACACCACCTGCGACTGCCGGTAGAGGAACAGGAACACCATCCCGAACAGGAGGGCGCCAATTTCCTGGATGACGAACGACGTTAAATCTGCGACCGGCCCCGAAGCGTCCATCCGCTAATCCCCGTTGATGGCATGGCGCCGCACTGCGCGCGCCTTCCCGGTCGCTTCGTCCACGTCCACAATCACGGCGTGAAGTTCCGGCGCCTGCCGCGCCGCTTCCATGCGCACCGGCAGCCCCGTCAGAAATCTCTGGATGATGGTTTCGGTCTCGACTCCGATCACGGAATGGTACGGCCCGGTCATCCCGCAGTCGGTCTGATACGCGGTGCCCCCCGGCAGGATGCGGGTATCGGCTGTGGGAACATGGGTGTGCGTTCCCACCATCGCGGAAACCCGTCCATCCAGATACCAGCCCATCGCGATCTTTTCGCTCGTGACTTCCGCATGAAAGTCGACGAACCGGACTTTCACCGCGGGGTCCAATTCAGTCAGTAGCTGATCGGCTTTCCGAAAAGGACAATCCGTTACCGGCATATAGGTCCGGCCCTGCAGGTTCATCACGGCGCATTCGACTCCGTTTCGCGCACGGACGACGATCGCGCCACTTCCGGGTGCATCGGGATAATTCGCCGGACGCAGCAGGCGCGGCTGCCGCCCGAAATAATCATACACTTCCCGCTTGTCCCATACATG
>DASXAK010000086.1:0-5060 GCA_036406715.1 Bryobacteraceae bacterium | reverse complement strand
CATCAGCTACCCGTGCGGTTCAAGGTAATCGGCTTCGCGACTTCACGAACGAAACAACCAAAGCTATCCGACTTCACGGACAGTTGCCGAGCTCTCACTAAAGACCGTACCGAAAAAAGAGGGCCTGTCCACTTTCTAGAGGTTTTCGTTAAACCAGCGGATCATGCGGAGCAGCACGTCGCGCTGGTCGGCGGGCTTGCGGAACAGGTGGCCTTCGTTGGGATAGACGACCATTTGCGTTTTGACGTCGAGAGTCTTCAGCGCGTGCCAGAACTCGTACGATTGTGCGGGCGGGCACTCGCCGTCACTGTCGCCGACCAGCACCAGGGTGGGCGTTTTTGCATGGCGGATGAAATTGATCGGCGCACTTTTAGCGTAGACAGCCGGGTCGGCGTAGACCGAGGCGCCGAAATACGGAATCATCCACTGGTCGATGGCGTTCTCGCCGTAGTAGCTTTGCCAGTTGGCGATGCCCGCGCCAGCGACGGCGGCGCGAAAGCGATTGGTCTGAGTCACCGCCCACATCGTCATGTAGCCGCCGTAACTCCAGCCGGTGATGCCGACGCGCTGCGGATCGATCGGAGCGGTGCGGATGGCTTCGTCAACGCCGGCAAGAATATCGCGCAGATCGCCGCCGCCGAAATCCTTCACATTGGCTTCGGTGAAGGCTTCTCCCTGTCCGAAGCTGCCACGCGGATTGGGCATGAGCACGAAATAACCCTGTTGAGAGAGCAGCAGCGGATTGAATCCCGGCCGCGGCCACGCGGGCTTGACCGAGGAGGCGGGCCCGCCGTGGACAGACACAATCAGGGGATATTTACGCGCCGGATCGAAGCCAGTGGGATAGAGCAGCCAGCCCTGAATGGGAAATCCATCATTCGACCAATGGAGACTCTTGGCTTCACCCCACGGCGCTTTGCGGCCGCGGTTCCCTTGCGTCACCTGCCGCCACGATGCGATTGGCCCGGCCCAGACTTCGGGCGGGTTGGTAAACGAGCTGCGGATCAGAGCCGACATCTTAGCGTCGCGCGAGAGCGAAATACCGAGATCCGAGTTGGCTGGGCTGATGGTTTCGTCGCCCTGCCAGAGCTGGTCGATCCGGCCGGTTGTGGGATCCAGGCGCGAGACGGCGCTGCCGCCATCGAGGTGCGCGGTGAAGAAGAGCTGCGGCGATTCTCTCGGCCACGTCAGACCGCTCGGGGAGGCGCGAAGACCGGGTGTCAGATTGCGGGCGGATCCTCCGTCAGTGCGGATTTGGAAAATGTCGCCGCCGGTCGAGCCTTCGTCGCTCATGAGGCCGCCGATGAAGACGATGGTCTTTCCATCGGGCGACCAGCGTGGCGCCGCCAGTTGCTGCTGGACGGGCGGCTTGTAAACGGGGCGCGTATCTCCGCGCGCGTGCTCGATTGTGTAGAGTTGGGCGATCCACCAGTTGTTGTCGCCGTCGCCGTGCGCGGCGGTGGCGGCGAAGGCCTTGCCATCGGGAGACCAGTCGTACTCGTAGATGTAGAGGTCGGGAGGCGTGATCGGGCGCGCGTTTCCGGTGACGACGTCCACCAGGGTCAACCGCTGCTCGTAGATTTTCGACTCCACTACGCCGGTTTCGTGCAGGATGGGGTCGAGTGGCCCAGCGGTGCGCGGCAGATTCTCGGTGAACAGGATGGCCAATTCTTTACCGTCGGGAGACCAACGCGGATCGTCGAGCAGGCCTTTGAGGTGAGTCACCTGGCGCGGCGCGCCGCCGTCGGGCCTGGCGGTGTAGAGCTGCAATTGGCCGGGCTTTTGGCAATCGGAAAGGAACGCAAGCTGCATTCCATCGGGGGACCAGGAAACGCCATGCTCATCGCAGGTGGTCTTGCCGTCGCCGGCGGTGATGCGGACCGATTGGCCGCCGGAAGCCACCGAAGCCAGACGAATGGTCGAGCGGGAAGGCGCAGCGGCCAGCTCGACGTAGGCGACGCGCGCGCCGTCGGGCGAGAGCGCCACCTCCGAGAAACGGCGTGCCGCGGTGATTTCGGCGAGCGCGGGCTCGACAGGAGTCAGCGGCTGCGCGGAAGCGGAGACTGCCGCAGCGCATAACAGGGCGAAGAATGCGTCTATCCCTTTTTTCATGACCAGAGGCGGGCGGAGGCGAGGTCGGCGCCTTCGCGGAGAGATTTCAGCTTCAGCCAGACGGCCGGCTCAATGACCCATTCGCGATTGGTGAAGGTTCCGAAGCCACAATCGGCGCTGGCGATGACGCGCTCGCGATCGCCCACGGCGTGGACCGCTTCGTGCAGACGGCGCGCGACCACTTCGGGATGTTCGACGATGTTGGTGGTGGTATCGATGACGCCCGGCAGCAGCGCCATGTGATGCGGGAGCTTGTGGCGGCGCAACGCTTCGTATTCGTGCTGGTGGCGCGGATTGGCCAGTTCGATGCTGAGCGCGCCGACGTTGGCCTGATAGAGCACCGGCAGGATCAGCGCGAGCGGGACGTCGTAGATATGCGGTCCGTCCCAGTTGCCAAAGCAGCAATGGAGGCGCACGCGGTCGCGCGGAATCCCGTCGAGCGCCTGGTTGAGCGCATCCACATGCCGCTCGGCGCGGCTGACGAACTCCGAATCGGAGAGATCGCGGTAGAACATGGCGCGGTCCATGGCGAGATCGGGCGAATCGATCTGAAGGATGAGACCGGCCTCGTGAATGGCCCTGTATTCGTGGCGCATCTCGCGGGCCAGCGCAGCGAGATACGCGTCGTGGGAGTCGTAGCACGCATTGAGCATCGTGGTCGAGATGATGCCCGGGGAGGGCGCGGTCAGAAAGCACTCGGAAAATGCGCCGGCGGCGCGCGCGGTGCGGACGATGCGTTCGGTTTCCTGAACGATCGCGGCGGTGTCGTGATAGCGGATCTCCGCCTGCGCTTCCGGCGCATTCTGCATGCGGCTGCGGCGGGGAAAGCGCCGTTTCAGGGTTTCGACCAGCTCTGGAAATTCTTCATAATCGCGGCCGCGGCGGCGTTTGGATTCGCCGGCGAAGCCGGACAGGCGCTGCGGAATATAGGTCTGAAAGCCGACGCGCTGCTGCTCGCCGTCGTTGCCGATATCGATACCGGCCTCAGCCTGCTTATTCACGACGTGCGCGACGGCGCGATCCATTTCACACGCGAGCGTCGCGGGATCAATCGCCTCGCCTTCTTCGCGGCGAATCAGAAGATCGGAGAGCGTTTCATTGCGAGGGAGGCTGCCGACGTGAGTCGCGAGAATGCGGTCGCGGCTGAGAACCATCTCGGTATGGTAATACAGGCGGGCGGACGAGGCGAGGAGGGCCGGCGAGCGTGCAGACCCTCCGTGAATCTGGAGCTACTTACTACAAGAATTGGAGACAGGAGAAATACTCTCGGGACGAAAAACCTTTTCACCCTTGGCCCCGGAACTCACCGAACCGTTCAGTTTTACTGTCTGGTTCACATAGTTGTCCAGTTGGGCTGGACCGGGGAAAGAATATTTCTCGTGGGAGCTGGAATCTGTGATGGTGTACTCATTGGCTTGGCTCCCTTTTGCGAGACAACCGGTGACGCTGATTCGTTCGCCCTGGGCGGCATCGCGGTCGGCCGAGGAATCGGGCGAGCGTTGCTGCGAGGGATTGGCACCGGGTTGAGATTGCTGCGGCTGGCTGCCGGGTTGTCTCTGGGCGTAGCTGGCGACACCCACGCCCAAGAGGAGGAAAGTGAATGCGGGAAGTAACGATCGTCTCATGCAAAACACCTCACGCGGGCATTTGCAAGCGATTGGCCAAGGCAGGTTCGAGAGCGCGGTTCTGCGAGGTTCGGCACCAACGGGTGATTAGGGCAGTGTGCAATCGCCCCGAAGGTAAGTAGAAGCCGAAAAGAGTACGTGCAGGATTTACGCGTAGAGCCGCGTGGATCGCGAGTACCGCAGCGGAGGGTGTGAGATCAGGCCAGCCAGCGGCCGGGTTCGCGGAGGGCGGCGGCCAGGTCTTTCAAGAAGAGAGCGGCTTGGGCTCCGTCGACGACGCGATGATCGCTGGACAACGTCAGGGTCATCATAGGGCGGATTCCGGGTTTGCCGTCGACGGGGACCACGCGATCGGTGATCGCTCCAACCGCAAGCACTGCAGCTTGCGGCGGCGTGATGATCGCGCTGAAGGCGTCGACTTCGAACATGCCGAGATTGCTGATGGTGAATGTGCCGCCGGTGACATCGGGCGGATGCAGGCGGCCCGCGCGAGCGCGTTCGCTCAGATCGTGGCGGCGCGCGGCGATCGTGCCGATCGCGGCGGTATCGGCTTTCGGGATGACGACTCCGACAACGCCGTCCTTCACCGCGGCGGCGATGCTGATGTTCACGTCGGGATGATATTGAATCGCATGGCCGGTCCAACTGGCGTTCATCTTGGGGTGCTTCGCGACAATGCGCGCGACGAGCGAGACTAACAGATCAGTATGGGTGAGCTTGATGCGGTGATCGCGCTCGACGGCCGGGCCGAGGAAACTGCGCGCGACTTGAAGCGGGGTTGCGTCGATTTCGCGGACAAGAAAGAAATGGGGAGCCGTGGTCCAGCTTTGCGTGGTGCGCTCGGCCATCAGACGCGCGATGTTGCTGAGAGCGGTGGCGGGGCCCAGGGCAGGGGTGGGCTCCGCCGGTGACAAGATCACCGGCGCCACTTGAAGTTTTGCGGCGGCTTCGACATCGTCGCCACTGATTGCGCCGCCAGGGCCGGTGCCGCGAAGTTTTGAGAGGTCGACGCCGAGGTCCTTTGCCATGCGCCGGGCTTTCGGGGAGGCGCGGATGCGTTCGGGCTCGGGTTTGGGCGTGGCGGGCAGGTCGGAGACCTGTCCCACGGATGCACTCATGGCGCGGCCGGTCACTGCCGGGGCGACTTCGGCAGGGGGCTTCTCACCCGGAGCGACGATCCACGCGATCGTCTGTCCGACGGGGACATCAGCGCCTTCTTGGGCTTTGAGCGAAGCAAGGACGCCATCGGCGGGCGCTTCTACTTCGACCGTCACCTTGTCGGTTTCGATTTCGAGCAGCGGCTCGCCTTTTTTGACGGACTCG
>DASXAK010000085.1:0-2852 GCA_036406715.1 Bryobacteraceae bacterium | reverse complement strand
CTGACCGCCGCCGGCAACTCGGCGCGGCTGGTTGACGCCGTCAAATCGGGCGATCGGCAGGCCGTGCGCGCATTTCTCAAAAACCACGTGGATGTGAATGCCGCGGATGCGGACGGAACTACGCCGCTCGCATGGGCGGTCCGCGCCGACGATCTGGAAACGGCGCAGTTGCTGCTCGCGGGCGGCGCCGATGCCAAGGCGGGAAACCGGCTGGGTGTGACCCCGCTCTCATTGGCCGCCACGAATCGCAATGCCGCGATGGTCGACGCGCTTCTCCGCGCCGGGGCCGATCCGAATGCGGCTGCGCCGGACGGTCAAACCGTGCTCATGAGCGCGGCGCGGACCGGCAATCCGGATGCAGTCAGGCTGCTGATTGCGCATGGCGCAAACGTGAATGCACGCGAAACCTCGTATGGCGAGACGGCGCTGATGTGGGCCGCGTCTGAAAATCAGGCAGCGGCCGCGAAGGTGCTGATTGAGCATGGCGCCGACGTCAATGGCCGGTCGAAGCTGCTGGACTATACGCAAGACCGGTTCGGTCTCGAAGGCGTGATGACCATCCTGCCGCGCGGAAACTGGACGCCGCTCATGTACGCGAGCCGCCAGGGATCGAGTGACGCCGCGCGAGTGTTGGCCGAGGCGGGCGCGGAGCTGAACGCGACCGATCCCGACGGCACCACCGCCCTGGTTCTCGCGATCATCAACAGCCATTACGACGCCGCCGCACTGCTTGCCGATAAGGGCGCCGATCCGAACCTGGCCGATAGCACCGGAATGGCGGCGCTGTACGCCGCGGTCGATGCGACCACGTTGGGAGAGGTCTACGGCCGGCCGGGACGCCACATCCCGAGCAAAGTGAGCGCGCTTGATCTGATGAAGGTGCTGCTCGCCCACGGAGCGGACCCGAACGCGCGTTTGAAAACCCCCGCTCTGCAGAGGGCTCACACTCCCGGCGAGCCGACCCTCGGCGAAGGCGCGACGCCCCTGATGCGCGCCGCGAGAAATGGCGACTCCGCGACGATCGAACTACTTTTGGCGCACGGGGCCGATCTACAGATCGCACAGAAGAACCGCACGACCGCGCTGATGTTCGCCGCGGGCCTGGGCCGCGGGCAGGGCGTATTTGCGAACGACTACGCGACCGACCGCCAGATGCTCGAAGCCGTGAAGGTGCTGGTGACGCACGGAGCCGATGTGAATGCGGCGAGTGACAAGGGCGAAACCCCAATGCACTTTGCCGCGCAGGCGTCCGATGACATTGTGCGATACCTCGCCGAACACGGCGCGATGCTGGATGCCAAGGACAAACAAGGCCGCACTCCCGTTGACATGGCGCTCGGCGTCGGACTTCGCGGGCGCGCCGGCGGCCCCCCGAATGTTCGGAAAGGCACGGCGGAGCTGATCCGCCAGCTTCTGGACAAACAATTGGCGGGCTCCTCGGGGAAGTGATAGATTATCCACCATGCGTCCGCTCGTCGTGCTAGCGGCTTCCGCCGTGTGTGTTTTCGCTCAACTCGCGCCATCAAACGACTCCGGCGTGTCGATGGGTCACATCCACCTGGTAGTCGCCGATCCGGAAGGTCAAAAGAAGGCGTGGATTGACGCGTTTGGCGCCGAGAACATCAAGGCCGGGCCGCTCGACCTGCTAAAACTGCCGGGCATTTTTGTCATTGTGAGTAAGGGTATGCCGAACGGCGGCTCGAATGGCTCGACGGCCAATCACATCGGTATTGCGGTGAAAGACTACTCTGCGACGAAAGCAAGACTCGAGGCTGCCGGCGTGAAGATGCAGGAGTTGACGCCCAACCAGCAGATGTTCGCCACGTTTCCGGAAGACATCCGCGTCGAAGTCATGGAGGTGAGAGAACAGGCGGCACTGGTTGCTTTTCACCATATGCACTTGTCTGTCCCGGATCCGGGAGTCACGCGCGAGTGGTATGTGAAGACTTTCGGAGCGATGGCCGGAAGCCGCCGAAACTTGCCGGCGGCGATGATTCCGGGGGGCGAAGTCGATTTTCTGAAGGCGCAAATGCCGCCGGCGCCCACCAAGGGGCGCTCACTCGACCATATCGGTTTTGAAGTGAAAAACCTCGAAGCGTTCATCAAGAAGTTGCAGGCCGACGGCATCACGATGGACATGCCCTACACCGATATGACACAGCGGATCGGATTGAAGATCGCGTTCCTGACCGACCCGGTGGGGACGCGGATCGAATTGACCGAAGGGCTCGCGGCGAAATAACAAAATGAGATCCACCGGGCCTGCTCCCGACCGCAAGGAGTCCCTCTCGACCCTGCTGTCGACGCACGAGGAACAGAACAAGAGTCTCGCGCGCGAATTGCACGACGTAGTCAGCCAGAAGCTCGCGGCTTTGGGGATGGAGATCGATGCCATTCAGCGGAACCCGCCCGAATCCACTGAAGAACTGCGCGGGCGGCTGCGGCGTCTGTCGGACGGCGTGACGACGCTCGCAAAGACCATGCACGAGATTTCGCGGCAGCTCCATCCGGCCATTCTGGACGATCTCGGGCTGGTAGAAGCGTTGCGGAGCGAATGCCTGCTTTTCGGCGAAGTGTATCAGAGCCCGGTGAGTTTTCGAGCTGATCACGTCGCGGAGGGCCTGCCGGATTCAGTCATTCTGTGCCTGTACCGGATCGCGCAAGAGAGCCTGCGCAATATCGGAAAGCATGCGCGGCACGCCGCCGCGTCGGTCACGCTCACGGGCACCAACTCGGGAATCAAACTATCGATCGAGGACACTGGTCCGGGGGGCCTGACCACAGGCAAAGGGCTTGGGCTGATCAGCATGAAGGAGCGAGCGCGGCTGGTCAACGGAAAGCTGCGGATGGAG
>DASXAK010000084.1:0-41685 GCA_036406715.1 Bryobacteraceae bacterium | reverse complement strand
GCGGGCGGGCAGGCCGGGGACCCCTGCGGTACGGGCGTGAATGGGCAGGCCGGAGGCCTGCCCCACGGGTCAGAACGAGAAGCGGGCGACGATCTGGCCGGTGCGCGGCTGCGAGCCGTTGCCGGGGATCTGGCCGGGGAGCGTGATGTTCGAAGTGTTCACCACGCCGTAGCCGGAGGTCAGGATGCCGTTCGTCGAGACGGTCGGAGCAGCCGGGTTGGGGCCGGCCGGCTGCGTGGTCTGGCCGACACCCGAGGGACTCGACAGGAACAGGCGGTTGAACATATTGAAGAACTCAGCCCGGATGTCGAGCTTAAAGCTTTCGTGGCTGCTTCCGCCAATTCCGAATGTGCGGCCAAGGCTGATGGATTCGGCGGGCTGGCGCTGCCAGCGGAAGTTGTTGTAGTACGGAGCGGATGTGCCGAATTGGCCAGCCGCCGCATCGACCCACGCGTCCTTGTTCAGCACGACTTGCTTGGTGGGATCGAAGCAATGGCAGTTGGGATCGAACAGGAACAGGGGCTGGCCTGTCCGGTTCCAGAAAGTCGTGCCACCGCCCCAGATCGCCGGGTTATTGGCAGGTCCACGGGAGAGCTGGTTGAGCAGGTTGTTGTTGGACGACGGCGTGCGAAGCACTTCGCCGTTCTGATAGCGAAGCACGCCGGCGAGGTTCCAATCGCGCGCCACCCACGATAGCGCCTTATTCCCGGCGAGGCGCGGAGTGGTGTAGCGGAACGACGTCACCAGGACCAAAGGCCGGCTGAAACCGGAAATCTGTTTGTTGCTCTGCCGGTTGTAAACGTCGTTGATCAGGTTGGGAGCCGGCGTCAGGTAGCTGGTATCCGCGCCCACCCCGAGATTGAGCTCCTTCTGCCAGGTGAAGGCCGAATCGACCACAAGCCCGCGTGACAAACGCTTGGTCACCTTGACTTGCATCGAATCGTACCAGGTGGTGCCCAGCGGCGGCCCCAGGAAGCCCGGTATACCGAGGAATTGGGGAATCGGGCGCAGCGCCTGGTTCAAAGTCTGGGTGGCCGGGAATCCCGGGTAGACATTGTTGGGATTGGCAAGCCAGGGGAAACGGGCAATGACCGCCGGCGAATTGATGCGCGTCGTGAGCAGCCCGCGATCCACCGGGTTGGCGATGTCCAAGCCCCACTGTGACTTCAGGAGCTGCGGATCGAGCGAGTTGTAGTCTTCGAGGGAGAGCACCGGCGCCGTCCACCACACGCCGCGGTTGCCCACATAGGCTGCTTCGATCATCAGGTTCTGAGCGATCTCGCGTTGGAGACCGAAGCTCCATTGGAAGATGCGCGGCGGCCGGCCGGAGTGCCGGTCAATGTGGATGAAGGGGCTGGTGGGAGGCCGCACGCCCGGCGCCACTTCGAACGGATACCGGATGGTGAAATCGGGCCAGAACAGCACCGGATTGCCAAAGCGGTTGCCCGGTCCGAGCGGGTTGCCGTCTTTCAGCAGACTGGCGGCTTCGCCGTAGCCCGCGGGGGAGATGGTCAAGAAGTCATTCGAGCTTCGGCCCAGATTTGCCTGGTTGGGAGCCGTTCCGTAAGCCAGGCCGGCACCCACACGAAGCACGGTCTTGGAGTTGATCTGGTAGGCGGCGCCCAGCCGCGGACCGAATGCCCAGGGGTAGTTGTGGTTGAAGGTGCAATTGCAAGTCGCTTCGTAGATCACAGTCCCGTTCCGGTTGGCGGCCAACGGGTTGGGCGTGGCGAAGCCGACGCTGGACATGCGGCCATATTCTTCGCGAAGCAGGGTGACATAGTCATAGCGCAGCCCGTAGTCGAGAGTGAACTTGCGGGTCACTTTCCAGGTGTCTTGAATGTAGCCGGCGAAGGCATGGTTGCCCAGCCGCATCACAGCCTGGCCGCCATCGTTCAGCGCGCCATTCACACCCAGGAAGAAGCTGGCATACGCGAAACCGGTATTGGCGTTGATCGCCTTCCCATCCTGCCAGGGATCGGCGGTCTGTTGGCCGGAGAACGTGAAGACGCCGTGGGAACGGGAGTAGGTGTGAGTGGGGAATCCTTCGAAGAGACCTTCGCCTCCGAACTTGATGGTGTGATTGCCGCGCACCCAAGTCAAGCTGGCGTTGGCCGTGGTCTTGACGTCTTTGAAATATTCGTAGGGCGCAAAAACGCTGGTGGTATAGGTGAAGCCGCCGCGGGCATTATCGCCGCCAAACACGATCTGCGGAAACAATTGCGAAGCCGAGAAGTTCGAGCCCCAACCGAGCGTGTTCTGGTCCAAGGCCGCCGAGAGCTGCGACTGATTCAAATACATGAGCCCGGCGCCTAAGTGCAGCAAGACGGTTGGCGTAACGGACTGGTCGTAATTGAGCCGGGTGGTGCGGGTGACGCTGTCGTTGGGAGTGGCCGCGGTAATCGGCTGCGGAAGGCCGTCCGCATTGGGGGTATAACTGCGATTTTCCGAGTAATACCACGCCAGCTTCATGGTCGAGCTGAGATTGTGGTCGATCTTGAGGGACGGAATGGTAGTGTGCCGGTAATTCTGATACGCCGGGATCGGGTAGTTGTTGACGAGCAGCGAGTTTAACGGCAACGGAATATATCCCTGGATCTTTCGGGCCACCGGATCCATTTGGGTCTGCGGAATGACATTGTTCGCGAACGGATCACGAACCGAGGAGCCGTCGGCGGCGGTATGGGTGGAGGTGGGGTTGAAGACCATGTTTTGGATCAACGAGGTGCCGGCGGCATCGACAGCCGGTGCTCCGGCGATGGTCAGCGGGGCGATCAGGGCTTTGCTGAAGTCGCCGTTGCGATAGTCCACTGTGGGGACGGTGGTGAGCCCGCTGGTGATGACCTGGCTTTCGCGGAACTGTTCGAAGTTGAAGAAGAAGAACGTGCGGTCGTGGCCGTTATAGAGTTTGCCGAGATCGACGGGGCCGCCGAAGGTGAAACCATAGTTGTTGCGGCGTTGGGCGTTGCGGATGTGCTGACCGCTTTTCAGGCTGTTGCTCACGCCGGCATCAGTGAAGGGCGTTCCGGCGTTGAGAAACTCGTTGACGTAATAATCGTAGGCGCTTCCGTGGAAGGAGTTGGTGCCGGATTTCATCGTGTAATTGAAATAGCCGCCGCCGGCCTGGCCATACTCGGCCGCGTAATTGCTGACCTGAACGGTGACTTCCTGGATGGCGTCGAGGCTGGCCTGGTTCACCTGGTTGAACTCGCGGTGCTGGCCGTTGGTGGCGTCCTGGCCTTCGATGCGAATCGACTGCGTGTTGGCGGGCAGCCCATTGATGCGCAGGGTATTGTCGTTGGCGAAGTTGGAGCCGGGAATCAGGTTGACCGCCTGCAGCGGATTGCGCACGTTGCCGACGCCGGAGCCGTAGCCGAGATTGATGACCGGGAGATTGTCGACGCGCTCGGTGGTCATGTTGTGACTGAGCTCGCCGCTCTCGGTTTTGAGCAGGGGCGCAGCCTCGGTGACAGTGACGGATTCGGTGTTTGATCCGACCTCGAGCGTGACATCGATGCGCAGCGTACCGGCGACCGAAACCACGACGTTTTCGCGGATGAATTTTTTGAAGCCTGGCACCATGATGTTCATCTCGTAGTCGCCGGCAGGCAACTGCGAGAGGGTGTAATTGCCGGTATTGGTGCTGGCGGCCTGGAAGACGGCGCCGGTGGCATTGCTTTTGGCTTCGACCATGGCGGCGGCGATGACCGCCCCGGCAGGATCGGAAATGGTTCCAGTGATTGTGCCGCGATCGGTCTGCGCGAAGGCAGACATGCCGCACAGGAATACGACAACAGACAGGCGCATCGCTCACCCCTTTAATCTCCCGCCGTTACTCTGGTCGGGGTCCCACTGCGTGTTGATCGGCCACCCAGCCGGAAAGAGCAGTGGCAGGATGATATATCGTCGGGGCGAGGGTGTCAATGGGGGTGGCTGTTAATAAAAGCGGACTTAACGTTATGGGGGGAGGAGCGGGAATATCTCGCGCTCCGGCTACGCTTCGTACATCTCGGGGTAGGCTTCGCGCATTTCCCGCGCTTGCGTGCGTGCGGCTTCTATCTGCACCAGGGGGCCTTTTCCCATTCCGGGGCAATAGCGCGCCGTCTTCTTCCACTCCCGGCGGCTCTCGACCAGTTCCGGCCAGAAGGGGAAAATGCGGCACTGCGTCGGCTTGGCGGGATGGATCGAGCAGCCGGCGTCGCGCAGGAAATGGCACTGCGCCTCACGCGGAACCCGCAGCCGCATCCGCTTGCTGGTGCGGTAGACGTACCGCCGTTCGAACGCCGCCGCCGTCATGCCCAGGAACTCCGCCGCGCGCGCCAGATCGCTTTCGGTGAGGTAGACGAAGCCTCGCTGCGTGCAGCATGCCGTACAGCCCGGCTGGCATTCGAACCGCAGCGCTTGCGCCATGATTCATTATCCTCGGAGGGCACCCCATCCGGGAGAAAACCGGTGACGAACTCCGCGAAGTTGTCGAACCCGGATTGGCTGGACGCCGCCCGATTGGCGTAATCTTTCGTTCAGATGGCCAAAGAGCGGCGCACGCCCGATCCAAATTCCGGCTACACTGCCGTCATGGACTCCTTCGACCGCATGTTCGAGCAATTCCGGGTGAGCGGTAAGGAACTCGGCGCCAAGGTGCGCGAGTTGATTCATCAAGGCAACGTGCGGCGCATCATCGTGCGCGACGACGGCGGCCATACGTTCATGGAAATTCCGTTGACCGTCGCTGCCATCGGAGTAGTTGCGGCACCCGTTCTCGCGGCGGTGGGAGCGATTGCCACACTCGTATCGAACTTCGAGATTGTTGTCGAGAGGGTCCCGGTGGCTGACTCCAAAGGACCGCGTCAATCGCGTGCTGCTTCCGCTTCAAATGTCGGAGCGACCGAAGAGAAGGTGAACATGGCCGCCACGGTTCCTGAACACGTCGACAAAAAGGGCACCAAGCTCGAAGACATCGCCGGAACCGGCCAGCACGATTCTCTGGGCGGTTGATCCAAAACGATCCAGGGTAATCCGACCTGTCGCGTGCCGGTGCCTGACGCTGCTGTTCTTCGGCACCGGCCAAGGCTTCCCGGAAGCAGCAGAAACGGTCAGCGCCGCGACAGCCGGCGATTTCCAAGTGCACGTCATTTACCACATTTCGCGGCTGGGCCGAAATTGCCGAGGTGCGGACGTTGCAATATGTACAGGCTGTTGGCTCTCGATTGCCGGTACCCTCGACGCGCCGGCGACGGCGAGATCCGGAACGGACGGAAACGTCCCCGGCGTTACTTTTGCCTCGGCTTCGGGGCGGGTTTCCCTACCGGGTAGATGAGCACTTCGACCAAGCCGCCATCGGGCGCGTCCGCGGATTTACCGGCTCCGAACGTTTTGATCCGCGTGTCGTCCAGCTTGAAGTGCCCGACCAGATAATCCCGCGCATTCACGGCTCGCGCCTGGGTCAGTTCGCGCTGCTTGTCCGAATCGCCTTTCAGATCGGCGTAGCAGGCCACCACCGCGAAGCCGTACGAATTCTGCTCGAGGATTTTGCCCACGTCATCGAGAGTCTTGCTGTTCTTGAGTTTCGCGCTGTCGGATTTGTCGAAGATCTTGGCGGCCGGGAACGTCAGGCGATTGCCCGGCAACGAGGAAGGCAGCTCGGCAATCTCGTTCCGTTTTAGATCCTGCCTGTTTTCAAACCCTCGCTTTTGGAAGAAGCCGCGGACGAGAAAACTGTGTTTCACGGCCTCGGTGTCATCTTGGAGATTACTGGCTGCTTCGTTGACGTGCTCATACAATTTCTTATCATTGAGCAACGCACCCACGGTGCCCTTACCTTCATTGAGCTTCGCGGTGATCGCTTGTAAGTTGTCCGCGGTCTGGTTGACGTTTTCCATCGCCACTTGGACACTGTCCAGCAGCGAAGCGGTCTTCTTGAGGATGTCCGCGATTTCCAGCGGCGGCTGGGCGGTGATGCTGTCGCCATTGTTGACCGGGAGAGCCCCCGGCGATCCGAACGTGATTTCGACGAATTGATCGCCGACCAGGCCCTCGGTCCGAATCGCTGCCATCGAGTCTTTCTTGATCACGCGGCGCGTCGCATTCCGCAGGTCCATCTCCACCCGCACCTTCTGGTCGGGGCGCTCTGGAAGGACGATGCGGTGCACGGTGCCTTCGTGAACCCCGCCGACCCGCACGGTGGCGCCTTCCGTCAATCCGGCGACATTTTGAAACTCGGCATTCAACCGGTATGTAGAGGAAAAACGAAACTGCTGGTTTCCGATCCAGAGAATTCCGGCCGTGAAAATCAGCAGTGCGGCGGCGATAAACAGTCCCAGACGAATTGCATTTGACATACGCGTTCGCCTCAACAGCCTTCCCGCAAGAACTCGCTGACCAACGGATCGTGATTGTTTTGCAAGTCGTCGAAGGAGCCTTCGGCGCAAACCTTTCCGTGATCCATCAGCACCGCCCGATCTGCAATCGAGCGAGCCCCGCGGACATCGTGTGTCACGACCACCGCGCTCATTCGGCGTTTCTGCTTCAGATCGACGATCAGCTTGCCGATTTCCGCCGCCGTAATTGGGTCAAGCCCGGACGTGGGTTCGTCGAACAAAACAATATCCGGCTCGAGGGCCAGCGCGCGCGCCAAGCCGACCCGCTTTTGCATTCCTCCCGAAATTTGCGACGGCAGCTTGTCGTAGTCCTTTTCCAACCCGACATTGCCCAGCAACTCTCGCGCCCGCTGCCGCTGGGCTTCGCGATCCATCCGTGTGTGCCGCTGCATCGGAAACAGTACGTTTTGCTCGATCGTGAGCGAATCGTACAGCGCGCCCTGCTGGAAGAGGAACCCGATCTTCTTGCGAAGTTTGTTCAATTCATGGGTGTTCAGCCCGACAATATTTCGCCCGCAGATGGTGACCGAACCGGCATCCGGCGATGCGAGACCGATCAGCAGTTTCAACAGGACGCTCTTTCCCGTTCCGCTGCGCCCCATCACGGCGAGTGTTTCCCCGTCCCGCACTTCGAATCCGATGCCGTCCAGAACCGTCTGGGGCCCGAAGGATTTATGCAGGTCTCGAACCTCGATTGTCGTGCGATGGTCTTCCATAGTTTCACGATGCCGGCCAGATCGTCAGGATCACTCGCACCAGAAACACGTCAGCAAGCAGCACGAACAGCGACGAAAGCACGACCGAACTGGTTGTTGAACGTCCGACGCCCTCCGTGCCGCCTCGTGTCCGCATGCCCTGAAAACAGGCGATCAGACCGATCAGGAATCCGAACACGGTCGTTTTAAGAATGGGTGGGATGTAATCGCTGAACGCCATGTTCTTGAACCCTCGTTCGATAAAGAGCCGAAGAGAAATCGGCTCCGACAGGGCGGTTACCACCCAGCCCGTCACGCCGCCGCAAAAGATCGCGACCAGCGTGAGGAACGGAAGCATCAGAATGCAAGCCAGTACTCGAGTGGCGGCCAGGTACTTGTACGGATCGACCGCGGACGCCTCCATGGCGTCAATCTGCTCGGTTACCTTCATCGAGCCGAGCTGTGCGCCGATACCCGCGCCCGCTCGTCCACTCACGATGACGCCGGTGATTACCGGCCCGGTCTCCTTTAACAGTGAATACATGATTACCGGAGGCAGAAACGCCTTCGCGCCGAACCGGACGAGGCTGTCATGCGTTTCCATCGCGATTACTACTCCGACCGCGGCTCCCGCCAATGCGACTAGCGGGACCGATCGGGAGCCGATGAAATCGCATTGCCGGATGAGCTCCCGCCATTCGTAGGGCGGAGTCACTGCCGCGCGCAGTACCCGGGCGCAGAATATTCCGAGCTCGCCCAACCATTCCAATCCGGAACGTACCGTGCCCACATTTGTTTTCCTGCGGGTGTATGACCAAACTCCTTATGCTTTGGGCACAGGCGTATGGTCCATCACTCTTGGAGACCCGCAATCGCGATTAGCACGACATTCTCCCGGTTTCGGCGACTCTTCGCGCCAGGGTTCGTGAGAACCGTTACTTCATGCCCGATTCGCTGTAAGCAAGTGATCTTGTTGTTTTCCGCTTGCGGTGTCACCAATGGAATTGGGCGATCCAAATGTTGATCTCTTTATCGCAGAGCGATCGAATGATCAGTTCCGGCGTGCCACGCGGGGCAGCGGACTCGGAACTCGGGTGGTCTGGCGACGCGCGGTCCCTCGAAGGCGAGCTCCGGCGGCGTATCCGCGGAGAAGTCCGGTTTGACTCGGGTTCCCGCGCGCTCTACGCCACCGATGGATCCAATTACCGCCAGGTGCCGATCGGGGTCGTGCTTCCGCGGGATATTGATGACGTTGTCGCCACCGTCGCGGTCGCACACGAATTTCAGGCGCCGATCCTCAGCCGCGGCGGCGGCACCAGTCTCGCCGGCCAGTGCTGCAATGTTGCCGTCCTAATGGATTTTTCCAAGTACATGCATGCCGTAAAGCGTATCGACGCCGGCCATCGTCTGGCCTGGGTCGATCCCGGCTGCATTCTCGACGATCTTCGCCACGCGGCGAACCAGTTCGGCTTGACCTTCGGACCCGATCCCGCCACGCACGATCACTGCACGCTCGGCGGTATGTGCGGCAACAATTCCTGCGGCGTGCATTCGCAAATGGCCGGCCGGACTGCCGACAACATTCACCAGCTCTCGATCCTGACTTACGACGGCCTGCAGATGACGGTTGGCCCGACCAGTGATTCCGAGCTCGAGACGATCATTGGCGAAGGCGGCCGCCGCGGCGAGATTTACCGCCGGTTGCGCGACCTCCGCGACCGCTACGCCGGCCTGATCCGCGAGCGTTATCCGAAGATTCCGCGCCGCGTTTCCGGCTACAACCTCGATGAGTTGCTTCCTGAGAACGGATTCCACGTTGCCCGCGCTCTGGTGGGCACCGAGAGCACCTGCGTCACGTTTCTCGAAATCGTCACCGGCCTGGTGCACAACCCGAAGGAGCGCGTTCTGCTCGTACTCGGATATCCCGACGTCTTCTCGGCCGGCGATCACATAGCCGAAGTCATTGCTCACAAGCCTGTCGGGTGCGAGGGCCTCGATGACCGTCTGATCGACTTCATGCACAAAAAGAATCTCAACGTCCGCGATCTTACTCTTCTGCCGGAAGGCGGCGGTTGGCTGCTCGTTGAGTTCGGCGGTGACACGCGTCAGGAGGCCGAAGACGCGGCTCGCGGCCTGATGGAAGATCTCAAGAAATCCGGTAGTCCGCCCTCCATGAAGCTGTACGACAATCCGGCGCAGGAAAAGATGCTCTGGGAAGTGCGCGAATCGGGTCTCGGCGCAACCGCCTTCATTCCCGGTGAGCCGGACTCGTGGCCGGGTTGGGAGGATTCCGCCGTCCCACCGGACCGTGTCGGCCCCTACTTGCGCGATTTCAAGAAATTGTTTGAAAAGCACCGCATCCCGGCTCCGTCGCTGTACGGCCACTTCGGGCAGGGGTGCGTCCATTGCCGCATTCCGTTCGATTTGAAAACGGCCGGGGGAGTTGAGACCTATCGCGCGTTTGTCAGTGACGCGGCGGACCTCGTTTTGTCGTACGGCGGCTCTCTTTCGGGCGAGCACGGCGACGGTCAATCGCGGGCTGAATTTCTGGGCCGCATGTACGGCGCCGAGCTCGTCGACGCCTTCCGCGAGTTCAAGTCGATTTGGGATCCGGACGGCCGAATGAATCCGGGCAAGATTGTCGACCCCTACCGCATCGATCAGAATCTTCGGCTTGGTTCCGGCTATAACCCGCCCGAGCCCGCCACTTATTTCAGCTTCTCCGATGACCAGTTCAGTTTCCATCGAGCCGCTCTGCGCTGCGTCGGTGTCGGGAAATGCCGCCACGAAGAAGGCGGCACGATGTGCCCGAGCTACATGGTTACCCGCGAGGAAATGCATTCGACGCGCGGCCGCGCCCATCTGTTGTTCGAGATGTTGCAGGGAGATCCGCTCGAGGGCGGCTGGCGCAGTGATCCCGTGCGCGACGCTCTCGACCTCTGTCTTTCCTGCAAGGGCTGCAAAGGCGATTGCCCGGTTAACGTGGACATGGCGACCTACAAGGCAGAGTTCCTGTCCCATTACTACGCCGGCCGGCTTCGGCCGCGCAACGCGTACGCCTCCGGCCTGATTCACGTGTGGAGCCGCGCCGCCGCCCGCATGCCCGCTACCGCCAACTTCTTCACCCAAACTCCTGGATTGAAGGCGCTCGCCAAATGGGCGGCCGGCTACGCGCAAACTCGCGAGATCCCTCGCTTCGCGCCCCAGACTTTCAAACAGTGGTTCCGGAAGAGGCGACCGCGCAATCTTCATAAGCAGCGCGTGATTCTCTGGCCCGACACGTTTAACAACCACTTCACTCCGAAGGTGGCCAAGGCGGCCGTCGAAGTTCTCGAACACGCCGGATATCAAGTAGTGGTTCCGCAGCAGGACCTTTGTTGCGGCCGGCCGCTTTATGACTACGGCATGCTCGACACGGCGCGCCGCTTGCTGGTGAACCTATTGGATGAGCTGGAGCCGGAGATTCAGGCGGGTACGCCGGTAATCGGTCTGGAGCCGAGTTGCGTTTCTGTCTTCCGTGAAGAATTGCCGAACCTGTTGCACGGAAACCTGAACGCCATGCGGCTCCAGCGCCAGACATTCCTCTTGAGCGAATTCCTGACCGAGAAAGTGCCGAATTACCGGCCGCCGCATTTCTCAGGCAAAGCCCTCGTACACGGTCATTGCCACCACAAATCGGTGTTGCGGTTCGACGAGGAAATCGAACTTTTGAAGAAGACCGGCCTCGATGTGACGGTGCTTGATTCGGGCTGCTGCGGAATGGCCGGCGCATTCGGATATGAGCGCGAGCACTACGATGTTTCGCTCGCGTGCGGCGAACGCGCGCTGCTGCCAGCGGTTCGGAGCGCCGGTCCGGATACGTTGATCCTCACCGATGGCTTTAGCTGCCGCGAGCAGATCCGACAAACCACCGAGCGTCGCGCTATTCATTTCGCCCAGGTTTTGCAAATGGCCATTCATGAGAGGCCGTCGGGTCCCACCGACCTGGCGGACGCGGAGAAGCGCTACGTGAGGGAACCGAGAACCTCGCCCGTGCCGTGGTCGCTCGTCAGCGCGGGCCTGGGGTTCGCGCTCGGCACGTATCTCTGGAGCCGGGCGCGCCGATGAAACCCGCCGCATCCATCGAGCGGCTTTGCGCTTCGGCCTACACGATTCCCACCGATACTCCCGAAGCCGATGGGACGTATGAGTGGTCGGAAACCACTCTTGTGCTGGTGGAAGCCGATGCCGGCGACCACACGGGAACCGGCTATACCTACGCCAGCGGCGCAGTTGCGGCGTTTATCGCGGACGGCCTCGGCAAACACGTTCTGGGCGGCGACGCCCTTTCGCCGCGCGCGAACTGGGACGCCATGTTCCGGGCCGCGCGGAACAACGGACGGGCCGGTCTGGCGTCGATGGCGATCTCTGCCGTCGATTGTGCGCTCTGGGATCTCAAAGCGCGCCTGCTCGATCTTTCCGTGATCGAACTGCTCGGCGCCGTGCGCGACGTAGTCCCCGTTTACGGAAGCGGTGGGTTCACGTCATATAGCGATGAGCAACTGCGCGCCCAGTTGAGCGGCTGGGTTTCAAGCGGTATCGCGGCCGTCAAGATGATGATCGGCAGCCACCCGGAATGCGATGTGCATCGCGTTCGCGTGGCCCGCGGCGCCATCGGCGACGCCTCGCTGTTTGTCGACGCTAATGGAGCCTACGACCGCAAACAAGGCATCCTGATGTCGCACGCTTTCGCCGAATATGGCGTCCGATGGTTCGAAGAGCCGGTGAGCTCGGACGATCTGGACGGCCTGCGCCTGGTCCGCGATCGCGCGCCCTCGGAGATGGAGATCGCAGCCGGCGAGTACGGCTACGATCAGCCGTATTTCCGACGCATGATGGAAGCCGGCGCCGTCGATGTGGTGCAGGCCGATGCCACGCGGTGTGGAGGGGTCACGGGCTTTTTGAAAGCCGCCGAGGAAATCGACTCGTTCGGATTGCCGCTCTCGGCTCACACGGCGCCCTCGCTGCATGGCCACCTTTGTTGCGTGGCGCCGCGTGCCCGGAATGTCGAATACTTTCACGATCACGTCCGTATCGAATCGATGCTGCTCGATGGCGCGCTCAAGGCTCAAAACGGCGTGCTGAAACCAGACCGTGGCGCTTCCGGCTTCGGGTTCTTGTTCAAACATCGCGACGGCGAAAAATTCCGGGTCTATCAGGGAGAGGTCCATGCCTGACCTCGGCCGCCGCGTGTGGGCGATTGCCGAAGGTTATATTCCGGGCTGGAGCCACGGTCCATCGCCGCAGATGGTCAGCCACGAAGCGGTTTGTCTTCTCAATGCCTGCGACCGCGATGCGCACGTGACCATCACGGTGTATTTTGAAAACCGCGAGCCCGCCGGCCCGTATCGCTTCACCATCGGCGCCAGGCGCACGCGCCATCTCCGCTTCAACGAGTTCAAGGACCCCGAGCCAATTCCGGTGGACACGCCGTACTCGAGCGTGATCGCGTCGGACGTGCCGATTGTAGTTCAGCACACGCGTCTCGATTCCCGGCAAGCGGAAAACGCCCTCCTCAGCACGATCGCCTTCCCCGCCGAATAAGCGGTGACGATAGCGGCTCCGTGCCGCGCGTGTTATCCTGCGATTTGATTCTCGCCATCCTTGTCCGTTAATCCGAGGCTTGCTCGCGGGCGCTGCCGCTGAGGCGGGTTGCGCTCTGCCCGCGAGGAGTCCGGGTATGCGTCGCTGATTCCCGCCTGTAAGACGCACAACGGAGAATCACAGTGAATCTCACGCACTTGGGATGGAATGCTTTCTTTCATCGCGCCTTCGAGCCGTACGGCGATGCCGGCTATCGAGCCGGGCGCGTGGCTATGGCGCATCCGGGTCTCTATCGAGTCGTTACCGATGCCGGTGAAATCGACGCGCCCGCGGCCGGCCGACTGCTGAATGAACAGGAAGGCACGCCGGTTGTCGGCGACTGGGTCGCGCTGCGCCCTTTCGGCGCCATCGAAGCGGTTTTACCGCGCCGCACGATTTTCGCCCGCAGACAGCCGGGCTCGACGTTCGGACGCCAGTTGCTCGCCGCCAATCTCGACGTGCTGCTGATCGTCACGGGGCTCGATGGCGATTTCAGCCCGCATCGTATTCAACGTTACCTGGTGCTCGCCGAACATAGCGGCATCGAACCGCTGGTCGTGCTGAGCAAGGCCGATCTCCTCCGCGAAGCCGAACGACGCCGGGCTCTCGAAACGGTACGAGAACTCGCTCCGCAGGCGCGGGTGCTGCTGTGGAGTGCTTTCGATCCCGCGGGAATCGCCGCGCTTGACGGCCTGATCGGGCGCGGGAAGACGGCGGCGCTGATCGGCAGCTCCGGGGTCGGCAAGTCGACCCTGGTAAACCGCCTGCTTGGCCAAGAGCTGATGGCGACACGACCGGTGCGCGAGGACGACAGCCGCGGCCGCCACACCACCACGCGCCGCCAACTCATTCCGCTGCCCCAAGGGTGGATCCTGATCGACATGCCTGGCCTCCGCGAAGTGCAGTTGTGGGCCGACGAAGCCGCGGTGACGAACGCATTCACGGATGTTGAGGCGCTCGCCGCCGGCTGCCGGTTTCGCGACTGCACCCATACCGTCGAACCGGGTTGCGCCGTCCGTGACGCGGTTGATTCCGAGCGTTTGTCGCAATTCCACCTGTTGCGGCGCGAGGCGGCCTACGTGGAAACGCAGGAGGATCTCAGCGCAAGGCTCGCCCGGAAGCGGCGCGATAAGGCGATGCATCGCAACGTACGCCGCATGTACCGTGAACGCTCCAAGCCGAAATGAATGCGGGCCAAGGCGAATCCGCCGCCTTGTCCCCCCGCTTGATCGCCGGCGACAAGATCGCCGGCGTTATTTCTTCTGCCGCTCTTCGAGCATCGCCTTGAGGCTGGCGATTTCGCGCTTCAGGCGCCGCTCGCGTCCGACCATCATCAGAACGTAGATTGTCAGAATGATCCACGCCGCCGCGAAGCCGTAGCTCAGGAATTGGAAATTGCGCTGCAAGCGGGCGAATTCGCGCGCGACATCTTCAGCCGAAACTTGCGCCGCCAGCAGCGGCAGTTGCGAGATCAGGTGCATAGAGGGTCCGCTAGAGGGCATGCGCCATGCGGCGCACGTAGTCGATTTCGCGCTGCGTCTGTTCGTGCCCGAGCCGAATCGCGGTCATGACGACGCCGATCATGAGGAGCGCCACCCAGTTCCAGAGTAAGACCATCGTCCAATCGTGGGGGAAGCTGCCGGTGGAGGACAAGAATACCGGCGAGGGATGCTGCGTGCGGAACCAGCGGATCGACATGACGACAATCGGTACGTCGAGGAAAGCGAAGATGGAAAAAACGCCCGCGAACGTAGCGCGCTGCGTCGGTTCTTCGATGGCATGCCGCAGCATCAAATATCCGGCGTAGAGCAGCCAGCAGACCAGGGCGGAAGTCAGGCGCCAGTCCCAAGTCCACCAGATTCCCCAAATCACCCGGCCCCAAATCGAGCCGGTTACGAGGTTGATGGCAAGAAAGGCCAGCCCTACCTCGGTCGAGGCGACGGCCACCGCATCATATTTGAAATTTTTCGTGGTCAGGAACAGGATGCTGGTTACCAGAGCGGTGGTCGCTGCGACGATGGCGGTCCAGGCCGCCGGCACGTGGAAAAAGATGATCTTGAAGATCGCCCCTTGCGCCGCTTCGGGCGGGAAATTTGCGATCACGTACAGATTCCGCGCCAGCAGCAGCATGCCTAACGCGCCTAAGCCGTAAAAAATCTTGTCACGCATTCCTCACCTCACCCTACCAGGACTGTTTCGACCAGCGCGAGCGCGGCCGCCGTATATAAGACGTCGAAGCCCACCAATACCTTCAACCAGGTTGCCGATTCTCCCCAGATCGGTATGCCGGTCGCCAGTTGCGCGGTCAGCACCATAGACCCCATCAATGCCGGCACCAGCATCGGGTACGTCAGCATCGGCAACATTACCTCGCGCAACCGGATATTTACCGTCAGTGCGCTGAACACCGTCCCGATCACGGTAATTCCCCAGGTGCCGAGCGCCAGCACGACGAGCATTTGCCCGAATGGAAACCACACATTATAGAAAATGCCGAAGACCGGAAGCGAGACCAGTTCCACTGCCAGCACCAGCAGGTAATTGGCAAGCGCTTTCCCAAGAAATAACGTGGCACCGGAAACCGGTGCGGCCACCAGCGCATCCAGGCAATCGTTCGGCAGCTCGCGCGCAAAACTCCGGTTCAGCACGAGCGTGCCGGCGAAGGCGAACACCAGCCAGAGGAGACCACCCACAATCGTCCGGGTGGCGGGATCGTCCAGGTCGAACGCAAAGTTGAACAGGACCAGGATGACGACCGCAAATGCCAGCGACGCGTTGACTGCCTCTTTGGTGCGCAGCTCCGCCCGCAGATCCTTGGCCATGACTACGAACACGAGGCGTGCAAACGAGGAGCGCCGGCGCTCGGCGGTGGCGGGCTTCACCGCGACATCCGGCAATTCTCTCGTGACCGCCATCAGCCCTCACCGTAACGGGCGTAAACCCAGCCCGGGTCGGCCAGCATTTCCGCCGTGCAAGCGCCGTGGAACGCCACTGCGCCCCGATTGAGCAGCGCCACGTGAGACGAAAGCTCGAGCGCCTCGCGCAACTGGTGAGTCGACATGATCACGGTCTTTCCATTCGCCAGTGCTTCACGCAGCAAGCGCTGTAAGACTGCGATCGCGCGATCATCCAGAGCCGTGAATGGCTCATCGAGCAGCAGCACCGACGGATCGTGCAGGAACGCGCGTGCCACCGCCAGACGCTGGCGCATGCCGCGCGAGAATTCACGAACCAGGCCATCGCGGACACGTTCGAGGCCCGTCTGCTCCAGCCATTCGAGCGCCGCGCGGCGCGGATCGGGCAAACCGTAGAGGCGCGCGTAGAGCGTCAGGTTTTCGTGTGCGGAGAGCTCGTCATAGACCGCGATGCCGTGGCCGATCACGCCGATATGGCGGCGTGTTTCAGTTTCTCGCGGCTCCTGGCCGAAAATTCGGATTGCGCCCTTGCCGGGCTTGGAGAATCCAGCGATAGTGCGCAGCAGCGTGGTCTTTCCGGCGCCGTTGCGTCCAATCAACGCCAGGCACGTTCCGGCGTCGGCGTCGAGGCGAACGTCACGCAGCGCCGGATAGTCGCCGTAGAACTTCCAGACGCCGTCAACGCTGACCGCGGTCATTCGATTCCCTCGCGGCACCCGGCGTCCGGTAAAGGAGCACGAAACCGAGCGCGAGAATCCCCAACGCCAGGCCGAGGATCGGTCCGACTTTGGTGTAGAGCCGCGGCATGATCTCCTGGATCTGCGGCGCGCCGCTCTGATCGCCGGAATCCGCCACCGCATCCGCCGGGGAGGGCTCGGCCGCTCCGGTGAGCGAGATCTTGTACGAAGCCTCCTTCAACCCGTAGAGATGTGCCTGAGTCCGAGGCTCCGGACCCATGTCGTTCAGGTTATCGCCGGTCAGTGTGACACCCTTCGGAACGATGAGGTACGTGTTCTCGTCCTGGGTCGCGACCTTCGCCGAATACGTGTCGCCTGCCTTATAAGGCGCGCTGTAGCTCAAATCGATTCGCGTTTCGCCTGGCCGCACCGGGAAGTTCACCTTGTAGATGTCGGGCTTATTGGTCTTGCTCGCCGATTGCTGCAGCGGCATGCCTCCGGGAGCGGTCGCGTCGATCCGCACCTTGCCGTTCGCCCCGGGCGGCAGAAAGAACTGAAGCGTGCCGTTGGCAGGATCGTTCCACGCCCACTTGCCGTCATTGGTGAACAGGTACGCTTCGTTGATCGTCAAGCCATTCGCACCGGGGTCGAAGAAGATCAGGTGCTTGGAAACCTTCGTGCTGCCCCGGTCTTTGGAGGCGTTATAGACTTCGAGCGTCAGCCCTTCGGTCGGTGTGCCGGGCGGAATCACTTTCGTGTACGTGATTCCGTCCATGGTGGCACGCAGCAAGGTTGGACCTCCCGCCGAAGGCGCGCCATTCAAGCTGAATTTGCCTTGCGCATCGGACTTTCCGTCGCCCGTGTCTTCCGGGCCGGCCGCGCCCATCGTCATCAGCGTGACCGTGACATTGGGCGCGGGCTGGCCGGTGGTGCCGTTCAGGACCATGCCGCTGATCGCGCCCCAGGCCGGCGCGCTCGCCAGACTCAAAACGAGCACCCACTTCATGACTGCGCCACCTTCATCGGCTTGCCGCACTCGCCGCAGAACTTCAACTCCTTTTCGAACTTTGCGCCGCACGCGGGGCACACCATTCCAGCCGCCTTCACGGGCTTATGAGCCGAAACAGGGGGCGGCACGGCGCCGTTCACGCCGAGTTGCGATTTCAGCCTGTCGACTTCGGCCAGCACGCCCGCGAGTTCTTTTTGCAGGTCGCGCTTGGTGCTTTGATAGTCCTCGTCGGAAAGTTTGCCCAGCCTGTATTCGAACTGGAGATCGCGCAGGTTTTCATAGATCGCGGCCTTGCGCTCGTCGAGATGCTGGAACGGAGACTCGGGCTCGGGTTGCGGCAGGTCTTTCGGCCGGACGCCCAAGATAAAAACGATTACCGCGATCGCGACGGCACAGGTAATAGCGATCGTCACTTATTCCAACTTCGCCAGATCCTGCTCGATCTGGTCTTTGTACTTCGCGAGCGCCGGGTCATCCACTTCGAGCGGGCCGACCTCGGCCAGCGGTTTTGGCTTCCGGTATTTCCTGATGAAAGACCAGATGACCAGCAGTCCGGCGCCAACGGCCGCGTAGGGAATGATCCAGCCGAACGCGCTCGGCGGAGCGAGGTAGATCCCGGCGCCGTTCTCGCGGATGAACGACTGGATGATCTGGTCATCCGCCATCCCGACCGCTTGCATTTTCGCGATCTTTTCCTTGGCGGGTTTCGAGAAGCTGCACTCGAGCATGCTGCACGTGGCGACGGAGTCTTTGCAGCCGCATTGACATTGCAGCCGAGCGCCCACGCGCCGGACGTCATTGCTCGGTTTCTCGGCGGCGGTCTGGGCGCCCCCCGAGAGGCACGCCGCCACCGCCGCGACTAACGCTAAAAGGCTAATTCTCAACCGGTACATGTTTCTTCGCGATGCCCACGACTTCCGTGCGGGCGTATTGCATCTTGATTTTGCTCGGAACCAGGCAGATCAAGGTGCCGCCGATCAGCACCAAACCGCCCACCCAGATCCACGAAACCAGCGGGAACACATAGGCCTGAATCACCGCCCGCTTGTTGTCGTCCGACATGCCGGCAAAGTTCAGGTACAGGTCTTCGTTGGGCCGCTGCCGGATGCCGATTTGCGAAGTGCTTTCCTTGCTCGCGATGTAGAAGCGCCGCTCGGGTTCGAGGAAGCCGATCTGCTGGCCGCCTTTGGTCACCTGAAGAGTGGCGCGGTGCCAGGCGTAGTTGTCGTTTTCGCCCTGCTGCAGGTTGACCATCTTCAGATCGTAATTGCCGACGCGCATGGTATCGCCGTTATTCAGCTCTTTGACCTCGCTTTGATTGAAGGCGTGGCCGGTGAAGCCGATGAACATCAGAACGATCCCCATGTGAACCAGGTACCCGCCGTAACGCCGCGTGTTGCGATGCGTCAGCTCAACCATCGCGTGAAGCAGGTTCATGTTGTTCCGGGCGGCGATCGAGCGGCCGCCTTTGTAGAACTCCATTAGGACAGTGAGCGCCACGAACAGGCAGAAGCCGAACGAAATCAGCGCGTAGAAACTCCGCATGCCGGCGGCGAGCAAGGCGCCGATGAGCACCAGAGAAATGATCCCCGGCCACTGGAAGTTTCGCCGCAGGCTTTCGACCGAAGTCCGCCGCCACGAAAACAGCGGGCCGACGCCGGTTAGAAACAGGAGGAACAGACCGATCGGAACCATCAGGCGGTTGTACCACTCGGCATCGAGCGAGATTTTATCGCCGGTGGCGTATTCGGAAATGACCGGGAACAGCGTGCCCCACAGAACCGCGAAGCAGCTTGCCAGCAGGATGAGGTTGTTGAAGAGGAAGCTGGATTCGCGCGAGGAGACGCTCTCCAATTGCGCCTCGCTCTTAAGGTAATCGAGGCGATCCAGGATCAGGTAAATCGTAGCCGCGATGCCGACCGCCAGGAAACTGACGAAGTACTTTCCGATTTCGGAGCGCGCGAACGCGTGCACCGATTGCACCACGCCCGACCGCGTCAGGAACGTTCCAAGAATGGCGAGGAAAAAGGTCGATGAGACCAGAACCATGTTCCAGACCTTCATCATGCCCTTCTTTTCCTGCATCATCACCGAGTGCAGAAAGGCCGTGCCGCTCAACCAGGGAAGCAGCGAGGCGTTCTCGACCGGATCCCAGCCCCAATAGCCGCCCCAGCCGAGGACATGATAGGCCCAGGCCGCGCCGAGCATGATGCCCGTACTCTGGAAGAGCCACGTTACCAGGGTCCACCGGCGGGTGGTGTAGATCCAACCCTCACCTGGCTGGCGCGTGATCAGCGAACCGATAGCGAACGCAAACGGCACCGTGAAGCCGACATACCCCAGGTACAACATGGGCGGGTGGATGGCCATCGCCGGGTATTGCAGCAGAGGGCTGAGCCCGTTGCCATCCTTCAAAACGTCGATCGCGATCACCCGGCCATCGGCCGCCAGCATGCGGAACGGGTTGGCGATGAAGTTGTTCAGCAGCAGGAAGAACGTCTGCACCGTCAGCAGCACGGCGGTGACATAAGGCATGATGTCACGGTGCTTGCGCCGGTTGGAGAAGGTGACGACGGCGACGTAATTCGAGAGCAGCCAGCTCCAAAATAGGAGCGAACCTTCCTGTCCGCCCCACCAGGCCGCGAACTTATAAAGGATGGGCATCGTCCGGTTGCTGTGCTCCGCAACATAGGCATACCGGAAGTCGCTGGTCATGATCGCGTGAACCAGAATGCCGGCTGCCAGCGTGATCAACGCCCACACGGCATAGGCCGATCGCTGCGCGCTAACTATCAGGAAAGGTTTGTTCTTGATGCGCCCGACCACGGAGGCCGCGGCGGCGTAGAGGGCTACGCAGAATGCCAGCAGTATCGCCAGCGAACCCAGATTTTCCATATCACCCCTCTGGTTTACAGACTAGACGGTGCTCTTGCCGGCATTTGGATTGGTCGGCAACTGCCCAGGTTTGATCTCGTATTTGGAGGCGCACTTGGCCTGGATCTTGGCGGTGCGGAAGACACCGTCTTTCTCCAGTTTGCCGTCGGCTAAGGCTTGCGCGCCATCCTTAAAGGTATCGGGAAGCGGCTCGGTGCCGGTATAGGCGACCTTGAGCCGGAGCTTATCCTGGATCAGGACAAACTGGACCTCACTGCCAACGCGATGGATCGAGCCGGATTCGACGTCGCCGCCGACCCGCAGCTTTTTCCCATAGGCTTGATCGCCCATCTGGCCTAGTTCGCTGATGGTCTTATAGTAGGTTTTGGTTTCGTTCATTCCGGCGGTGGCCAGCCAGACGAGCGTTCCGATCACGACGACGATCAGGGCAGCGAATTTCCCGTACCGTTTCATGTTATCCCTCTGAAAGTTCAGTATAACCCGAAAGGGGGAGGGGATATTCGGATATTTTGGACTTTTTTCATCCCTCTCCGCCCACGAGTACCTCGAATAGACTTAGACGTCTTGCCTGTCCCGTTTCTTCACGGTTGCTGTGCTAATTTAGCACTGCCGGAAACCCCTGTCATTGAGGCACAATAGAGAGGCAGCGAACAATTCAGTGACGGCCGGTCCGCTTCGGATGAGGGCAGGGGTCTGCCAGCGAGCCGCCGGTAAACTACGAATTTGACGAGGGATACGTGAAGGATCGCTTCGGTGGCTTATTCTGTGTCTGCCTGTGGCTGGTGGGAAGCATCGGGGCGCTGGCCCAGCAGCCCGCGCCCGCTCCAGAACCCGGCCAGAATCCGCCCTCTCCAGGGCCGACCACCCGGTTGCCGCCGCCGCTGCCGCCGAGGCCGCCGGACGAATACATGCCGGATGAAGGCAAACTGTCGGTCGGCGTCTGGGGCTGGCTGGGGCGAGGCCAGCCGATTATTGACGCCGGTCCGGTCTATGGCAACGATTTCTTCGGCAACAAAGTCCATATTCCGGTCGCCCCTCCTTCGCGGCTCACGTTTCAGGGGCAGCCGAACCTGATCGGGGGAGCGGATCTGACCATTCCCGTGATCAAGCGGAACCAGTTGCGCATTTCGTATTTCCGCACGAACGCGTCGGGGAACATCGTCGCACCTACGGATCTGCTTTTGTGGGGCGGCAGTTACGCCAAAGGCGACTATTTGTCGACCAGCTACCGGCTTCAGAACGTCAAGGTTTCGTACGAGTTCGTGACGTGGCCATTTCCGATCGGCAGCCGCAAGGTCCGCCTGAAGACGCTCTGGCAGTTCCAATACACCCACATGACCACCGCGTTCGACGCGCCGCTCAAATCGACTGACAATGGTCCGAATACCGCCAGCGGCAACAAGACGCTCTACGCCCCGACTTTGGGATTGGGCATCGACTACTACGTGACGCCGCATTTCCGGGTGGAAGCCAACGGGACCGGGTTCATGATTCCCCATCGCTGGACCATTTGGGATACCGATGCCTCGATGGCGTACCGGGTCGGAAAAGTGGAACTACGGCTGGGCGGAAAAGCCTTTCATTTCCGCACGTCTCCGAAGTCGGATTACTACCTGCGTGGCACGTTAGCCGGCGCCTTCGTGGGCGTGCGGTTTTTCTTCAACTGAGATCGCGGCCGGGTTCGGCGGCGTTTAGGACGCGGCGGCGCGGAAGCGGTAACCGTTGACGACTCCGTCGAAATGGCGCCGCGCGGAGGAGATGACGCGCTCTACTTCTTCGGCTTGGAACGGCTCGGGCAGCACATCGTAACCGCCGCGATTGAGCACTTCCGACCAGAGAAAATCGTCAGCCAGGCGCGAAGTCACCACGAGCTGAGGAGGATTAGTCATCCGCTGCAGATCTTCGAGCACTCGTTTCCAGGACCATGCAGCGGCGTCGGCATCGGCCACGACCACCTGTACGGGCTGCCGTTCCAGGCACTGGAGCGCCCGCTTGCGATCCGCCGCTTCGTGGAGACGCCAACCCTGCTTCTTGAATACTGCATGCAAGAGAAGCCGGTTTTCGGGGCGATTGCCAACCAGCAATGCGCTCACAAACAGGTCGCGATAGTCCTGATTCACGGCACACTCCTTCTGTGTGAATTTCTCAGCCGAGCGCCAACAGGATCACCGGAACAATGGCCGTGATTAAGACTACAGGTTTGGCAAATCGTACTCAATACCCCCATTCGTACTAGGGAAGGAGAGTCGTGATGCAGAGCACATTTACTGCTGCCGAAGGAACTGCACGGATCGCGCGAATTTGACAGCGGCGTGCTCGCGGAGTTGGGCTAGAACAGGCTCGGAAACGGGCTCATCGGTTGTGACCAATGCAACCGCCTCGAGGGGCTCGCCGGCGCGGAGCGGCGCCTCGCGGCGGCCTAGAGAAAAGTTCGCGATATTGAGTTTGTTCCGTCCCAAGACGGTGCCGATGTGACCGATGACGCCGGGAACGTCCTGGTTCTTCATGAATGTCAGATTGCCGCCCAGCGCGGCCTCGCACTGGATGCCGTCGATTTGGGTCAAACGAGGCTTATCGAGCACGACCGTGCCCTCGACTGTGGTGACTCCTTTGTCGGTCTCAAGCTCCAGGCAGATGGAATCAGCCCGGCCGGAGCGTTTGTCGCGCCGCTCGTCCACATTCCAGCCGCGGTGTTCGGCGATCTGCATGGCATTGATGAGATTGACGCGGGCGGCGACGGACCGGCTTAGTACACCTGCGAGTCCGGCATTGCGCAGCAGATTGGTGTTACCGTCGGCAATGTTTCCGAAATAGACCAGCCGCACTGTACCGGGGTTTCCTGTAGCGATTTGCGCGGCGAGTGTGCCCAGGCCCTCCGCCAATGCGACGTAGGGGCCGAGCGTCCGGTACTGATCGCGGGAAAGAGCCGGCATGTTCACCGCGTTAATCGCAACACCCGTCTTCAAATACTCCAGGACCTGTTCGGCAATCCGCACGCCGACGATCTCCTGCGCTTCCTCGGTGGAACCGCCGATGTGCGGAGTTGCCACCATACCAGGTGCACAGAAGAGGGGATGGCCGGCGGGCGGTGGTTCGGAGGCGAAGACATCAATCGCCGCGCCGGCGACTTTGCCGGAAGCAAGAGCCGCCGCTAACGCGGTCTCGTCAACGAGTTCGCCACGCGCACAGTTCACAATTCGAACGCCGGTTTTCATCTGAGCAAACGCATCGTGCGACAACATGCCGGTGGTTTCGGGCGTCGCGGCCACGTGGAGGGTAATGTAATCGCTTGCGGCATAGAGCCGGGGCAAGTCGATCAACCCGATACCGAGATCCTGCGCCAGTTTCGGTGTGACATAGGGGTCGTGGGCGACGATGTGCATTTCGAACGCACGAGCCCGTTTGACGACCTCGCGGCCGATCGATCCGAGCCCGACGATTCCCAGCGTTTTGCCGCGGAGCTCATTGCCCATGAGCTTCTTCTTTTCCCATTTGCCGGCGCGGGTAGTGGCGTCGGCTTGTGGGATGTGGCGCGCCATGGCCAGCATCAAGGCCAAAGTATGCTCGGCGACGGAGATGGCGTTACCGCCGGGAGTGTTCATTACCAGGACGCCGGCTTCGGTTGCGGCTTCGAGGTCGACGTTGTCCACCCCAACGCCGGCGCGGCCGATAACACGCAATTTCGGGGCTTTGGCGAGCACCGCCTGGTCGACTTGTACCGCGCTGCGCACCAGCAGGGCATCGGCTTCGGCCAAGTGTTGCGCGTATTCCTTGGGATTGGAAACGATGGTGTTCCAGCCGGTTTGCGAGCGGAACAACTCAATGCCGGCCGGCGCCAGAGGCTCGGCAATCAAAATGTTCATGCCACACCTCTATGCGTGGACAGGCTGCTTCACGGCGGCCTGTTCATAGATTTCCTGGACCGCGGCGACGCCAGTGCCATACTTCACGGGGAACCCGTTGGCATTAAGAATGATCTCGAGTCCGGCGATGACGGCAAACAGGTCCGCGAAATCGAAATACCCGAGATGCGCGATGCGAAAGATCTGGCCTTTCATCGACCCCTGACCATTGGCGATGACGGCGCCGAAGCGATTGCGGAATTCCTTGACGATGATGCCGGAATCCATGCCGGCGGGCGCTTTGATGGCGGTGGCGGATGAACCCGGCGAACTCGGCGAGAACAATTCGAGGCCCATGCGGACTGCGGCGGTGCGCGTCGCATGCGCCAGCAGTTGCGCGTTTTCGATCAGCTTGGCCATGCCGATTTGCTTAATGTAACGGAGCGATTCGGCCAGCGCGAGCACGAGCGCGGTGGCGGGAGTCCAGCTCGCTTCACCGGCGTCGCCGCTCTTTTTTTCTTTCTTCAGATTGAAATAGTAGTGCGGCAGATTGGAGGTATCGGCGAATTTCCAGGCTTTGAGACTGATCGAAAGGAAGGCCAGGCCGGGCGTGATCATGAAGGCTTTTTGAGAGCCGCCGATGAGGATGTCGAGACCCCAGCCGTCGATATCGAGCGGCATGGTTCCGAGCCCGGTAATGGCATCGACGACGAAGATGGCGTTGGTCCGCGCGACTGCCCGGCCCATCGCCTGCACATCATGCGCGGCGCCCGTCGAGGTCTCGGATGCCTGTACGAACACGCCTTTCGTTGCGGGCTCACGCGAGAGCGCCTGCTCGACTTCTGCCGGCTGAACTACCTGGCCGTACGGCGCCGTCAAAACGGTGGCGTCCAGGCCGTACGCTTTGACGATCTCCGCCCAGCGCTCGCCGAACTTGCCGGCGCAGCAGACGATCACCTTGTCGCCCTTGGAAAAGAGGTTGGAGACGGCGGCGTCCATTGCGCCGGTCCCTGAGGCCGAGAATAAGATCACGTCATTCGACGTGCCCATGACTTCCTTGAGATCCGCCAGGCAGGAGCGATACGCCTTACGGAAATCTTCCGTGCGGTGGTGGATATCCGACGCCATCATGGCATGCAAGGCCGGCGGATAGAGAGGCGTAGGGCCTGGGGTAAGTAAACGTTGCTTCTTGATATGCATGGGAAATTGCGAACTCCAGCATAACAAACGGCGCCGGCCGTACCCGGGTGGAAGGGGAGTGGAAGGTGAGCGGGAGGGGAGGGGCGATCAATCGCCCCAGACGATGCTGTCGCGCCCCGTGCTCATGTATCGATTAAAGCCGGAAAGCGGGTGCAAACCCAGTCCTGCCAGTAAGGTCAATCTGTCGGAAAAGTGCCAAACGAGGCGGAAAGTTCCATATGGATCGCGGTGGTTTGGGACTTTTGACCGCGTTCAGTAGGGGTGGGTGTGCGGAGCTACACTGAAACCATGCCTTTGATCGACCGAGTGCAGCAGGATATGGTTTCCGCCATGAAGAGCCGGGATGAGGCGCGGCTGAGCGCCCTGCGCATGATCAAAGCTGGCCTGATGAAATTGAAGGTCGATTCGCCCAAGCCGGTAGATGAAGCGGCTGAAATGCAGCTTCTTAAGTCGCTGATTAAGCAACGGATCGAGGCCGCCGAGATGTTTCGAAAGGGCGGGCGCGAGGAACAGGCGGTGAAAGAGGAATCCGAACGAGCGTTGATCGAAACCTATCTGCCGGCGGGCGCGAGCGATGCGGAGATCGAGGCCGCGATCGCGGCGGCGCTGGCGGAAACCGGGGTCACTTCGCTCAAGCAGATGGGCGTGGCAATGAAAGCCACGCAAGCCAAGCTGGCGGGCAAAACGGTCGATGGGAAAGCGCTGAGCGAGAAGGTTCGCGCGCGGCTTTCTTAGCCGATGGATGGCTGCGCGCTCAGGACTTGCTGGCGCACGCTTTTTTGCGGCAGCGGAATCCGGCGGACGTACAACGCCATGAGCGCAGAGACCAGAGCGAGCGCGGCGCTCCCGAAGAAGGCATAATTCCAGGTTCCGGTCTTCTCGAAGAGGGAAGCGGCGATGCCGCTGCCTAGCAGGGACGCAAAGCCCTTGGCGCTATACAGGAAGCTGTAATTGAGCGCCGAGTTTTTGCTGCCGTACAAATCGGCGAGCACGGCGGGAAACAGCACATAAAGCTCGCCCCAGGTGAGGAACACGAGCACCATCAACACAACGAAGAATGTGTCGCCACTGCGCCCGAGGGTGGTGGCCGCAACCAGAAAGATGGCCTGGAGCAGGAAGGCGGTGAACATGGACCATTCGCGGCCCAGATAATCCGAGACCCAGCCCCACAGAATCCGGCTGGAGCCGTTAGCGAGGGGCGTCAGGACGAGGGCGACGGTCAACGCCGCATCGCCGATGTTGAAGTTGGTCGCGACCGGTTTGAGCTGGGCCGTGACCATGAGCCCGCCGATTCCTATCGAAAGCATCGCGATAAACAGGAAGTAGAACTGGGGGGTTCGCAGCATCTCCGAGTAGGTGAAATCGAGATCGTGACGCCGGACCTTCGGCTTCACAGCCGCCGCGGCGACCCGGTATCCGGCCGGGGGGTTGATTAAGACCAAGCCTGCCAGGAGAATCATGGCGCCGTGCGTAATGCCGGTCCAGAAGAACGTGTCGGAATAACCTATGGTTTTGATCAGGTGATTAAAGAGAGGATTGAAGGCGGCGGCTCCCATGCCATAGCCCGCGGTGATGATTCCGGAGGCGGTTCCGCGCCGGTCGGGAAACCATTTCACAGCCATCGAGACGCCGCACGCGTACACGCAGGCGACACCGACGCCTGCAATCCCGTAGAGTACGTAAAACGTGGTCAGGCTGGAGACGTGCCCCAGCGACCCCCAGCCGACGGCACAAAGCAGTCCAGAGAGGGCCATGAAGATTCGCGGTCCGGCTTTGTCGATGTACGACGCCACAAACGGCATGGTCCAGGTGCCTGCGGCGATAAAGAGGCCAAAGCCCCACTGCACATCGGACAGGTGCCAGTGCTGTTGCGCGTGCGCTTTGACCATGGGCTGGGCAAACAGCGTCCAGGCGTACTGAAGGTTGCCGATCATCACCATGCCGACAAAGGCGGACCATAAGCGGACCCAGCGATTCATGACGGAGATCATATCGCAACCACGCCCAATCCGGGTTTGTAACTTTCATTTTGTCGAGCCGGTGGGGGTCCCCCGGACAGTGCGGCGCGCATCCCGGGGGCCGTGCGAAAATTAAGGGGAGTGGCCAAAAAGCAAATGAAGGTCCGGGTCCCCAGAAGCGCCGGATTGGCCCGATTTTTCCTGAGGCCGGCCGGGCGGGTTCTGGTGGTCGGGCTGGCCTTGTGCATTATCCTCGGGCTGGGCGCTTTCACCTATCTTTACTCGCATTATTCGCGGCTGATCGACCAAAAGCTAAGGGCCGGTCCGTTTGCCCAGACCGCCAAGCTGTTTGCGGCGCCGCAATCGGTCGCGGTGGGCGATCCGATTACGCCGGCACAGATTGCCTCCGAACTCCGGCGGAGCGGGTACACCGAAACGCGCAGCAACCCAACCGGGTATTTTCAACTTCATCCCGATTCGATTGAAATTTTTCCGGGACCGGATTCTTATTTTGACCAGGAAGCAGCGGTCATTCGCTTCTCGCGCGGCCGGATCACGGAAGTAGTTTCGCTACAGGACAACACGTCGCGCAGCCAGTATCAGCTCGAGCCGCAGTTGGTGACCAATCTTTCGGGACCGAACCGCGAGAAGCGCCGCATGGTGAAGTTCGCGGATATTCCGAAGGTGGTGGTCAACGCGATCACTTCGGCCGAAGACAAACGATTCTTTCAACACTCCGGGCTCGATCCGTTCCGGATTGTGAAGGCCGCTTATGTGGACCTCAAGGAAGGCCGGAAAGAACAGGGCGCTTCCACGCTCAGCCAGCAACTGGCGCGCGGCTTCTTTCTGGATCAGGACAAGAGCTGGCGGCGCAAGCTCGCCGAAGTGATCATCACGCTGCAACTCGAACAGAAGCTGTCCAAAGAAGAGATTCTCGAAGACTACGTGAATCAGGTTTATCTGGGCTGGCGCGGGTCGTTCGAGATTCGCGGATTCGGAGAGGCGGCAGAAGCGTATTTCGGAGAGGACCTCAGCCAGATCCGTCTTCCGGAGGCGGCCACGCTGGCCGGCATGATTCAGCGGCCCTCGTACTTTAACCCGTACAAATTCACGGAACGCACGCGGGAGCGCCGTAATATTGTGCTGACGCTGATGCACCAGAACGGGGATATCAGCGACCGCGACTACCAACTGGCCATCGAATCGCCCCTAACGCTATCGAAAGGCGCAACCCAGTCAGTCGATGCGCCGTACTTCGTGGACCTGGTCGAAGACGAGCTGCAGAACAAGTTTCAAGACGCCAATTTCCGCTCCAGTGCGTACCACATCTACACCACGCTCGACATGAACCTGCAGCGGGCCGCCGTCGAGGCGGTTCGAATCGGCATGCAGAAGGTGGATGAGCAGATTAAGAAACAGCGGCGTTTCCGAGGCCAGGTAGTTCCGGAAGCGCAGGTGGCGCTACTGGCGATCGATCCTCACACCGGTGAAGTGAAGGCGGCGGTGGGCGGGCGCAACTATGGCATGAGCCAGCTCGACCATCTCATGGCCAAGCGCCAGCCAGGCTCGATCTTTAAACCGTTCGTCTACGCGACCGCGCTCGACACGGCGATCGATGGCGGGCCGCAGGTGCTGACTGCCAGCAGCACCGTGATGGACGAGCCCACCACGTTCTTGTTCGACGGCAAGGCGTACGAGCCGAGGGATTTCAAGAACGAGTACCACGGGATGGTCACGCTGCGAGACGCGTTGGCGCACTCGATGAACGTGGCGACGGTGCAAGTGGCGGAGATGGTCGGCTACGACAAGGTCGTGGAAATGGCCAATCGCGCGGGGATGAATTATAAGATTCAGCCGACGCCGGCAGTGGCTTTAGGCGCGTATGAGATCACGCCGATCGAAGCCGCCGGAGCCTACACAATTTTCGCCAACCACGGCGACTACGTGAAGCCCGACTTTGTGTCGCTGGTTCGCACGCAGGATGGCAAGGTCCTGTACAAGAGCAAGATTGAGGACAAGCAAGTGCTCGACCCGCGGGTGGCCTACCTCATGACCGATCTCATGGAGGAGGTGCTGCGCAGCGGGACCGCGGCGGCGGTTCGCGCCCAGGGCTTTAGTGCGCCAGCGGCGGGCAAAACCGGAACTTCGCATGACGGGTGGTTTGCCGGCTATACGTCGCAACTCCTGTGCGTCGTCTGGGTCGGGTTTGACGACAACCGTGAACTTGATCTGGAAGGGGCGCACTCGGCGGCGCCGATCTGGGGCGAGTTCATGAAACGCGCCATTCAGTTCCGCGAGTATCGGAGTGCGCAGCCGTTCGACGCGCCGGACGGGGTCATTACGGTCGATATCGATCCGCAGTCGGGAATGCTCGCTACCCCGACTTGTCCGACGATGCGCCAGGAAGTCTATATTGCCGGAACGCAGCCGGTGCAGGCATGCCCGCTCCACAGCAACGGCCGGCCGATGGTTACCAGTGTTTCGGGATGGCAGACGAATCCGGCCCAGCCGACCGCGCCCGCTCCGGATGGAACCGTGCGGCTGCCGGCGCCGGGAGACCCCGCGGCCACGGTGGCGCGCCGCGCTCCGCCGCGTCAGGACTCGCCGCAGGCCGCCCAACAGCCGCAGCAGAATCAAAAAGAAGAAAAGAAGGGGTTTTTCCGCCGGCTGTGGGGCGTTTTTAAATAACTTTGGGAATCTATCTCCTTTCCCAGCATTGTGATTTAATAGCTTGGGGGGAGTAGTATGGTTTCCAAACCCTTCGCGATCGCATTCGCACTCCTTTTCAGTGGATCGTCCGGTCTAGCTCAATCCGATTCCGCTCTGCTGAATAAGACCCCAGCTCTGCCGCCGTCGCCACCAGCCCGCGTGCTTACGCCGGAAGAGCGTGGGGATATCATGATGGCGCGCAAGATGTACCGCGAGGCGATCGAGGTCTTCCAATCGGCTCCGCCGTCGGCGGTCGTCTATAACAAGATCGGAATTGCCTACCACCAGTTGCAGCAACTCGACAACGCGAAGAAGAGTTACGATCGCGCGCTAAAGGTGAAGCGCGACTACGCCGAGGCCCTCAACAACATCGGCACGGTGTATTACGCCAAGAAGAGCTATCGGCGCGCGATTTCGTATTACCAGAAGGCTCTGCGGCTATCTCCGGGTTCCGCGTCTGTGTACAGCAATCTGGGCACGGCCCTGTTTGCGCGAAAGAAGTACGACGATGCCACGGAGGCCTATCAGAAGGCGCTAGCGCTTGATCCGGAAGTTTTCGAGCACCGGAGCAATTACGGGACGATGCTGGAAGATCGCAATGTCGAGGAGCGCGCGAAGTTCCACTACTATCTGGCGAAGATGTATGCCAAGTCGGGGAGGAACGAGATGGCGTTGCAGTATGTGCGCAAGGCGCTGGAAGAAGGATTCAAGGACAAAAAGAAGTTCGAAGAGGAATCGGAATTCCAGGCTCTGCGCAGCCTGCCTGAATTCAAGGATCTGCTGACCACGGAACCGCGTGTCCTTTAGAGCCGCCTTAGCGGCTATCTGCCTCACAGCAATCTCCTGCTCTCATTCGGCCTCGAAACCCGAGGTCCAACGTGTGGCGATCCTGCGGTTTGAAAACCTCAGCGGCGACCCATCGATTGAGTGGATGGGGCGCGCTTTCGCGGAAATCGTTTCGCGCGACCTCGCGACGGAGGCGGGTATCTACGCGATTCCGCCTTCCCGGCTAGAGAACGTGGATGCCGCGTTTGGAAAGCGGCCTCCTGGGGCACCTGGCGTTTCATCGGAGCGCACGGCGGCTTTCGCTCTGGGGGCCGACCGGATCGGTTGTGGCGAATATTGGCGGAGCCAAGGGAGACTGCAGGCACGACTCACAATCGAGGAACTGCCGGGCGGGAAAATGCGCGTGATCGAGGTGTCCGTCTCCGATCTTGCGGCCGCGGGAGACGCTCTGGCCGGCAAGATTTCCGCCGAGGCTTCGCGCTACGGAAGCCGGAACGAGACTGCGATCAAGGACTACGTGCTTGGAGTCGAAGCCGTCGATCCCGGCATCGCCGCGCAGGATTTTTCAGCCGCGATTGAGGCCGATGCGGATTTCGGGCCACCTTATGTCGCGCTATCAGAGTTGAAATTGCGACAGCGAGACCCGGCCGGCGCGGCGGCAGTGCTGAACCAGGCGCTCGGGCGTCGCGACCGGATGCCGGAGCTCGACCGGGCGCAACTTGCGTTCAATTCGGCCGGTCTGCGGGCGGATGCCGCTGCCCGAGGGCAGGCGTTGGATGCGTGGACGCGATTGACGCCCAATGATCCGGTCATGTGGCGTTCGGTCGCGGAAACGGCGATGAACCGCCACGAATATAACCGGTCCGTCGCGGCATACCAAAAGGCATTGGCGATACAGCCTGACGATGGCGCGATCTTGAACCAACTCGGCTATGCGGCCGCGTACGCGGGCGATTTGCCAGGCGCGGTACGCGCCCTCGATCGCTATCAAGGCCTCCGCCCGGCTGACCCGAATCCATTGGACTCATTGGGTGACGTCAACGTGCTCGCCGGGCGCCTGAGGGAGGCGGAGAACTTTTATCTGCAAGCGGCGAAGAAGGCGCCCGATTTTCTTGGCGGGGGAGATTTTCGAAAAGCCGCGATGGCGCGCCTGATGAGCGGCGACGTTGAGGGCGCTAACGCACTAGACAAGCAGTACCTGGACTACCGAATGGCCGCTCGCGACCCGCTCGTGGATTACTATCGCGCCGAATGGGTTTGGATCACCGGCAAACGCAAAGAGGGCTATCAACGATTAGAGGCATTCGCAAATGCGACTGCCGGCGGCCCGCTCCGAGAGGCGGCCGCTCAAGCGTACGGCGAACTGGCGGTGTGGAGCGTAGTGCTGGGCAATCGGGGTGCGGCGCAGACCGCGGCTGAGAAGGCCGGGGCAAGCCAGATCGGGACGATCGCACGATTTCTTGCGCAACCTTCCGCATCACCGGATGAGTGGGAGGGTCGCGCCAACCGCATCTTCCCGGAACCTGCCCAAAAGCAGGTGAAGCAATCTGCGCTGGTCTACTCGTTACTCAGCGATCGTCAGTTTGGGGCGGCGTCACAGATCCTCAAGACGATGTACGAGACAGGAACCCCGGGAGGGGAGGAAGTCCCGTTTCTGCTGGCGTGGTGCGATCTTGAGACAGGCCGAGCCAAGGAAGCGGCCGGCCTCCTTCGTTTTAACCCGATACCGCCATCGTCGGGCGTGCATCCGTTTCAAGTGTTCTATTTCCCGCGTGTGTTTTATCTCCGGGGGCGGATTGCCATGCTTGCGGGGCAGCCAGATGCCGCTGCCGCTCAATTCCGCCTATTTCGACAGCTTTCCGGCGATGCGCCGCTGATTTGGGGTGAGGAAGGCCAGGCGCGTTGAGACGGATTCGCAGGGCTTGGCAGGCTGGAAGCCTGCCCCGTGTTAGCTATGGCTCGCGGCTCGTGACTTGTTGGAGCCGGTAGACGGCGCGGGAGGGGGAACTCCGGTCGATGGCGAGGTTGACCGAATCGGTGGTCTGCGGCATAAGGGAATCACGCGGCAGAGCGGGCGTCTGTTCGATGGTCAGTTCGGCGCCGGCAAGCCGGACGGTGCGGGTCCAGCCATTTCCGACGAACGCGAGGCCATTTTCGGTAAGGCGCACGTCCACGTCGCCCGGCTGAGCGAATACGCCTTCATCGGGCACAAAATTGGTGTCGGTATCCTTCCAGGTGAGCTCGAGCCAACGGCCGCCGTCGTGTCCGGAGAACACGGCGCGGACTTTCTGCGACTCGAGGATCCATTCGGGAGAACCATCGCCATCGAGGTCGGCACTCCAGGCGACGGCGCCGGAGCGAGAGAGAAGAAGCACTCGCATCGGCAGATCGAGATCAGCGCCGCCACTGACTCGCAATCGCCAGTCGCGCAGACCGGTAGCGTCCTCTTTGCCGAAGATCCGGAACGAAACCGGGCGTTCCGCCTGGGCGCCGATCGAGGTGTCGGCGCGCGCAGGCAGGAACTCGAGTCCATCGCCAGCCGCTTCGAGATGATAGTTCTGAATTTGCGGAGTGTTGTTGCGGATGACGATTTCGACTTCGCTGCCGGCGCGTGTCTCGACGGGCGCGGTCGGCGGCTCGACCGCCAAGCGGGTTTGTGCTCCGAAGTGAAGCCCGATGGCTTGCCTCATGCGGATGGAGGCGGGGCGAAAAAGCTGCACGTGCGCCCGGCCGAGCGCCACGCCATCGGCCTCCAGCGCCAGGTTCACCCAATCGCCGTGGAGGGCGTCGGCGGGCACACGGATCGTGTAATCGATCTCATTGGGAGTTTTCGGGTCGGCTAGCGCGGTGAAACCGTCAGGAGCGCGCAAGCGGGAGCGCTCTGCCACGGCGGGCGAGGAATAGACGGTCGAGACGGTGTTCTCCCGGCCGATGGTGAGGCGCCGCGCTTCGCTAAAGAAGGCTGAAGTCTCCGGCGGTTCGATGGCCAGCCCAACGCGAACATGATGCGCCGAGCCGGTTCCCGCCGGAATGGGCAACCGCACACGGAGGGTCTTGTCATCCCAATCGAATTTGGTAGGCCTGCCTGCCGCCAGGTAAGGCCCGACGGGTTCCCGCGATAGCTGCAAGATGACTTCAGAGGGTTCGGGAGCGGCAAATTCCATGGCCAGGATTCCGTTTTCGAATTCGACCGCCTCCAACTCGGCCGTGGCATAGACGATGCGTTCGGGCATGCCGAAGCTGGTGCAATCGCGGCAGAGGCCACCGCCTCCGAGCGAGACATGCAGCGGGAGCCAGAGAGACTCACCGGCGGGCACGGAAACCGAGGGGATGATGAAAATGTGACGCGTGGAGGGATCGACGACCCGCAGGTCAGCGCGGAACGGCTGCTTCGAGCGATTGGTCACGCTGACGGCGGACGCCCGGCGCGAAACCAGCTCGACCGCCGCGATGCCGGCCGGCAGTTTGCCTTCGGGCGGTTGCGGCATCCTCACGGGACGAAGGGCGCCGGCCAGCGTGGACCAATTGAGCAACAGTGCCGCGTTGCGGCGGAGCGCGGCGGTGGCGGGCCGTTCTTCGCCATCGAGCCCGACCGCTCCGCGGCGGTGCAGACCGGCAGCCTCGGGATCCCAGCCTTCCGGGTAGATGAGGTCTTCGACCTCGGTCCACAGCAGCGATCCGCGGGCAGTGCCTATGCTGCTCCGGCTGTGAGCGAGAGCGGCAGGATCCGTAGCGGAAACGGTCGCGATCGGTTGTGGAGGAGGCGGAGCGTCGATTGCGAGCGTCCCGCCCGCCACGAAAGCGATCGGGCCGCCGTGCTTTTCGGTCTGGGTGGCGAGCAGGGATTCCAGCTCTTTGAGCCACGCGTGGCGCGCGTCGCCCTCGGTGTCGCCGTCCGGCAAGCCGTTGTTTGGCCATCGTGCGACTGGAGGGAGGGGCCGCACCCAGCCGCGAAGTTCCAATTTCCGGAGGATCCGAACGAGGCCTACCAAATCGCGGCGCGGGCTGGTGCGGCCGGTGAAATCGAACTCGCCCGGCTGCAACTGGTGCCAGTTCCAGGGAATCGAGAACGCCACCGTGCGGACGCCAATGGTTTTCATCCACACTAATTCCCGCTCCCATTGCGCGCGCGGGTACATGTAATACGGGAACTCGACGGCCAGCACGTATTCCGGGTGAGGATCCGGCGGAGCCGCGGCGGGTAAAGCCGCAGCCCCGATCAATAGAACCGCGGCCAGGAAACGCATCAGAACGTTCGCGCCTTCTTCAGCCGGTAATCTTCGGTGTGATGTATCCGCACGACTGTACACATCTCGAACAACCGCGACCGGGCACGCTCGCCAACGTGCTCGGCCAGGGTGCGCCGCAAATCGGATTTGTCCTTGCCTGCGACGGGGTCAGGCAGGTTGGTGGTGGCGATCAAAGGTTTTCGATTGTTGCAGCGGTAAGTAATGATGGCGGTGATGGTATCCTGCACCCAATCGGTAACACGATGGGCGCCGAGGTCGTCGAGCAGAAGCACTTCGCTATCGAGCGCGACGCGGTAGGCCTCTCGATCCGACGAGTTCGAAGTCGCGTCGTAGCCGGAGCGGATCCTGTCGAGCAGGTTTTGATAATCGCAGAAGACGCCCTCGAAGCCCTTCTCGATAATCCGGTGCAGCGCGGCAACCGCCAAGTGGGTCTTTCCCGTGCCCGGCTCGCCGATGAGTAAGAGCCCGGGGCAGGACTCGTTCGGAAATTCGTCCGCATAACGCTTGACCGTGAGCATCACATTGCGGAGGTCGCGGATGTCGCCGTGCTTGAAATTCTCAAAGGAGGCGTTGCGATAAAGGGGCGGGATTTGTGCCCGCGCCTCGATTCGCTGGGCGCGGCCTTCCGCGCGGCAGTCACAGGGTTCGGCGCCGGAAACTTGCGCGCGCTCGACGATAATCCAGCCGCTGCCGCCGCATTTCGGACAGACGGGTTGAGTACCCATTTCTTCTATTATCGGTCAGTGGGTTCTGCGATGGTGGCCAAAACTTCGCCAGCAGTAACGGTGGCGCCTTCGGCGACCGTCACCGTAATCACGCGGCCGGCGCGGGCGGCTTTCATTTCGTTTTGCATCTTCATCGCCTCGACCACGAGGAGGCCCTGTCCGGCTTCCACGGTGTCGCCGGCGGCCACCAAAACCCGCACCACCTTGCCCGGCATGGGGGCAGCCACCGATTCGACGTCACCGCCTCCGCGGCGGGAAGATTGCCCGGCCCAGCGGCGCGGATCGTGAACCTCGATTTCGAAGCGGTGGCCATTGAGCACGACGATCGAATGCCGCGGCGTGCGCTCCACCTGAACGTCGTAGCTGCGGCCGTCGAGCAGAATGGAATAGAGGCCGGGTCCAGGCATGACGACATCGGCGGCGCGCTCCGGGTCCTCATCGAGGCGGAAGCGGCAGGCCGGAGCGGGCGAGAGGATCTCAATCAGGCGAGCGGCCCCGTTCACCTTCAGGGTGAGCTTCAACGCAGAAGCTCCTGGCGGCCGGCAATTACCCAGGGGCTCGCGCCATTGGCGGACGGCTGCGGAGCGGGCTCGTATGCGAAGGTAGATTCCAATGCCGCAGCGAGTGCCGCGACGGCGGCGAGGTCGGACGGAGGCTCGGAGCGCTGATTGCGCGCGAAGAATTCGTCGATGAAGGCGGTGTGGAGGCGGCCAGCACGAAAGGCCGGGTCCTCAAAGATCTGGCGGAAGAAGCCGAGATTGGTGCGAATCCCTCCAACTTCATATTCGCGGAGGGCGCGAATCATGCGGGCGATCGCATCAGCCCGAGTGCCCGCCCACACCACGAGTTTGGCGAGCAACGGATCGTATTCCATGGGTACGGTCCAACCCTCGTAGACGCAGGCGTCGAGCCGGATGCCGGGGCCGAGCGGGCGTTCGAGGCGCGTAATGGTTCCGGGGTACGGCAGGAAGTTGTTATACGGGTCTTCTGCGTAGACGCGGCATTCGATCGCCGAGCCGCGCCAGGTGATGTCATGCTGTCCGAAAGGCAGTCTCGCGCCCGCCGCGATCTCGACCTGCAGCTTGACCAGGTCCAGGCCAGTCACCAGTTCGGTGACCGGATGCTCGACTTGCAGGCGAGTATTGACTTCGAGGAAGTAGAACCGGCGGTTCTGATCCACGAGGAATTCGACAGTTCCGGCATTGTAATACCCGGCGGCGCGCGCCGCGCGAATGGCGGCCTCACCCATGGCGTCGCGCATTTCGGGATGGAGCGCGACCAGCGGGGAAGGGGACTCCTCGATCACTTTTTGATGGCGGCGCTGGATGGAGCATTCGCGTTCGCCGAGGTGCACCATATTGCCGTGGCGGTCGCCGAGGATCTGGATTTCGATGTGGCGGGGGCGATCGATCCACTTCTCGAGATAGATTTCGGGATTGCGGAAAGCGCGCTCGGCTTCGCTGGAGGCGTCGCGCAAGGCGGATTCGAGCTCGGATTCGCGGTCGACGCGGCGCATGCCTTTGCCGCCGCCGCCGGCCACGGCTTTGAGCAGGACGGGCAATCCATGAGCGCGGCTGAATTGGCGGGCTTCGTCCAGGGTCACGCCGCCAGCGGTGCCGGGGACCACAGGCGTTCCCGCTCGGATGGCATTCTCGCGGGCGGCGGTTTTGGATCCTAACGCACGAATCGAATGGGCGGAAGGGCCGATGAATACGAGGCCGGCATTCTCGCACGCCTCGGCGAATTCGGCATTCTCGCTGAGAAAGCCGTAGCCGGGGTGAATGGCTTCCGCGCCGTGCTTCTTGGCGGCATCGAGAATGCGATCGATGCGGAGGTAGCTCTCGGAGGATGCTGCCGGACCCAGCCGTTCGGCCTCATCGGCCATGCGGACGTGCAGCGAGGCGCGGTCGACATCCGAATACACCGCGACGACCGTGATTCCCATTTCATGGAGTGTGCGTGTGACGCGGACAGCGATCTCGCCGCGGTTGGCAACCAGGACTTTCCGGAACATTCCTGGACGAATTGTAGCAGTTGTCCAGCGGACTACGATTGGCGGGCGAGGACTAGCCGGGACTGGTGCGAATTCGGACGGTTGGCGCCATTCGGCGGCGAGCAAGTACGCAGGAGGCTGACAAAATGGAATTGGTCGTGAAGAGAGAATTTCATCTTCAGCGTGTCATCCGGGCAGCCATATTGGTGGCGTTTGCGGTGGTTGGGAATACGGACGAGACGTCGCGAACAGATGCCGGGGCGGCAGACAGAGCCGAGTCTGGCCCGCAAGTCACAGTTAAGCCGGGTGACGATCTGCAGCGAGTAGTGGAACAGCATCGCCCCGGTACGAGGTTTGTGTTCGAGAAGGGTACGTACCGGCTGCAGACGATTCGACCGAAAGACGGAGACACTTTCGTCGGTTCCGCCGGCGCGGTACTCAGCGGGGCGCGCGTTCTGACAAAGTTCACGCGCGAAGGCAATTTGTGGGTGGCCACAGGCCAGGACCAGCAAGGACAGCTTAACGGGTCTTGTGACAAGCAACATCCGCGCTGCATGCATCCGGAGGATTTGTTTTTTGATAGTCATCCGCTTCGTCACGTACCGGACCGCTCAGCGGCGGGTCCGGGTACATGGTATCTGGACTACCGCAGCCACAAGATCTATTTCGGAGATGATCCGGAAGGGCATACAGTGGAGGCCAGCGTAGCCCGAAGCGCATTTTCAGGCGGTGCCCGCAACGTCACCATCCGTGGGTTGACTATCGAAAAGTATGCCGTCCCGGCTCAGTTTGGTGCGATCGGGGACCAGTACCCGGGACCGAACTGGGTGGTAGCGGACAACGAGGTCCGGTGGAATCACGGAACAGGCATTCACTTAGCGGGCGGCAGCCACGCGCTGCACAACCGTGTTCACCATAACGGTCAGAAAGGGATCGGCGCGAACGGGCAAAACGTCGTGGTCGAAGGCAATGAGATCTCCTTCAACAACTGGGCCGGATTCGATATCGCGTGGGAAGCCGGCGGCACCAAGTTTGCTCAGACCGATGACCTCATCGCCCGCAAAAACCAGGTCCACGACAATATCGGCGCCGGCCTGTGGGTCGATGTGGACTGCGTCCACACGATGCTCGAAGACAACGTAGTCGAGAACAACCTGGGCGGAGGCATTCAGTACGAAATCAGCTATGCCGGGACAATTCGAAACAACACGGTACGAAACAACGCCAACTTCGCATCGGCGTGGATGTGGGGCGCGCAGATTTTGATCATGAACTCGCGCGACGTAGAGGTATACGGAAATACAGTGGAGGTGCCTGCGGACCGAGGCAACGGCATCGGGATCATCCAGCAGAATCGGGGTACAGGCGCTTACGGACCTCACCTTGCCGCGAACAACTACGTCCATAACAATGCGGTCACTTATCGAAAGAGCCCGAACGGCACCAGCGGAGTCGTCGGTGATTACAACCAACAGGAGCTGCTGACAAGCGCGAACAACCGATTCGACTATGACTCGTACCGCGTAACCGACTCTTCCGCACGCCATTGGATGTGGGGCGGGTTTGAAACCTGGGAAGGGATGCACCGGCTCGGCCAGGAGTTGCATGGCCGGATGGAAACTGCTTCCGCTAACGAACCCAGTCGAAGGAGAGTAAGGGAGTGTGCGAGGCGATCGAGTACCCTCCTTGCTAGAATTGAAGTGTCCGCCCATATGACCAACGGTTCCACCCAAGGGTCCCTCAAAGAACGCGGGGTTCGCCTTACCCGCCAGCGTCAAATCCTGCTCGAATTGATCGACAAGACGGGCGAGCATCTGGATGCAGAGCGGCTTTACCAGATGGCGAAGGAAAAGGACCCGAAGCTGAACCGCGTCACTGTCTACCGAACCCTGAAGATGTTGAAGGAAGGCGGGCTGGTGGATGAGCTGGACCTGATGCATTATGGCGGGGACCAGCATTATTACGAAACGCGTCTGAAACAAGAGCACGCCCACGTAATCTGCCTCCGCTGCGGGAAGGTAGAGGAGTTTTTCGGAGACCCGCTGCAAAAGCTGCGGAAGCAGATCGAGAGCCATTTCGGGTTCCAGGTGCTGCTGGCGAGGACGGAAGTCGGCGGCTATTGCGCGCACTGCCAGACGCTGCGTGCTCGCGAAGTGGAAGAGGTGCGGCAGCAGCCGGCGGAACCATCCAAGCGGAGCAGGCGTGCAGAAGCGCGGCGTCTATAAGGGATGGATCCTGACGCGGCTCCATCCAGCCCTGCGCCGGCTTCGCTGATTGTCATTGACCCTAACGGTCACCGAACGCGGGTGGCGCTTTCCCCGCTCCCGTTCCGCATCGGACGGCAGGCCGATAACGACTTCGTAATTCGCGACAGCCGCGCTTCACGCCTCCACGCCCGCATTTTGGCGGAAGAGGGGCGATACGTGATCGAAGACGGCGGGAGCCGTCACGGAACCTTTGTCAACGGCGCGCGAGTGCAGAAGCACGTGCTTGCGAATTCCGACAAGATTGAGTTCGGAGTGGAGGACTCCTACCAGCTTGTGTTCGCGCTGGAAGGCGCCGAACTGAAGCGTCATATGGAGCAACTGACCGGCCCCGAACAGGAGGTGACCGGGACAGGGGTGGGCGCACACCTGGGGAAACTCCGCGCCATTCTGGACCTGGCGCGCACGCTGCAGAGTGCGTTTGCGATCGACGATGTGCTGGCCTCGGTGGTAGACACGGCACTGGCTATTACCGGGAGCGAGCGAGGATTCCTGCTGCTCCGGTCCGACAGCGGCCTCGAAACACGAGTGGCGCGGCATCGCGATGGGCGGCCTCTGGAGGAGAGCGACTTGCGGGTACCGCGCGAGCTGATCCGGCGGGCTCTCGACCGGCGGAGAGACTTGCTGTCGATGAACTTCGATCCGCTGAGCGGCCGGCAGCCACATCCGACCGGCACGATCTCCGACCTGGAGCTGCGAAGCATCATTTGTGTACCGCTGGTCCGGATTCAAACCGGACGCGGCGATGCAACCAGCATTGTTTCAACCGCGCGGGAAACTGTGGGTGTTCTCTACATGGATTCACGGCGGTCGGCAGCCGATCTAGGAGGTGGAAATCGCGAACTGCTGCAGACGCTCGCGATTGAGGCGTCGACGGTGCTGGAGAATGCGCGGCTGCTCGAAGAAGAACGAGCGAAAAAACAGTTGGAACAGGAGCTTCATCTGGCGCGCGCGATCCAGCAGAGCCTGTTGCCCAAGACGATGCCCGAGAACGGCTGGGTGAACGCGTGCGGCAGTAGCGTGGCTTCCGAAGAGGTGGGCGGAGATTACTTCGATGTCACCGAAGTCACGCCAAATTGCTGGTCTGCTGTCGTCGCCGATATTTCGGGGAAGGGGGTCAGTTCGGCCTTGCTGGCTTCGCTTCTGCAAGGGGCGCTGCTAACCGCCAGCGATCACCCGGATGCTCTATCGCGCCGCGTGCAACGGCTCAGCCGTTTCCTTAATGAGCGCACGGGCGGAGAGAAGTACGCGACGGTGTTCCAGTGCGTGCTGCATCGGGATGGAACGCTGTTCTATGTCAACGCGGCGCATTGCCCGCCGCTGCTCGTACGGCGCGGGGGACTGTTGGTGGACCTGGATGCCACCACCTCACCGGTTGGACTTCTTCCCTATGCATCGTTTCCATCCGCCCGACAGGTGTTGGCAGACAGCGAGAAGCTGGTGATCTACACAGATGGGGTAACCGAGGCGCAGAACCTCCGTGGAGAATTTTTTGGAAGGAAGCGGCTGCGCGAGATTGTGGCGGCACACGCGAGCGAATCGTGTACGGCGATCCACAATGCCATTCAATCGGGCGTCGGCGCCTTTACGGAAAGCGCGCCGCAATCCGACGATATCACCGTGCTGGTTTTGGAGTACCGGACGGAGGAGCCAGCGGGTTAATCCAGCGGAGATCCCGGAATCGGCTGAAATCCTGATCGGAGGAGGCGAGGGTGGCTCCGTTTTCCAGGGCTAGGGCGGCCAAAACCGCGTCAGTCACCATCGAACC
>DASXAK010000083.1:0-3163 GCA_036406715.1 Bryobacteraceae bacterium | reverse complement strand
GCGTAGAGGGGATGCACCGGTACCTGGTTTGCGCGCGTGTACTCCTCCACCTGCGTGCTGGTCCAATCCGCGAGCGGATTTAGCTTGAGGCGTCCGCCGGCCTCTTCAACCTTGCGGATGCCCGCCCGGGCCTGCGTCTGTTCGCGCCGCAGCCCGGTTGCCCAGGCGCGGAATTGGGCCAGCTTGCGTTCGAGCGGCCGCACCTTGCGGACTTCGCAGCACATTTTGCGGGCGTCCACGCTGCCGTAAAAGAGATTCGGGCCGTGCTCGGCGACCATCCGTTCCACTTCGTCGCGGTCGGGAAAAGTCGGCTCCACGCGGATTCCGTAGCGCTCCCGAACGGTTTCCATCATCCGGTAGGTTTCTTCATGCAGGCGTCCCGTGTCGAGCGTGAAAATGCGGAACGCGCCCCCGGCGCGAGAAGCGAGATCGACCAGCAGCATGTCCTCCTTTTGAAAACTGTTGCTGATTGCGAACTCGGTGCCATACGTACGGACGGCCCATGACACAAGTTCGGCGGCTGAGGAGGATTCGAGTTGTTGAAGATCGTTCAATTCGTTAGTCTAGCGCGGCGGACCGGGCGGCGGAGTGCACAGCATACCCCGGCGCCTCGCGTCCAACCGGAGCGGAAAGCCTGAATCGTCAGCGCAGCCGGTGCGCAAACTCGGCCCGTTCTTCGCGGAGCCGGACCAGATCGAGCTGGTCGGCGAACGACAGGTCGAGCACTTTTACGCGCTGGCCTTCGCGCAGTTCCTGCAGGCGGACTTCACGGCCGTTGTGGAACCGGACGGCATCGCGGTAGCTGTTGACGGACGCTGAAATCTGCGTGAACGTGACCTCTTCGACCGCGGTCACACCGACATCCTGCTGCATGCGCGCAGAAATATCGTGTAGTTCCAGGCGCGCGCCGGGCGGGATGCACACGGCCGGAACTGGTTCGGTGCGGGGCGGGTCAAAGAATTCCGCGATCCGGCGCCAGACGCTCTTCCGGGCGGGCAGCGGCGGTTCGGTTGCGTGTCTCAGGTCGGCGGGAGACGCCAACCCCAACGATCCTGTTGGAAACCGATGCGCCACCAAATCTTCCCCTTCCCTGGCGAGCCGGTTCGGGACGGCCATAAGCGAATAATCACACATGCTGTTTCTCCCCTCCTAAATTGAGTTTCAACCCCATACCCCGGATTGGCAAGATACAGAATGATCACGAAGGTAAAAGGATGGGGCGGTACAGCACAAATCGGAATGGTGGCTGCGGGCGGGTGAATTGGATGGAACTCTGCAATCGTACTGTTAAGATGTGACAGTGGAACCCGAGCAGAACGCAGCCGCGGCGTCGGTCGCAGCGCCGGCGCCGGAGTCGCATCCGGCGTGGCAGCGGGTCTTGCTGGCGCGGCATCCCAAGCGCCCGCACGCGTTGGACTACATCGAGCGGGTGTTCCAGGACTTTCAAGAAATCCACGGCGACCGGCTTTACGGGGATGACCCGGCCATCGTGGCCGGTGTGGCCCAATTCGGCGGCCGGCCTGTGGCCATTGTCGCCGAACAAAAAGGCCGCGACACCAAACAGAAGCTGATCCGGAACTTCGGCATGCCGAAGCCGGAGGGATATCGCAAGGGGCTGCGGGTGATGCAACTGGCGGCGAAGTTCAAACGCCCGGTGATCACCTTATTGGACACTCCGGGCGCCTACCCCGGCATCGACGCCGAGGAGCGCGGGCAGGCGGAAGCCATCGCGCGCAACCTGCGGGAGATGTCGCGCCTGCCGACTCCGGTGATCTCGGTTTGTATCGGCGAAGGAGGCAGCGGCGGCGCACTGGCCTTGGGAGTCGGCAACATCGTCTCGATGTTCGAGAACGCGGTCTACAGCGTGATCTCGCCGGAGAGCTGCGCGGCGATTATCTACCGCGACTCGGGAAAGGCCGAGCAGGCGGCGGCGGCGCTGCGGCTGACGGCCGAAGATCTGTTGAACTTCGGGTTGATTGACCGGATTATTCCCGAGCCCGCCGGCGGCGCGCAGGAGAACCTGGATGAAGCTGTGGAGAATCTTCGGTGCGAACTCACCCGGTCGCTCGACGAGCTGGCGACCTTCACGCCAGAACGGCTGGTCGAGCACCGCTACGCCAAATTTCGCAAAATGGGGAATTTCTTCGCGTGAAAAAGACGGTCTGGGTGGCCATCGCGTTCGGCGTTTTGGTGGTGGGGATGGTTGTGCTGACAACCTTCCGGCAGGACCGCGTCCGCTGCCAGGTCTGCGTCACGTTCAACGGGCAGCGCGACTGCCGGACCGCATCAGCGACGAACCGGCAGGAAGCGATCCGGACCGCGGTTTCCAACGCCTGCGCCCAGCTCGCCTCGGGGGTAACCCAGACAACTCAGTGCGAAAGTACTACGCCCGATTCTATCGAATGGCTACGCTAATGGGCGCGTCATTCAAACGTCATTGATACAAATCGCGGCCATTGTACACTAATAGTGAACTCCCGGCCGATTCGTGTCGTCTAAAAAGTTGAACACCAACAGGGAGACTTTGCCATCGTGAAGCCCAAGTGGAGAATTCTTATCGTGATTGTGGCCCTGGTCCTGGCGGGAGTCGGGATTTGGGCCAGCACGGTCTACAGCAAACGGGGCGTGGTCACGGTCCAGACCGCGCGTGTGGTGCTGCAGGACCTGACCAGCGTCGTAACCGCTTCGGGCGAGGTTAAACCCAAGAATTACATCAACATAGGCGCCAATGCCATGGGCCAGCTCACGGACGTGGCGGTGAAGGAAGGCGACCGGGTGCGCAAGGGCCAGTTGCTGGCCCGAATCGAGAACATTCAGCCGGCCGCCGATCTGCAGGCGCAGCAAGCATCGCTCAGCGCGGCTGAAGCAGACTCCTCGGCTTCCGAGGCCGGGCTAAAGGCAGCGGATGAAGCGGTATCGACAGCCCAAGCCGATATCGACCGAAACCACGCCGATTTGGCGCGCATGAAATCGGATTATGAGCGCGCCCAGTCGCTGTTCCGCGACAAATTAATGGCTCAGCAGGACTACGAGCTGAAGAAAGCGACCTACGACGGGCAGCAGGCGCTGGTGCGCCAATCCGAAGCTCGGCTGACGCAGGCCAAGGCGCAGCGGGAGCAGTCCGCCGCGCAACTGGCATCGGCGCAGAAGAAGGTGGCGCAGG
>DASXAK010000082.1:0-7057 GCA_036406715.1 Bryobacteraceae bacterium | reverse complement strand
CCTGAGACGGTCACGCGCAGCAAGCTGCGCGTGACCGTCTCAGGATGAGGGTAGAGAAACCGGGCGCCATCTTGCGCCATGAGCCTGGCTGCGGCATGCTTTCATAACTAAAGGCGGCTCCAGCGCATTTTGCATCGCCGGTCGCGGGCACTCAAACAATGGCAGCGTAAACATGATCACCAATCACGTTGCAAAGACTTTTGGCGTTCTGGTTGCTCTGGCTGCGCTTTCCGCACCGGCGAATGCCGCTGAGGTGCCCGCGGTGGCATCGCCGGGAAATGTCGCCGAGGCACAGGCTATCCTTGGCGCCAAGTTGCTCGTTTGCAGCACGTGCCACGGCGCCAAGGGCCTGCCGAAAAATGCAACAACACCGATCATCTGGGGTCAGCAGGAAAATTATCTGCTAAAGCAGATGCATGACTTTCAGCGCGGAGACCGTGACGTCGAGGTCATGCGCTGGATGGCAACAGCGCTCACGCAGGCGGAACTCGGCTCCGCGGCCGCTTATTTCGCCAAAAAGGATTGGCCGGCGCGGCCCGCGCGCGTCGCCTCCACGTCGCCGCCCGCCGCGGTGGCCGTCTGCCAGGCGTGTCATGCGCCGAACCTCCTCGGCGGCCTCGCGGCGCCGCGGCTCGCGGGCCAAAGCTACGAATATCTGGTCGAGGCGATGCGCCGCTATGCCGAAGGCGAGCGGACCAACAATACCGACATGATGCGAATCATGGAGGCGGTTTCGCCCGCCGACCGCGAGGCAATGGCACGTTACATATCCGGCCTCTGATCGTAGGGCGGGTTAGCCGCGCCGTTCGCTGCGCGCGACGCGTGCTCCTCGCGCCACGGCGCGCCGTAACCCTCCCACGTAACTGCGCCAAGCACTGCCAGCTACGTTGACACGCTGTCGGTTTCACGGGACACTATACACAGCTGATTGGCGAAGGTTTTAGGCCACGGCAAAGCTCAATTTGGATTTCGAAAATTCGGATCACGGGAGGCAAGCATGGATTCCAATGGATCCGGCCGGAGACAGTTCCTGAAACAGGCTGCTGCGCTGGCCGGCGTGGCCGCCGGCGCAGGGGCGGGCGCGGAATGGGCCGCGAGAGGCCAGTCGGCCAATCCTGAAGTACAAAAACCCGAAGCCGAAGCCAGAGATGGCCACGATCACCGCGAGCTCTTGCGCCGAGGGGCGAGGTTCAGCGTCGATCACATCACCTACTACACTCCGCTTCAGGATTACGTGGGAATTATAACGCCCACCTCGCTGCACTTCGTGCAATACCACGCGTCCCATTTTCCCGATATCGATGCGCAGCAGCATCGGCTCACGATTCACGGCATGGTGGATCGTCCTTTGAGTTTCAGCATCGAGGATTTGAAGAGCCTGCCTTCGGTATCCCGGATCCATTTCCTGGAGTGCCATGCCAACAGCTCTCCGATGATCCATGGCGCCGGCAATGAAAACATGGGTTTGCCGGTTCAGTATGTGCACGGGATGACCAGTTGCAGCGAATGGACTGGGGTGCCGCTGTCGGTGCTGTTGAACGAGGTTGGCCTCCAGCCAGGAGCGAGTTGGCTGGTTTCCGAAGGCGCAGATCCCGGCAAGTTTTCTCACACGTTGCCCCTGGGGAAGGCCCTGGAAGACGTCCTCGTGGCGTATGGCCAAAACGGCGAGCCGTTGCGCGTCGAGCAGGGATACCCGATCCGACTGATAGTCCCCGGCTGGGAAGCGCCCTTCAGCGTGAAGTATCTCAGCCACATCAAGGTGGTGGATGAGCCCTACCATACCTGGAATGAAAGCATGAATCATTCCATCCCCAGGAAAGATATCGGCGGCAAAGCGCGCTGGTACCACTTCCAGTTCGGGCCGAAATCAATAATTACGCGCCCCTCGGCCGGACTCAGATTGGCCAGGCGCGGATATGTCCAGATTACCGGAATAGCCTGGTCCGGTGGCGGCGTGGTCAAGAAGGTCGATATATCCACCGACGGCGGCCAGACTTGGAAAGAAGCGAAGCTGCAAGCGCCGGTGCTGCCGCGGGCGCATACCCGGTTTACTTTCGATTGGGCGTGGGACGGAGAAGAGGCGGTACTCATGTCCCGCTGCACCGACGAACGCGGTGAAGTGCAGCCGTCGCGCGCGGAGCTGTACAAAAACTGGGGCATCAGCGAAGCGGAAATGAAAAAACCCGCCCGCTCCATTCATAACAATATGATGCAACCCTGGAGGGTGGCTCGCGATGGGAGCATATACGATGCGATGTTCACTTAAACTGCTCGCGTCCGTGCTGATCCTGGCAGCGCCTGCGGCGGCGCTGGCGCAATCTCCCAGGTTTAACGTGGGCACGCCGCTCTCCCAGGAAGAGATCAAGAAATTCGATTTCATGATCGGCCCGCAGGGACAGGCGCTGCCTTCCGGCAGCGGAACCGCCAAGGAAGGCGCCGTGATCTTCGCCAAGCGATGCGCCGTATGCCACGGGCAGAATGGGCAAAACGGGGTACTGCGGCGGCTGGTGCTGGGCAGTCCCGGCAACCCTTATCGCGGGCCTTTCAAGCCTGAGGAAAGGGACAGCGTAGCCTACTATCCCTATGCGACGATCGCCTGGGATTACATCAACCGCGCCATGCCGGTACCCAAACCAGGATCGCTCACCCACGACGAAGTCTACGCGGTAGTCGCCTTTCTGCTCTATCGCAACGGCATCATCGGCGAGACCGACGTCATGGACGCCAACAGTCTGCCGAAGGTGGAAATGCCGAACCGGAATGGCTTCGTGCCAGCGGTGCCGGTCTATCCGCCGGAACCGAAACCCAGCTGGTGGTGAGCGCCGCAATCTCGAGCACGGCACGGCTGATCGCGGTCTCCGGCCTCGGGCCCAAGGAACCCGCCGCATTCATCGTCGAAGCAAATGGCCGCCGACTGCTCCTCGACTGCGGCGAAGGCTCCGAGGCTGGGCGGCTGCCCGATTTCGAGGCGATTGGGCGCGTCGATGCGATCGTGCTCAGCCACGGCCATAAGGACCACGCCGGCGCGTTACGCTTGCGCGACCGGATCGGAATGCCGCCAGTCTTTGCTACCGCGCCGGTGCTGGCACGGCTCAAGGATATGCCGGGCCATGAGATTCCGATTTGCGGAACAGCCGACGTGCTCGGCACCGCAATAACAACCGGCCGCGACGGTCACGCCCCCGGCGGCGTGTGGCTGCGTCTCGAAGCCGGGGACGGGCTTCTCTACATGGCGGACTGTTCGCTCGAATCGCCGGTCTATGTCTTCGACGAGCCGCCGCCAACGGCAACCGCAATCATCGACGCATCCTACGGCGAGGCGGAAGAGGCGCTCGACCGCCAGCGCAAGAGCGTCGCCGACGTCGTCGCCGCCGGTCCCGTTCTGTTGCCAGTGCCCGCAGATGGACGTGCGCCTGAGATCGCCATGTGCCTCATCGAGGCCGGCTTCGAAGTTTCGATCGATCAGGAAGTCCGCTCGGTCGTCGCGATGCTTGCCGGATCGGCGCGTGCTTCGGCGAAGCCTGAGGTGATCGCGCGCCTCGATCGGCTCAGGATGGGCACTCGGGCGCTCGACGAGACCGCCGAGCCCCGCGGCGCCATGGTGGCGCACGGCGCCTCCGGCGACGTCGGAACAGCGGCCAAGCTCATCAGGCGCTGGCAAGGCGAGCGGGAGCCGGCGATCCTGTTCACTGGCCATGTCGGCGCCGACTCGACCGGCAAGCAGCTCCTCGACAGCGCCCGGGCGCGCTTCCAGCGTTGGAACGTGCATCCGCGCTTTTCCGACAACCTGCGCCTCGTCGAGAGCCTCGCGTCCAAACGGATCGTTCCGGCTTTCGGCGAGCCGCAACATCTTTCCGCGTGGCGAGCACGGCTCGCTCCGCGCGAGGTGGTAACCTCGACGCCGATTGCGTTGTGATTTTCACGTTCGTGTGGTCATCGTCGAGAGCCTGCACGCGAAGATCGCGCAAGCTCTCAAAGTAGCGGTCGCAGACCGATCATCTCTATCAACCGCGCAATGAATGGGGCTTGGCTGGACAGAATCTTGGCGCGCGCTTGATCGGGCGAAAACCATGCGGCGCGATCGACCTCCGGGAAAATTTCCTTGCGGCCGCTCTTCGGCGGCCATTCGATCTCGAACGTGTTCGAGTTGATCGTCGCCGGATCGAGATCGCCTTCCACGGCCCATGCGGCGACTATCTTGCCGCCCTTCTGCATCACCTCTCCAAGCGGCTGGAATTCGCCGCGCGGCCGCACGCCGGTTTCTTCCTCGAATTCCCGCATGGCGACCGCAAGCGGGTCCTCACCCGGCGCATATTCTCCTTTGGGGATGGACCACGCGCCGAGGTCGCGTGTCTTCCAGAACGGCCCGCCCGGATGGACGAGCAGGAGTTCAATCTCTCCCCCGACCCGCCGATACAGCACAATCCCGGCGCTCCGTTTCGGCATTATGTCTCATACCCAAATTGCGGCCGGCAGGCGAAAGCGTTTCGATGCCGCCGCCGTGGCGCGCCTGATCCGCCCTGCGAGACGGGAAACCGCGATTGCGGGCAGAGCGTTGTCCCTCGGATTCCCCTCGGAGGACAGCACCATGACCGAAATTTCCCAGGACAAGGGCATCGTCACCCAGATCACGACCGTCAAGCTGCCACCCGGCAAGCAGGACGAAGTGCTCGATCTGATGAAGGAGCGCGCCCGCTTCATGGCAAACCAGCCAGGCTTCGTCTCCATCAGTCTGCATCGCAGCAAGGACGGCAGTCACGTCGTCAATTACATCCAATGGCGCGATGCCGAGATGCTTACAGCCGCTCATCACTCACCCGAATTCCGCAGAAAATGGCCGCGCTTCGGTGAGATCGCGGAGGAAATCGAGCCGTGTCTTTATGACGTGGTGCTGAGCGAAGCGGCTTGAAGAGACGCGAATAGTGAGTGGGAAACGAATAGTGAGTAGCGAATAGCGAATAGTAGAGATAACCGCCTCTTCTATTTCGCTACTGGCTGCTCGCTATTCGCTCTACTACACCCACGGCCGAGCCGTCTTGGCTTTCGCCTCGTAGCCGCTGATCTTGTCCGCCTTGACCATGGTGAGCCCGATATCGTCGAGGCCGTTGAGCAGACAGTGCTTGCGGTGAGGTTCGATGTCGAATTTCACCACGCCGCCGTCAGGGCCGCGAATTTCCTGCTTTTCCAAATCCACCGTCAGGGTGGCGTTGGCGCCGCGTTGGGCGTCATCGAACAGCTTTTCGAGGTCCTCCGGCGAGACCTTGACCGGGAGGATGCCGTTCTTGAAGCAGTTGTTGTAGAAAATATCGCCAAATGAGGTCGAGATCACGCAGCGGATGCCGAAATCCATGAGCGCCCAGGGGGCATGCTCGCGCGATGAGCCGCAGCCGAAATTGTCGCCGGCAACCAGGATCTTGGCCTTGCGATAGGCCGGCTTGTTGAGCACGAAATCGGGATTCTCGCTGCCGTCGTCTCGGTAGCGCTTTTCGGCGAACAGGCCCGACCCCAATCCGGTGCGCTTGATCGTCTTGAGATACTGCTTGGGGATGATCATGTCAGTATCGACATTGATCATCCGCAGCGGCGCCGCAACGCCTTCAAGAACAGTGAATTTATGCATGACACCTTCTAATCCGCTACTGCCTCGATTGCCGCCATGTCGTCGTCCGAGAGCCCGAAATGGTGGCCGATCTCGTGCACCAGGACATGCGTGATGATGGTGCCCAGCGTCTCATCGTGCTCGGCCCAGTAGTCGAGAATTGGCCGGCGGTAAAGCCAGATCATATTAGGCATCTGCACCGGCGCGCTTTCGGACCGGAACGGTAGACCGACGCCCTGGAACAGCCCGAGCAGGTCGAACTCGGTTTCTGCATTGAGCTCATCGAGCACCTCATCAGTCGGAAAATCCTCGACCCGAACGACCAGTCCCTCGCAGAGCGCGCGAAATTTCAACGGCAGACGGCGATAGGCGGCCTCGGCGATGATCTGCAGCTCATCGAGCGAGGGCGCCTTGACGGACTGCCAGGAGAGTGGATCGGAGGACGGTGGATCAGCCATTAACCGTTGTTGTAGATCATCGATGGTTGGAGTTAAACGCCTGCCCAGTAGGGCGGGTTAGCCGCCGCGCTGGAAGGTAGTTTTGTCGTGCGTGAATCAGGGGGCGGCGCGTAGCCGGCCGGCTGCGGCAAATTACGGCGCGCTGGCAATAGCGGATAACCCCGAGCGCAGCTTGCCGAGCGCGCCTGATCCGCCCTACAGGGAGAGCCGAAAGGATTCGCGATGGCCGCCAAGTCGCTCATTTCGCTCGTTGCTTCGATCGTTTTGTGTGGCGTCTCGTCGACCGCCTTTGGCCAGAACGGCGCTCGCGCCCGAACGGTCAGCGCCGCCACTGCCTTGGCGCAGGCAGAGCCCAAGCCGCCGCGGGCACGAACCCGCATTCGCGTGACGCCGCTTTATCCCTACCGCACCCAATCGCTGCCTTATCCCCCGCCCTATGACATCGAATATCCCGGGCCCGGCTTCGTGCGGCAATGTACGTCATGGCTCGCGCCGGAGCATCGTCCGAGCGGCACCGTGATCGTGCCGCATTCGCGCTGCTGGTGGGAGCGAGGTAGGGCGGATTAAGCCTGCCGTATCGTAAGCTTCGTAGGGTGGGCAAAGACGCCACGCGCCTTTGGCGCGTGCGCCGTGCCCACGCGGTCTCGCTCCGTTGGAACAGACCGCGTGGGCAAAATCGCTCGGGCGACGTGCCATTTCCGAACGCCTCGGTAGGCGATTTTGCCCACCCTACGACTGTTTGCTTACTGCCACTCGCGCACATCTACGAAATGGCCGGCGATCGCAGCCGCCGCCGCCATCGCCGGCGATACCAGATGAGTGCGCCCCTTGTAGCCCTGGCGGCCTTCGAAATTGCGGTTCGAAGTCGAGGCGCAGCGCTCGCCCGGCTTGAGCTTGTCGGGATTCATCGCGAGGCACATCGAGCAGCCCGGCTCGCGCCATTCGAACCCCGCTGCAAGGAAAATCCTATCGAGGCCTTCCGCCTCGGCCTGCTGCTTCA
>DASXAK010000081.1:0-4388 GCA_036406715.1 Bryobacteraceae bacterium | reverse complement strand
GGCCGCCTGATCTATATCCGCCAGAGCGCGCCGGGCGCCGGCATCGAAAACGCCTACTTCTCGGTGCCGGAGATTCAGGATCTGCGACAGCGCATCAAAACCCTCAGCGCGTTCGGCGATTTCTCGACAATTGGTTTTACTCTGGTCGGCTTGGGCGAGCCCCGCGAGGTGCAGTCGGGCGTGGTCGGGGGCTCTTTTTTCTCCGTGATGGGCTTGCATCCGGTCCTGGGCCGGCTACTCGACCAGCGGGACGACGGCCCGAGCGCCGCCGGAGCTGCGGTGCTGACTTACCGCTTCTGGACTACGGACCTCAAGAGCGACCCCTCAGTAATTGGTAGAACAATCCGCCTGGGCCCCCGTTCGGCTACGGTCGTCGGCGTGCTGGAGCCGTCTGTACCCTATCCGGCCGAAACCGAGATTATTGCCAACATCGTCACGAGCCCGCATCACTTGTCCGCGACGATGGTTACCGGGCGCGTGCACCGCATGACCGAACTCTTTGGCCGGCTGGCGCCCGGGGCCGATCTCGACACCGCCCGCGTCGAGCTGCGCGCAGTCCACGCGTCGATGGTCAAGGAGCATCCAGAAGCTTATTCCCAGAAAGCGGAATTCGGGATAGATGCCAAGCTCTTACGCGATCAGATTACGTCCAAGGCGCGGACGATTCTTTGGGTGCTCTTAGCGGCATCGGCTCTGGTGTTTATCATCGCCTGCTCAAACGTCGCCAACCTGATTCTGGCCCGGACGGTGCGGCGCGAAGGCGAACTTGCCATCCGGGCGGCGCTGGGCGCTAGTGTCTTTGCACTGCGCCGAACATTGCTCGTCGAGAGCCTGCTGCTCTGCGGCGCCGGTGCGCTGCTGGGAGTGCTCAGCGCGCGTCCAATGGTCGCCGTATTGTCCCGCTACGCCGCCCGCTATTCTGTGCGCGCTCTCGATCTGGCAGTCGATTCCAGTATGCTTTGGGTCGGAGCGGGATTGGCGCTCGTCGCGGCCTTATTGTTGGCGTTTGTTCCGCGCCTCCCTTCGGCAGACTCCTCGCACGGCATCAGTCTCGCCAATGGCAGCGTACGTGTCACCGGCAGCATTAGCCGCCGGTTGCGCGTATTCGCAGTTACGCAGGTGGCGGCTTCGTTTGTGCTGCTTGCGGGCGCCACCACGCTCGTGAAAACGTTACTCTCGCTACAGGCGACGCAAACCGGTTTCGACACCCGCCACGTACTAGCCATCAACGTTCCTCCCACCACTTTTGGCCGAACACCCGATCAGATCGTCGCAGCCTACAAGGAAGCGATACGGCGCATCGGCGAATTGCCGGGTGTCAGCGGCGTTGCGGTCGGCACGGTGGTGCCATGGCGGGACGGGGAAAATACCTTCGCCATGCAATTCTCGACCGAGGGCCGGCTCCGAGGCCCTGGGGAAGAAGATCCGCGAGCGCGCTTCCGCACCATCTCGCCCGGATTCTTCGCCACTCTCGGCGTTCCGCTCCTCTCCGGCCGGGATTTTACAGACACTGACCGGCGAGGGAGTGAGCCCGTTGTCATCGTTAGCCAAAGCTTGGCCCAGCGCATGTTTCCCAACCAGGATGCGGTCAACCGTCGCCTGATGTGGACCGATCCGGTGCTGAAGTTCATTGGCATCAGTCCCGAGCCACGCCGTATTGTAGGCGTCGTCGCTGACGTCGAGGATGAGCACATCACGCCCGGTCCCGCCATCACGGTATACCATCCGTTAGGTCAGGCATTCGTCGGTCAGCGCGCATTCGTTCACACGCGCAGCGATCCCTATCCGCTGGTATCTCCCGTTACGCGCGTTCTCCGATCCATGGCGCCGGACCAGGTAGTGGAACACGCCGCCTCTCTCGAAGACATTCGCGCCGAGGTGCTGGCGCCGGAGCGTCTGAACGCGCTGGTTTTCGGCGGCTTTGCCGCTGTCGCGTTGGCGATTGCGGTGGTCGGTGTCGCGGGCGTGCTCGCGTTCTCGGTCAGTTCGCGAATCCGTGAGTTCGGCATTCGGCTGGCAATTGGATCCGAGCCGCGCCATCTTCTAATTGATGTGCTCAGGCAGGGCGCTGTCATGGCGGCAGTAGGCATCGCAGCCGGTAGCCTGGGAGGCTTTGCACTCCTGCGGCTGGCTGTAGGCTATTTCGAACACGTGCAAAGGCCTGGTAGTCTGCCGCTCGTGGAATCGGCGCTAGTCCTGCTGACAGCGGCGCTGATTGCTTCTGTCCTGCCGGCTCTTCGCGCCGCCCGGGTCGACATAATGCAGGCTCTTCGGTCGGACTAGTCTTGCCTACAACCGACAGCGTTTCTGCCGAGCAGAGCCACGCCGCACAATTGCGTCACTCTGTGACTTTGAGATTGGCGAAGTAGCCTTCAGTACCAGGTCCTACCCACAGGGCAACGGCGCCCTGCGAATCTCCGAGTTTCATGTCAGTTACGAACAGGCAGGGCTGGGCGGACCCATGCACAAACAGCATTGCCTTAGTGCCGTCGACAACAATCCGATACCGAGTCCAAACCCCGGGCTCGATGTCTACATATGATTCGTACTTCTCAGGCGATTCCTTCCTCAGCCGGTCGAAATCAAAATCGGGCGCTGAGGCGTATTGAGTCGAATGGTTCCGCCGAACTTGGTCATCCGCGCGTCCGTTGGTCGGCCGAAGGTAGATGTACTCGTAGCGGCTGCCTTGTAGCCGGAAGGCGATACCGATGAACCCACGCGCGCCTGAGCCGGCATTAGCCGACGGCTTTCCCGCCAATTCGACTTCAATCGTCCCGTTATGGAAGCGGCTGCCTTTCACGATGGCGTAAGACTGCCCGTTGGCGGCGGTGGGCAACGCGTCCACACGAACGCCAGCCTTTCCCCGGTACATCACATCGGCGACCGAAACGCCGTGGGCCTCAAGTTGCGCCCCCGTTTGCCCAAACAGCGGCGCTAGCGCCAGTAAACCAACCAAATGTTTCATGATCACGTTAGACGCGCGCCTCCTTGAAAAGTGCTCCTGGGCCGCTGAAAAGTAGGCCACAAAAGCAATCTCCAATCCGAGCTGGGTCTGGCCGGTGGGACAATACTCGAAGCGGCCCAGACATGTGGAAAGGAGGGTCATATGGGATTAAAGCGCATCTCGGCGCCTCCAGCAGGCTTGCGGGTGACCGCGACAGTTCAAAGGGTCGGGAAGCTTAAGAAAGTTTCAGCCCGGGACACCAACGCCGCAGGCGCGGACTTGAGGATTACGCTAACGGGTGGAACGGTCAAGACCCGGGTGCGGGCTGGGTTTGTCGTTTCCCTCAATACCAAACCCGGCGAAGAAGGAACTGCTCAATTGATCGACGAGACTATGGGATCACCGCCCGTGCCGGCGCGGAAATCCCGCAACACTTACGTCTTCGAGCCAGTTCAATTCGAGGAGCCGGGACCCACTGCCAGCCGCGTATTCCGTATCACGAACGTCAGAGCCAACGTAAGCGGTCTCAGCAGCGGCTCAGCTAGTGCTACTCCAGTCGTAGCTTCGATATCGATCTCCGGCATAACTGGCATTTCTCTGGTTCATGCCGAGCAGGACATCGCATCTGTCGAGCCCGCCGCCCGCTGATCGCGCGATTCAGGGAAACGTGGAGCTATCGGCGTGGCGAGCCTATCAGGGGCTGGATGATTGCGTTCGCCAGCGCGCCGCTGAACTCGGTCATCTCGCCGACCTTCTTGCCCGGTGCGGGTAGTAACCGCGTAGCCAACGGCTTGTTCCACTTGAACGCCAGTGTCGCGACGTCGCCGACGATTCGCGCGATCGCCTCCTCACTGGTGTCGCCCGCAAGCGGCACGGTATCCACGCCGCCGGCGCAAACCGCTGAATACGCCAGAATTGAATCGAGCCCATAAGTGCCCTCAGTCCAGCGCCGCGTTCGCACGTTATCTTCCAGTACTGGAATCATGAGTCCTGAGTAGCCGGTCTGCTTCACGGGAACGTCTTTCGCGGCGCGCGTGATGATGGCGGCCGCGGTCTCAGTCCCGGGGGATCCGAAGGGCCCTCCCGTGAAGGATTCAATGGCGGCACCGATGGAGACAGCACCGCCCGGCGCGGGCGTAGGGTCGATGCCGGCGTACGTCCAACCGCTACCCGACGCCGCTCTCAGGGCCGCGGCTTCTATCGCGCGCATGTGGATGGAGAGGGCCTCCGTGAGCGTTTTCCCGGCACTACGCGGATCGTGCACTCGCGAGAAAACATCCATCACCACATTCGCGGCTTCAAGCCCAATGGAGAAGCTGCGCGGCCCGCCGCTGGGATGCCACGCACCGGGGTAGAAGGGTCCGTAAGGCTTCAGCATGGCGATGGCTGCAAAATTGAAATTTCCCTGCCCGTGTGGACTGCGGGCTCCCACGGTTTTGACGAT
>DASXAK010000080.1:0-18169 GCA_036406715.1 Bryobacteraceae bacterium | reverse complement strand
CCAGGCGGTCGCGCAACTCGGTGCGCGACATGATGGTTGCCCCCATCTTGGCGAAGTTCTCGTTACCGCCCGTGTGGTCGCCGTGCACGTGCGTGTTGACCAGGAGTTTCGCCGTATTGCCGCCCGAAACCTGCTTGATGGCCGCGGCGATCTTCTCGCTCAGCGGAGCGAACTGGCCGTCCACCTGGAACACGCCGTCCGGGCCGGTCAGCACGCCGATGGTTCCGCCCTGCCCGTCGAGCGTATAGAAATTGTTCGTGATCTTGTTGGTCTTGATCTCGACCTTGCTGAAGTCCGGCTGCCCCTGCGCTTGGACAAAGGTGGGAATCGCCAATAGGGCGAATGCCGGCATCAGGCGCGAGAATCGAATTGCGATCTGTCTCATAGTTCGTTGCTCCTCCAGGAGTTTTGAGCTTTAGGGAAGCATACACCAGTTGCCGTCCACACGGCAGCCGCGGCTCCGCGTTCGATGCCGTAACGGAGCCGGTTAACCGAAGTCATTAAGAATATACCTACCGTCATTATGGGAATTCATGGCCACACAGGAACACGATTCGAGGGTACTAAGAAGCCTATAATCGCTGAGTAGCACTCAAGGACGGCCGTGGCCTGTTTATATTGCGGGAAGGAAATCGGCCCCATTCGGCTCCTCCGCGATTCGGAATTCTGCAGCCCGAACCATCGCAAGCAGTACAAGGATCGGCTGAAGAAAGTTCTGATTCAAGTGGGCGAGCCGGAGACTGTCCCGACCCACATCGCTCCTTTTCGCGATACCCTGCGGCCGCATACAGGCCCGTTTTACAAAACCGTCGCCAGCTTCGATTTCAGCACCGCGAAACATCGCACACGGTTTCCCAGCGAGTGGCCCGTGGCGCTTGCCGAGCCCGCAGCCGGTGCTTTCGCCCTGCTCGCCTTCGCGGAAGAAGACCGTGTGCCGGAGGCACGTCCGGCGGAGTTCGAACCCACTCCGGCGCCCTACGTCCCGGCGCACGCGGAAACCAATGGATCGCTGCCGGCCGCGGAACTCGGTTCGGTAGTGCTCCGGTCCGTTGATGGCCAATTGCTCAGCGCACCGGCCGCCCTTCAATTTCCAGAACCTAAAATCCACTCGCTGCAGCCCGAGACCCCTGCTCTGCTGCCCCTGGCACAACACGGTGTCGGTCTCGCTCTGCCCGGCCTTGCGCTCTCAGCCACGGAATGCGAAGAGCTGCGCGCCGCAGCCGAACCTCCGAATTGGGACCGCTGGATGCGCCCGGCCATTCCCGAGCCCGTCTCGTCCAATGTCCAACCGCGGGCCATCGGCGCGTTGCCGCTCGCCACGGCACGGCACCTTCCGGCGCTTTTGACCGCCAAAACCGCCACGCTAAAGCCGGAGCGCCACGAATCGTTTATCTACGCCACCGCGCAACCGCGGAATCTGGATGCAAAGCCGATAGCGCTGGCCAGCGCTATCACATCGATTGCCGCAGCCGCGCCGGCTCTCCCGCAATTCGAAATGGCCGCCGTCGCGATGGCGGGGGCCTATACGCAATGCGTTCCCGTACCGGCCAGTCAACCGGCGGTCTGCGAAGTCCGGCCGGTTGTGCACAGCACCCCAGCCGCAGTCGCCGCCGTACCGGTTCGTTTCGCACCGTTTGCCGTCAAGCCGGTGCGCGACCCGGTTCCAGACGAACTCGTCGAGACCCTGGTGGCAGAACCGCCGCGCCGCGCGGCCGCTGCCGCTAAGATGGCTTCTGCTTCTCCGGTGAATTCGGCGCCGGCGACTCTGGCGCGAGCGACCGAGCGCCCGGCCGCCGCTGTCGCGCTTCCGTCCGCGGCCGCGGAACGCCAGCAGACAGAAGTTCCGCAAGCCGATCTGATCGCCGTCGATTATCGCTGCCCTGGCGGGCCAGTCGTTCCCCGGCCTGTGCTGTCCTGGGCCTCGCGTCCAGCGGCGCTCCACATGCCGCGCTTCGCGGTGCGTCCGGTCTTCGACCGTTTGGAAGAGCAGTCGCGGCCAAAGCCCGAGCGCAAGAAGGCCGCGTTCGCGGAAATCTTCACCATGCCGGACGCGGCCGCCATGACTCAGCGCAAGGCGGCACGGCACGCGTTCACCGCCATCGCGGCTTCCGTCACCGTGGCCATGGCCTTGTGGTTTGGCGCCAGCGCTGGTCAATTTGGCAAGGACCTGTTGCGCCGCCAGGCCGAAGAATTGGCCGCCGCACCGCGTATCCATTCCGGTTCGACAGGTACGGAAGTCGTGTCCGCGCCGGCTACGCCGCCAAACGCCTTACACAGCCCCGTCGCCTGGATCCGCAGTGAAGCGGCGAAACGGGCTACCGTGCAGCTCGCCGACACCTTCGACAACGGTATGTCTGCCTGGGGCTCCAAGGCCCAAGGCTGGGGACGCAGCGCCGATGGCTACATCCGCCCCAGCCAGCTCGCATTGTTCCAGCCGACTCTGAACTTCACCGACTACCGCATGGAGTTCTTCGGCCAGATCGAAAGCAAGAGCATGAGCTGGGCGGTCCGCGGCAAGGATCCTGAAAACTATTACGCAATGAAGTTTCACGTGGTCGAGGCCGGCCTCCGGCCGGTCATCGCGATGGCGCATTATCCGGTGGTGGGCGGCAAGCAAGGCCACAAAGTCGAAGTGCCGCTGTCGGTGATGGTTCACAACAACACGCCCTACCACGTGTCGGTGGAAGTTCGCGGCAGTCATTACACGGCTTCGATCGAAGGCCAGGAAGTGGATTCTTGGTCCGATGATACGCTGCTCGCCGGCGGCGTCGGGTTCTTCTCCGAAGCCGGTGCGCGCGCGCGAATCTACTGGATGAGGGTTTCGAAAAATGACGACTGGTTCGGCCGGCTCTGCGGCGCCGTCGCCGGCGGTCTCGGATCCCGGGAGACAGCCTCGCTGCAACGGCCGGCGCTCCCCGTGCCCACGCCGAATCAGCCGGTTCCGCCCCCCGCCGCCGAAGCGGCCTTGCAGGCGGAAACGGCCGAGAGCGGTTTCGCCAGCCTGCAACGGGGAAAGGGCTCCTGGAAAGGGGAGATGGACAAATGGAGTTGAGGGGTGAAGTCGAAACGCTGGAAACGATGCCGCCTGGGGTGACGCCGATCAACGACCCCAAGCATCAGAAGCGCGTCAGCAAAACGCTGTCCAAAGCCGTTTCCTTGCACCTGGAAGGTAAGCTGGAAAGCGCAGCCAAGCTGCTGAGCCGAGCCATCGAATCCGGTGAACAGGACCCGGGCCTCTATTCGGCGCTCGGCCACATCCATTACGAGAATCGCGACTATGCCTCGGCCGCCACTACTTACCAGCAATTGATCGATCTCGACCCGCAGCACCGCACCGCTCATTTCAACCTGGGCGTGTGCCTGGGCAATTTGAAGGACTGGGAGCGGGCGGTCGCGGCGTTCCGCTGCGCCTACGAACGCGATCGGTCGCGCTCGGATGCTTTGCTTGGGTTGGGCATCAGCCTCCTCCACACCGGCCAGCCGCACGACGCGGTCGAGACGCTTGATCGGTACCTCAGTCTCTTTCCCGAGAACGAGCAGGCGGTTTTCGGAAAAGCCGTCGGTCTGCAGCAGAGCGGCCGCCATGCCGAAGCGACAGAGTTTTATCGCAAGGTTCTGGCCCGCAACCCCAAATGCGAAGAGGCGCTCTCGAACCTCGTCGCCATGTACGTGGAAAACAAGGACCACGAGTCGGTCCGGCGTTATGCGGAGATGCTCGCCGAACTGCAGCCCCAGTCCGCGGTCGCGATGGAAGCGCTGGCGAGCGTGGCCTTCACCGAGGGCGACTACGAAAACGCTACGCAGTACTGCCGGATTCTCTCCGAATCCGTGCCCGACCGTTTCGAGAACTGGTTTAATCTCGGCGTGGCCTATCACAAGACCGGCAATTTTCCCAAGGCAGCCGAAGCCTACATGGAAGCAGCGCATCTGCGGCCGGATTCGGCGCAGGCCTACCTGAATCTCGGCGTCGTACAGCAGGAATTGAACGATCTGGCTGCGGCGCGGACTTCTTATGAGAAGGCCCTGAAGATCGATGGGCGGCAGGCCGGCACGATGTGGAACCTGGCGCTGGTCCTCGAACAGCAGGGAGAGCGCGAACGGGCCGAGAAGTTGTACGGCACGATTCCCCAGGACGCGCCGGAGTGGCTGGACGCCTGCTTCCGCCTCGGCTACTTACGGCTGCTGCGCGGTGATTATCCATCCAGCGCCGAAGCGTTCCAGAAGTGCATCCAGCAGAAGCCGGAGTGGGCCGAAGCGCAATTGAACGCCGGCATTGCCCATGCCCGCTGCGGCCGCACCGCCGAAGCGCGCCGCTGTTTCCAGGAAGCGCTCATGCTGCGCTCCGATTCCTCTGACGCCGTGCGCGGGCTGGCCGCGCTGGCGCTCGAGCAGGAAGATTACGGCGAAGCCTTCGAGCTGCACCGCCGCCTGATCGAACTGGGTGAGCGCAGTCCCGAGCTATACTACAACGCCGCGCTCATCTGCCAGAAACAAGGCCAGAACGAAGAAGCCGTGAAGTTCTATCAGCAGGCGCTGAACGAGGAACCAAAATTCGCCGAAGCCCTGTTGAATCTCGGCCACGTACTCATGGCCTTGGGCCAGGAAGACGAAGCCCGGTCCTGCTGGCGCCGCGCGATCCGCGAAAAGCCCGAACTCGCCCAGACGTACTTCGAGCCGCCGGCGCAATAGAGTTCGGCCCCGCGCGTGACAGCGCGGGGTTTCCACGAGAACACCTCTAGGCCGGCCGCGTCGCGGTCCGGACCGGGGCGCGCACTGACTGTGACGCTCCCAGCCGGACGCGCTTCAAATCCCGCTTGTACGAAGGCCATCCGATGCCGTGCCGCCGAACCGCCCAGTAGTGCTTCATCACGGCTGGACGATCGAGGCGGTTGTTATGGATGTAGCGATCGCCATCCAGATACTGCGCGCGCCCGGGATGCTGGCCCAGGTAGTCTTCGATCAGCACTGCGATCGCCGCCTGGCCGCTCCACCAGTCCGGTTCGTTCGAGATCAGCGGGACGATTTCTTCCGCGCGCTCCAGGTTCAAAAGATCCCGGTCGAAGCACATTAGCCCGATATTGATGTTCGGGAAATACTCGAGCCTGGTCTGATCGAGGCGCCGGTCCTGTTCACTCGCCCATTCCTTTTCATGCCCCACCAAAATCGCCGGCCGCGGTTCGCACATCCAGTCCAGCACTTCTTCGGGGCGGTCCAGGAAAAGGACATCAGCGTCCATCGAAATCAATTTGCGCGTGTGGGCGAGAAGCGTGAAATCGAGGAGCTGTTTGGCATTCGTTACCGTTGTCCGGTATTTCGTCAATACCGGGTATCGCACCAGCCGCGGCATCACTGCCTCATCGGCGGCCGCGGTGTTGATGATCCGGATTCCCGGCAACTGGCGCTCGAGAAGTGCGACATCGCCGGCCGAAAGACTCCCGTCATCGTGCAGCACGACCGAAACGTCATCGCAGTAGAGAAGCAGGCTCTTAATCGCATAGAGATAGGGCCACACGTCCCGGTGGCACAACAGCGTGTGGATTTCGACCGGGGCGCTCGGGTTCGTCGCGCTTACCGGCAGCGAAACGGCCGCTCGGAACCGCCGGCGGTACAGGTCCGATTGCATGCGCCGCAGACCATTCTGCACAGATGTTGGAAGCGCTTGTAGCAGACTTCGAGGCAAAGATCGCATCAAGCGGATGACCTACACATAAGATCGCGCGGCAGCGCTTCCCATGGAAGAGTGGTTTGTACTAAATCCCGCGAAACAAGCGAGAGCGTCTGTACGAAATACCCCACCGGAGAATCGAGACCAGGGAATGACCTCATATCTCAATCCAGTTTCTTCAGCGCAATCGGATTCGCATCCGGCTCCAGCAGCCACGCATTGGCGCGAGCAAAATAATGGCGCAGCTCCAGATCCTCGCCCGGAGTCATCGCTCGCGCCCAGATCACTTTCTGTGTGGGAATATCCGGGCCGTTGAAGACCCACTCATACCCGACTGTATGGTGAGGCGAATAGCGGACAAAGACCAACTGCTGCCCGGATTGAGCTTCCAACCTGCGCTGGATTGCGGCGCGCTCATCGCCGATATCCTGCCCGCGGCCCTCGCCGCGCCGTACATACCGGATCGCGAACAGCAGAACCATGAAACACAGTGTCGCGGCAAAGAGCAGTTCACCGGCTCGGCGCCCGTTGAGGCGCCATCTTCGAGTCCGGAGAAAACGAAGGAATTGGAGGTGGATGGCGATGAGGGCTCCGAGCGCGGGCGCGAGATAGTGAGGCAATAACCAGTTGACGAGGGCATTGCCTGCCACCATCGCAACGATCGCGGCCGCGAGCAGGCGAGTCCGGCGGAAGACGATCGCAGCCAGCGAGAGATACGCGATCGGCGCATACGGAGGAAGCGGAAAGTAGTTCGATCCGAGCACGCGGACACGGCCGACAATCCCCGGTAGCAGCCCCTGCAGTGTTCCCCATTGCCGGGCATCCTCGAGATCGGGTTCCCATTGAGTAAAGAACTCGCGAAAGACCTCGTGATGATAGGCCGGAGCCGGGTGTGGTTTTTGAAACGCGAAGGAAGGCCAGACCGCGACCTGCTTGCGGTAGATTTCGTGTGCCGGGTAAAGATGGCCTCCCGTCACTGCGCGATTCCCGGCGAGCATCAGCGCGGCCGCAGGGACGGCCAGTGCAACAACCGGCAGCACAAATGCGCCGTAAACCCGCGGTTTAGAAAAGGCGCCGCTGCGCCAGAACGAAATCAGCAGCGCGAGCCCGGCAATGGCGGCGACGATGCCGCCCTCGTACGGCCGCGTGCTGCCCAACAGGATCAGTCCGGAGGCGAAGAGCACGCCGTCGCCGACGCGCAGGTGTTTGCGAAGACGGGGCACCGCACCCAGCACCAGGCAGCCCCCCAGGGCTGTCAGCGAACCGCCCCAGTAACTGTTCATCCAATAATGTGAGATTCCGAACTGTAGAAAAGCGAGCACACCGCCCAAAAGAGCCCAAGCCGGCGGAAGCCATGCGTACAACATCCAGGCAACCGCCGAACACATGAGTCCCACGCTCAACCAAACACCCCACCACGGATTGCCGAAAACGATCTTTCCGAACGCCAGCAGAGCGCCTTGTCCCGGCGGGTAGATCGACATGTACGTCGGTTGCATCAACTCCTGAAACGTTTCGAAATGCACCGACAACGGCGGCGTTGGATTGGTGAAGCGCCCTTCTGCAAATGTATCTGCCGCGAGCAGATAGCTGAACTCGTCGTGGACGCTCGGATTGGGAATCGGCATTACCGGAAGAAGCAATGCCCGTACCAGCAGGGGCGCCGCTCCACAGAAGAGCATTGCCGTTCTCCTGCGCCGTGCGAAGTTCTTCCACACGCGCGCGCTGCCCCGGAAGAAGCCGTGATGCTTTCGTGTCGAACCGATTACACCGGTAGGGTCCGAGGCGGTCATCGGCGACTAATAGGCAATCCTGTTGCCGCGACGGCCCTCACTCTTGTGCCGCAAAGCACAGTGGCGCAGGGCTCCGGCCTGCGCACGCCTCAGCTCATCAGAACAACCGTCGCGAGTTTGGTGCGGTCCGCAATCTCCTGGCAGGCTTCGGCGCTCTGCTCGATGGGATACGTCCCCTGGATCATGGTTTTCGCATCAAGCAGACCGCGCTCCATCAGCCGCACGAAACGCGGGATGTCGCGCATCATGTGAAATCCACCCTGTTGTCCGGGATGAATGGTGCGCCCCAGGAGCGCGACCGCCGTGCCGGGCAGCGACAGATTACCATTCACGAGCCCCATGAACATCACGTGACCGCCCATCCGCGTGCACTCCCACGCTTGTTGCATGGGCAGCAAGCCCGTCGGGTCCGGGCCTTTTTCCACTTTCGGCGGCACGTTGTCGCGGCCGACCGTATCGATCACGAAATCGGCGCCCCGTGCATTGGTCGCCAACCCGGTGGTGACCCAGCCGCTGCCGCCGGCGAATTTGCGGTCGGTCGGTCCTTTACACAACTCACGAATCTTTTCGACGAGACCCGCGCCTTCCGCCTTCGGATCGAGCGCCAGAGTCGCGCCTAGTTTCATTGCCATTTCACGCCGGTAGGCGATCGGCTCGATGACGATAACCTGGCCGGCGCCCGTCACCCGGCCGGCTTGCACCGCTCCCATGCCGACAGGGCCCGCACCAAATACCACCAGGTTCGAGCCCGCTTCGACTTTCATCCGGCACATGCCGGCGGCGAAGCCCGACGTGAGTTGATCGCCGAGCAGGGACAACTCCACCGGAGGTACTTTGGTGAAAATCGGGCAGCAATACTCTTCGGTGGTGACTGTCAGTTCGCTCATGCCTCCGATTCCGGCTTGCGCGATAACAGGCGTGCCGTCGCTCGCGGTGGCAAACGGCGGAAACACGTCGCCGCCGAATGTGAACTGGCAATAGTCGGGATCGCCGTGCAGGCATTGATAGCACTGGCCGCACTGCGAGGTGCCGGCGACAATTACGCGATCGCCCGCTTGCACGCGCTTCACCATCGGCCCAGCCTGTTCGACGATTCCGACGGTCGCGTGATTCGGCACTTGCGCGCGCGGGGCGTTGGGTGGAGCAGGAACTCCCGGCGCGGCCGCGGGCCGTGTCCCCCCGAGCGCGCCCGGCACCGTCGTGTAGCAAGGAGCGCACGCCTCCACGCGCACCAGGACCTGGCGCGGCTCGATGGGCAGCAGCGTCAACTCTTCCACGGCACTCGGCATTCCCCGCCTCGACACATATGCCCGGAATTTGCGCCCTGCATTCGTGCCGCGTGCATTCGACGGCGCCTGCACCTGTTGCGCGAACGCGACTCCGCCGAGCACAGCGCTTCCCGCGGTTGCCGCCTGCTTGAGAACTCTCCGGCGCGACGGCGAACTCTTCTCTGCCATGAACCGCCTCCTCGTGTACGCGATCCATTATGCACCGTTCACTTTGCCGCTCGCTCACCCGCGCCACGTGGGGCAGTCTCCGACCAGAAATCGGTGTTCATCGCCGGCGCATTCTGGGTGACCCCGTCACGGTTGGCGTAGCGCCCCGATTTGGTAGTCAACGGCAACCCGCTGTGTCTGGTAGTCATAGTGGGCTGTCGCATCGGCGATTTGAGCCGAGGTCACATTCAACTGCGCCTGGCTCAATTCGACGATCGATCCCAAACCCAGGTCGTATCGGCTCTGCGCAAGGTCGAGCGCCTGCTGCGCCTGCTGTAATAATTGCTGTGTCAGCGCCAGGCGATCATACGCCGTGGTGGCATTTAGATAAGCGACGCGAACGTCCCGGGTCACACGATTTTCGAGACCGGTGACGTTCTGCGCGGCCGCCCTGGCCTTCAGCTCGGCTTCGCTCTGCCGCGCCTTATAAAGTCCCCCGTTAAATACCGGAATTGTGACATTCAACCCGATTGCCCCATAACGTCCCGGTATGGCCGAATAGCCCGCGGGAACGAATCCGGCCGTTCCCACCACGCCGACGGATGGGTAATAGAGATCATGTTCGGCCTTCGCAAAACGCAAGTCCGCGCTCTCCTGCAGCCGAAGGTCTTTCAGTTCTGGCCGGTCTTGCAAAGCCTCTTGGATCAGCGGATCAATTCGATCGGGCAACGCGGGAGGCATTGGCTCCTCGCTCAAGATAAAGCCGGCGGCATTCGGCAGCCCAAGCGCTGTAGCGAGATTCGCTTCCGCTGCTTTTACATCATTCTGTGCCTGGACTTGCAACAGCTTCGCGTCCGCCAGGTTCACATTCGCGAAGCTGACATCCAGTGTGGATTTCAGCTTGCTTTCAGCGAGTGCGGTCACCTGGTCCACAACCGTTTGGCGTGCCGCTACGGTTTGATCGGCAACTTTCATCACCGACCGCGCGCGCAGAAGCGCAAAATAAGCCCGGCTTGTGTCCAACAGGATGTTTGCTTTTGCAGTCTCCGTTCCCTGATCTTGAGCTTCGGCCTGCAGCTTCGCCGTTCCGATGAGGTTGCTCGTCCGGCCGAAATCGGTGATGAGTTGTCCGATGCTGAGCCCGGAGCCGACGCGCTCATACACTACGGGATTATTCAAAGCTCCGGCAGCCAGCCGGCTTCCGTTATCTGCGCCGACGCCGGTGAAGCTGCCGGCCATACTCGGCTGGAGATTCGCACGATATTGGTTCGGAACCTGGTGCGCGGCGGCCGCCGTGAAATTCGCCGCGGTCACTTGAGGATTGTTCTGGACGGCGAGCCGTTGCGCTTCGGCCAGGGTCAGACGGAGCGGCGCTTGTGCGAGACAGCACCCGAGCGGTATCGCAATCATCAGGAACCGAAAAATGAAACGCATGCTAACGAACCTCCCGCCGCCCATATACCAGGACATAGGCAGCCGGAACCAGCAACACCGTGAGCACGACTGAAACGGTCAAACCGCCCAGAATCGCGCGCGCCAACGGCGCATAGGCTTCGCTGCCTGCGCCCAGCTTCAGCGCCATCGGCAGCATGCCGATGATCGTGGCGAGCGACGTCATCAGCACCGGCCGCAATCGTACGCGGCACGCCACCGCCACCGCTTCGCGCACGCGCATCCCTTCTCCTTCGAGATGGTGCGCGAATTCCACCATCAGAATGCTGTTCGACACCGAAATGCCGACCAGCATCAGGACGCCCATGAGCGACATCACGTTAATGGTGGTGCCGGTGAGATACAGGATCAGGATCACGCCGGTGAGTCCCGGCGGCACCGCGATCAGGATGATCAATGGATCGAGAAACGAGCGGAACTGCGCCACGATGATCAGGTAGAGCAGCACCACGGCCAGAATCAGGCCCATGGCGAAGCTCTGGAAGGATGTGCGCATGCCCTGCACCATGCCGCGCAGCGTCACGTCCAAGCCCTCCGGCAGTTTGGTATCGGCGATGATCTGATCGATCGAGTTGGCGATGCGCCCGAGGTCCTCGTTGAGCGGCCGGACATAGATGTCGTTGACGCGGCGGATGGCGTAATGATCCACCTCGGTGGGCGACTGAATGCGGCTGATGTGGCTGATCATGTCCAGGCGCGTCGGCTCCGGGTCGTTCGGGCCGCGCAGCGGAATCGCACGGAGGTCGTTGAGCGTCTTCACCTGGAACTCCGGATATTGAACCGTCAGCATGTAATCGTTTCCGTTCTTGGGATCGATCCAGTAGCTCGGGGCGATCATGGCGTTGGACGTCAGCGCGGTGATCACGTTGCCGACCACTTCGCGCTGATCGAGCCCCAGTTCACTCGCGCGCATGCGATCCACGTCGAGGCGCAGCGCCGGATAGTCGATATCCTGCGGGATGAACACATCGGCGACGCCGGGAATCTGACGGATTTTGGAAGCCAGTTGGAGCGCCGTGGCATAGGATCTTTGCAGGTTGCTACCGCCTACTTGCACGTCGATGGGCGCCGGCAATCCCAGGTTCAGAACGGCGTCCACCATGCCGCCCGATTGGAAATACGTGGTCAGCTCCGGCATCTCTACGGCGATCCGCCGTTTGACACGTGCCATGTATTCATAGCTGCCTACCTGGTGATCGTCCTTCAAACTCACCTGCACGAACGCGGTGTGCATCGCGGAGTTGCTGGTGTACATGGCCGAAAGGTCAGGCGTGGAACCAATGTTGGAAACGATCATCCCGAGGTCATCGGGCGATACCTCGCGGCGGATCAGACCTTCCAGGCGGGCGATTTCGTTATCGGTCACTCCGAGCCGCGTGCCGGTGGGCGCCTTCAGGTTGATGACGAACTGGCCGGCATCGGTACGCGGAAAGAAGGACAAACCCAGCGAAGGGTACAGACTCAAGCTGGCTACGAAGATCACGGCGAACGCCAGCAGGGTCAGCACGGGGCGCCGCAGTGTCCAGCCAACCAGCCAGTCATAGCCCTTGAGGAAGCCTTCAAATCGCGCGTTGAACCAGACATTGAACCGCTGGCCAAAGGAAAGCCGCCGCCGCGGCGGGGCATCTACCGTGACGGGCTGTTCGGATGAGGGCGTGCCGTGGTGCGTCGCCTTGATGAAGCGGGCGCAAAACAGCGGCACCACCGTCATCGCCACGACGAAGGACGCAAACAGCGAAAGCACTACCGCCAGCGCCAGCGCTGAAAACAGAAACTTGCTGACGCCATACAGGAACGTGACCGGGAAGAAGACGACCACGGTGGTGAGCGTCGCCGCCAGAACCGGCAGAGCCACTTCGCGTCCACCATTTTCCGCCGCCACTTCGGGCGTTTCGCCCAGCTCCAGGTGCCGGTATATGTTTTCCAGCACCACCACCGAGTTGTCGATCAATCGCGAGAACGCCAGCGCCAGCCCGCCCAGCACCATGGTGTTGATCGAACTGCCGCCGATCGCCAGGGCAATGGCCGCCCCCAGCGCGGAGAGCGGGATGGAGAAGAACACCGCGACTGTTGCGCGCATGCTTCCGAGAAAAATCAGGATCATCAACGAGGTCAAAAATAGTCCGATGGCGCCTTCGTGATACAGCGTCTCGATGGCCGTCTTGACGAACGCCGACTGGTCGAATACCACGTTCGTGATCAGTTCCTTGGGCACGTCGAACAGGCGCTTCAATCGCTCGCGCACTCCATCGACCACGGCGATGGTATTGGTATCGCCGCCCTGTTTCAGCACCGGCACGTAGACGGAAGGCTGGCCGTCCACTCGCACCAGGTTTGTTTGGATCTGCTGGGCATCCTTGGCTTGGCCGACATCGGACACGCGCACAGGGGCCTGCCCGACCGTCTTGATCGGAAGCTGGTCGATCTCCTGCACGGTGGGAAGCTGGCTGTTTGTATAAATGTTGTAGTCGAGCTGCCCGAGCTGCACGTCGCCGGCCGGCAGGATCAGGTTCGCGTTGTTGATGGAACGGACCAGGTCCATCAGGCTCAACTGGTGCGCTTCGAGCTTGTACGGATCGGCGTAGACCATGATCTGCCGGTACCGTCCGCCGAACGGCTGCGGCACGCTCGCGCCCGGTACGCTGGCGATCTGGTTGCGCACCTGATACTGCGCCAGGTCGCGCAGCGACGTTTCATTGAGACCCTCGCCTTTGAAGGTCACCAGGCACACCGGCAGGCTCGAAGCGTCGAACTTGAGAATCACCGGCGGCAGCGTACCGGGAGGCAGCCGGCGCAACTGGGCCATCGCCAGGTTGGAAATCGTAGTCACGTCGGAATCGGCGTTCGTCCCCGGCTGGAAATAGACTTTGATCACGCTGACTCCCGGCAGCGAGCGCGATTCGATGTGCTCGATGCCGGCTCCGAGCGTGAAGAACCGTTCAAACCGGCTGGTGATGTCGGTTTCGATTTGTTCCGGCGGCATCCCCGAGTAGAAGGTGGCCACCGCCACGACTGGGATGTTCATCGTCGGGAACATGTCGACCGGCATGCGAACCGCGCTGGTCACGCCGATCACTGCGATGAACAGGCACACCACCACAATAAAGTACGGATTACGAATTGCGAATCGCGACATTCCTTCTTCCTCGGTTAGGACCCGGAAGCCATCAGGCTGGTCACCTTGGGCCGGACCTCCTGGCCCGGCTGCAGCCCGGAGCGGCCGCTCAATACCACGGCGTCGCCGTCGTTCAGGCCGGAGCGCACTTCGTATTTGTCGGGCGTCTCGAGGCCCAGTTGAATCTTCCGGACCTCCACCCGGTTATTCGGCGTCACCACCATCACTCGACCGGTCGACGCCGTGCCGGAAGAATTCGAATCGAGGTCCACTGCCAAAACCGGCACCGCCAAAGTCGAGTTGCGGCGATCCAGCGTCAGGTTGACTTCCGCATACATCCCGGGGACCAGCACCAGGGTCGGATTCGGAACATCCACCTCGGTGTCCATCGTGCGGGTCGCGAGCGAGAGCTTGTCCGCAAACCGCGCCACCTTCCCGGGAAAACTTCGGTGTAGAGTCTGAACCTGCACCTCGACCTGCTGGCCTAAATGCACGGTTGGCACCGATGATTCCGGAACCGGCAGGATCAGCCGCAAGAGGTTGTTTTCCGACAGCCGCACCACGGGCATGGCCTGGCTCTGTGAGGCCGTGCCTGCCTGGATCATCGAACCCGTGTCGGCGTACCGTTTCGTGATTACGCCCGCGAAAGGCGCGGTCACGCGCGTATACTGGATCATCGTTTGAATCTTCTGCATCTCCGCCTGGCTCACGCGCACCTGCTCGTTGGCGGCGGCAAGAGCGGATTTCGCGGCTGAGACCTGGGCCTCGGATACAAGGTCTTTGCTATGCGCATCGTCAATTTCCTGCTGCGCCACCAGGCCCGGTTTTTTCGCGGATACGGCCGAGAGCCTCTCGAACGAGATGTGCGCGATCTCATGAGCCGATTGGGCCCGCTGCAGCTCATCCTTGGCGCGGCCAACTTCGGCCTGGCTGCGGTCCAGTGCGGCCGCAGCGCGTCGCAGATCGTCCGCCATCTCCGGCACTTCGAGCGTGGCCAGCAATTCGCCTTGCCGGACGCGGTCCCCGATATCCACATTGATTTTGCTGATATACCCGGCGATCTTAGCCATCACATCCACTTCCTGGTAAGGCTTGAATTCAGCCGTCAGCACCAGGCCGCGCGACAGGCTCTCGCTCGTCACCCGCGCCACGGGCACCGTCGGTGCTTCCGAAGCTCCTGTGTCTCGCGCCTGCACCCGCGCGGGCCGGGAGCACGAAGACAGACCCAACGCCGCCAGTCCCGCCCACAGAAGTATCGTTCGTGTCGTCGCTTTGCGCATGCCGCCTCAATCCCCGCTTTGAATCGCCTGGAGAAATTTGTCCACCGAGAAACCGGGGACAGGCAAAGATAGCCCTAATTGCCGATCATAAAGAGGCGCCTGCAGCGATTGGAATACCCGGTATACGGTATTTTTCGAGGCTGGGCGGGAATTTTGGCGGCGGGGTTGCCGGTGTCCCGGCAATTAGTCAAACCGGCTTATTTGGTTCTGACGTCCGGTCGACATGATTCCCCGCCAATGGACAGCGCTGAGCGCTGATATCAGTTGAGCACACTGTGAGCGCCTCGCGAGTGTTTTGCCGCGTTCTTAGGTAAAGGTCATTACGTCAACGGATAACTGGCAAGTTACAGTCGCAGGCACTTCAAATGTTAAGCATGAAACAGCGGCCCGCGCCATGCATCTATGAAATCAGGAGGATGGCGCTAATGCGAAGGATCGCTGGATTGATCATCGTTTCCGCCCTATCCCTGGGGTGGGGATGGGCCGCCAAGAACGATAAGGCAGAAGACCACAACGACGCGTTCATGAACGGGCCTGCGAACGAGTCGCAAATCGCGAAACAGGTCCGTCACGCCCTGTTGACACTGCCGTATTACTCAGTTTTTACAGACCTTGCGTTCAAAGTGGACGGAAGCGTCGTCACATTACAGGGGGCGTGCCCTCCCGAGCCACCGTGGAATATCAAAAAGGACGCCGAAAGCGCCGTAAAGAACGTCATCGGGGTGACGCAAGTCATCAACAACATCCGCGAGCTTCCCTTGTCACCGATGGACTGGCAGATTCGCCGGGCCGTCGCTCAGGCGATCTATGGGGAGTCGCAAATCGGCACGCGTTATGGTTTTCAGGCTCTGCCGTCCATTCACATCATTGTTGACAACGGACACGTGACGCTGGAAGGCGTCGTGGACAACCAGTTCGACGATACGCTCATCAAGACGCGCGCGAATCAGGTGCCGAACGTGTTTTCGGTGACCGACAACCTGGTGGTTCTGAATAAGGGGAAGAAAAAGTCGTAACGGTTGGAATTACGAGCGGCCCCGGTACAGGATGGTTCCTACGACCGCGCCGATTCCTATTGCGAGCAGCGCCAACCCGCCGCGATGGGTGTCCGCCCAGAACTGGGGGCTCCGGGCGCTGGCGCGGGAATCGAACTCGCCGTGCGCGCCGTAATCGCCCGGAAGTGGCTGGAAGAGATTGCTGGAGCGGCCGGGCCTCACCGGATGGTCAGTTTGTTGCGCCTGGTAGCCGGTCTTTGCCAGATACCGGTCGAGCAGGCCGGGCACAAACTTGTTCGCAAGGATGCTCAGGACGGTGGTGCGGCCGACATAGATTTCACGGCGGCGCTGATGGGCGGCATAGAAGATGGCTTCTGCCGCCACCTCGGGCTGAAAGATGGGCGGCACCGGCTGGGGATCGTTCGGAAGCTTGCTCAGGCACCAGTCAAATTGCGGCGTGTTGAGAGCCGGCATCTGGACCATCGTCAGATGAACGCGGCTCGTCTGGTGCAGAAGCTCGGTTCGGACTGAATCGGTAAAGCCGCGAATCGCGGCCTTGGCGCCACAATACGGCGCTTGCAGGGGAATCGATCGATACGCCAGGGCCGAGCCCGCCTGGACTATGACGCCGCGATCGCGCGGAACCATCCGCTTGAGCGCCGCCATGGTTCCATAGACGAACCCGAGATAGGTCACTTCCGTGGCGCGCCGGTATTCTTCGGGAGTGATTTCGAGGAACGGCGAAAAAACGGTGGTCATGGCGTTATTGACCCAGATGTCGATCGGACCGAACTCCCGTTCAACTGTCTCGGCGGCGGCCTCGACCTGCTCCGGATCGGCGACATCGGTGGGAATCGCCAGGGCCCTTCCGCCGCACCTTTCGACTTCGGCACGTGCGGCTTCGAGCCCTTCGGTTCCTCTCGCGAGCAGGCCGATCGAGGCATTCTCGCGAGCAAATCGCCGGGCGGTGGCGCGGCCGGCGCCCGCCGAGGCTCCGGTAATGACCACCACCTCGGGCCTATTCGGCATGGGCGGCCTCATTTCCACTCCGCTTGGGTGGCGTCGAGCATGCGTTGGAAGATGTCCTGGACCGCAGCTAGCGTGGCCGGATCGCCTTTCGCCAGCCCGCTGACTACTTGATCGCGCCGGGCACCGATCGCCGGAATCAACGCCTGCCAGTTTGGATCGGTGGTCCGGCCGCCCATGGCCTGCACCTTGTCGAAGAATTTTGGCGCCGATTGCCCAGCCAGCCCGTAGTTTTTCAGGTTGGTTTCCAAATAGATGTAGCCGATCAACAGGCCGGCCTTTTCCATATTGGACTTCTCACGTTCCGAGTTGAGTTGCTGCTGCGCCGCCGCCAATTCGTCATTCAAGTTCGCGGCCCTTCGATACTGGGGGACAAATCCGACTACGAACGCGGCAACGACGAGGACGGCGCCGGCGGTCGGGCCTGCCTTCCAGTTCATAAGATGCGACCCCCATTCAGTATTCACCCGCTCGCGGAATGTGGCAGTATCGCCGTCTACGCTGGATGGGCAAGACGGACGGTTCTGTAATGCTTCTCACGTAGTGGCGTGCCAGTGTGACCGAGGTTCGCCGGGGGTGCCGGACAATGGAATCGAGGACGGAACGGGCGACATGCTTCACAGCATCAAGGTATTTTCCGACGCTTCGATACGGGCCGCGGATGGCGAAATCGGAAAAGTGTCCGATTTCTATTTTGACGATCTTACGTGGATGGTTCGCTATCTGGTTGTCGACCCGGGCAGTTGGCTGACGCCGCGCAAGGTGTTGATCGCGGTGACCGCCATCGGAGATCCGGATTGGGAAAGGAGGGTGGTTCCCGTTCGATTGACGAAGGAACAGGTTCGTCACGCCCCTGATGTGGATACCGAGAAGCCCGTTTCGCGGCAGCAGGAAATCGCCATGAGCCGCTATTTCGGGTGGCCGACGTACTGGAGCCCACGGGTTCCCTCAGGCCTGTACACGGCGGCGATGGAATATCCGACCGGCCCCGAAGACAATCCGCACCTGCGCAGCGTATGGGCGATTGCGGGTTATTCCGTGTGGGCGCCGGAAGGAGAGGTCGGATGCCTGGACGATTTCATCATGGATGATGCGGGCTGGCACATCGGGTATCTCGTTGTCAAAACCGGAAGCTGGCTGAGCGGCCACAACCTGCTGGTGTCGACCAGCGGCGTGCGGTCGATTTCCTGGGGCAATCGCCGGCTGGATCTGGCGCGTTCGCGCGCAGCGGCGTAGAGAGACACTACGGCTGTTGGGAAGGTGAATGAAGGAGCGTTGCGGGGCGGCCCGGCTACGAGACCGAGTCTCGCGGACTTATCGCCGTGCGTTGTGGACCGCCCAGTAGTTTGAATCGCATCTACGAGGCCATTGGAATCGCTTTATGGCGCTACATTTAAACTCTCGTTT